>JAUVPZ010000103.1 GCA_030598395.1 Miltoncostaeaceae bacterium | reverse complement strand
CGGGGCCGTCCGGGTAGCGGTTGAGCCCCGCGACGCCGCCGGCCACGACCCGGGCGACTTGGGGCACCGGCGGGAACGGGCTCTCGTTGGACGCCAGCTTCACCGCACGGTCCAACCCGTGCGCCGCCAGGACCTCCTCGGTCGTGAGGCCGGGCTCGTAGCGTGGCATCGCGGCGATGCGGGGTGAGACGCGAACATTCGCGGTCACGGCGGGGGAGTGTAGGCGCGCCCCGGCCTCGCGCGGACGGGCGCGTTGGAATATGCTGCCGCCACAACGACCGACGCTGGGGGTGGATGCACGATGCGCCGACTACTTGCACTCCTGACGGTGCTGGGCCTCGCGGCCGCACTGGGCGTGGCCGCAGGGTGCAACGGCGACACGACGACCGACGTCACCACCGACGTCACCACCGACGTCACCACGGATGTGGAGGCGACCACGACCGACGAGGTGACCGAGGCCGAGCCGACGACCGTCACGGAGGACGAGACGGTCACGGAGGACGAGACGGTCACGGAGGACGAGACGGTCACGGAGGACGAGACCGTCACCGAGCAGGCGGCCGGCGACGTCGCAGCGGGAATGACCTTCTTCTCCCAGACCTGTACGACCTGCCACCTGGGGGACGGCACCGAGGCCGGAGGAATCGGCCCGCAACTGTCGGGCGCGAACCTCAGCGACGAGGGGATCCGCGAGCAGGTCGTGAACGGCGGCGGCGGGATGCCCGCGGGGCTCGCGTCGGGCACCGACCTGGACAACGTGGTCGCCTACGTCGCCTCGCTGCAGTAGCGCCAGCGACATCTGACACCAGCGCCCTCCCCGCGGAGGGCGCTGGCCTCGCACTGCGCTATTGTCAAACTGACAGGAATTCCCGAGGGAGTTAGTGTCAGCTTGACGCCAATCCGACCGCAGGCTCGGGGTGCCCAGAGCGCGGGCGACCCCGTCATCGTCGTGGGCAGTGGGATCGCGGGCGCGCTGACGGCGCTTGCGCTGGCCCGCCACGAGGACGTCCTGGTGCTCTGCAAGCCGGGCGGAGAGCCCGGCAGCACAGCGTGGGCGCAGGGCGGCATCGCCGCTGCGGTCGGCGCCGGCGACTCGCCGCGGCTGCACGCGCGCGACACCGTCGCCGCCGGCGACGGGCTCTGCGACGCCGACGCGGTCATGACCATGTGTGCCGCCGGCCCCGGCCGCCTCGCCGCGCTCGCCACGCTGGGGGTGGGCTTCGACCGCAACGGCCGCGGCCCCGCGCTGGCCCGGGAGGGCGCGCACTCGCGTGCGCGCGTGGCCCACGCCGGCGGCGACGCCACCGGCGCGCGCATCACCGACGCGGTGGTCGCGGCGGTGCGCGCCAGCGGTCGCGCGCAGCGGGCGCTCGAGACGGCGGTGGCGATCGACGTCCGCGACGGCCGGGCCTCTGGCGTCTGGACGCAGGACGCCGCCGGCCGTCGAACGCGGCGCGGCGCGCGGGCGGTGGTGCTCGCCACGGGCGGGCTGGGCGCCGTCTTCGCGCGCACCACGAACCCCCGGAGCGCCACGGGCGACGGTCCGGCCCTGGCGGCGCGGGCCGGGGCGGCGCTGTGCGACATGGAGTTCGTGCAGTTCCACCCCACCGCGCTGGCCGTGGGCGACGGAGGGCTGCCGCTCATCACCGAGGCGGTCCGCGGCGAGGGGGCCGTGATGCGCGATGCGCGCGGCCGGCGATTCCTTCGCGACGCCCATCCCATGGCCGAGCTCGGGCCGCGCGACGTGGTGGCGCGCGCCATCGCGCGCCGCGCCGCCGAGGACGGGCAGCCCGTGACCCTCGACCTCAGTCATCTCGACGCCGACGCCGTGAAAGCGCGGTTCCCCAGCGTGGCAGCCATCTGCGCGCGCCACGGCCTCGATCTGGCGCGCGACCCGCTGCCGGTCACGCCCGCGGCGCACTACGCCATCGGCGGCGTGCTGGCCGATCTGGCGGGCCGCAGCACCCTGCCCGGCCTCTACGCCGTGGGCGAGTGTGCCGCTACCGGAGTGCACGGGGCAAACCGGCTCGCCTCGAACAGCCTCCTCGAGGCGGCGGTGATGGCCGACCTGGCCGCGGCCGCCCTCCTCGACGATTCCGGCGCGTGGCCCGAGTGGGGCCTTCCAGTCGCCCCGCAGCGCCCTGCACCGGCGCCGCGGGGCGAGGACGCCCCGGCGCGGGCCGCAATACAGGCGCAGGCCTGGGAGGGGCTGGGCGTCGAGCGCGACGCCGCGGGCATCGCCCGCGCCGCGGACGCGCTGGCCGGGACCCCGGCCGGCAGCAGCGCGGAGACCGCGAACATGCGCGAGGTCGCCACGGCCATCGCCACGGCGGCAGCCGCACGCACCGAGAGCCGGGGCGCGCACTTCCGGGCCGACGCGACCGCCGCCCACCCCGACCAGGCGCAGCGCGTGGCCTGGGTGGGCGAGGCGTATCCCCTTCCTGCGGCGGAACCCACGATCGCAATGGTGGCGGCATGAGCACCGCCGCGCCCGCACCTGCCTGCGCGCTCCCCGTCCCGGGGCCCGACGTCCCCCTGGAGGAGCTTCGCGGGCGCGCCTGGGAGGCCCGTCACGCCCTCGGCGAGCGCGCGGTCGTGCTGGGCCACCACTACCAGAGGGATGAGGTCATCGAGTTCGCCGACGTCACCGGCGACTCGTTCAAGCTCGCGCAGCGCGGCGCGGAGGCCACCGACGCCGAGTTCATCGTGTTCCTGGGCGTCTACTTCATGGCCGAGTCGGCCGACGTCCTGGCGGCACCCCACCAGCGGGTGGTGCTGCCCGATCCCGGCGCCGGCTGCCACCTGGCCGAATGCGCCGACATCTTCACGGTGCGCGACGCGTGGGACCAGCTCACGGCGGCGCTTCCCGGCAAGCGGGTGGTGCCGCTGACCTACATGAACTCGGGCGCCGACCTGAAGGCGTTCGTGGGCGAGCACGGCGGCGCGGTGTGCACCTCGGGCAACGCCGAGCGGGCCTTCCGCTGGGCATTCGACCGGGGCGACGCGATCTTCTTCTTCCCCGACGAGCACCTCGGGCGCAACACCGCCGCCCGGCTGGGCATCCCGCCCGCCGCGCCCGTCGTGTGGAACCCGCTGCTCGCCGAGCTGGGCGGGCTCGGCGGCGACGCCCTGGCCGGCGCCCGGGTCGTCCTCTGGAAGGGCTTTTGCAACGTGCACACGGCCTTCACGGTGGAGCAGGTGCAGGAGGCCCGTGCGGCACACGCCGACGCGCGGGTCATCGTGCACCCCGAGTGCCCGCGCCCGGTGGTGGAGGCCGCCGACGAGGACGGCAGCACCGAGTACATCATCCGCCGCTGCGCCGAGGAGCCCGCCGGCGCCACGCTCGCCATCGGCACCGACTGGAACCTCGTCAACCGCCTGCGGCAGCAGCATCCCGACAAGACGATCCTCTGCCTCAAGGAGGACATCTGCCCGTGCGTGACGATGAACCGCATCACGCTGCCCAAGCTCACCTGGTGCCTGGAGTCGCTGGCAGCGGGCGAGGTGCCGAACGTGGTCGAGGTCGACGAGGAGATGGCGCGCTGGGGGCGGCTGGCCCTCGACCGGATGCTGGCCCTGACCTGAGCCTCGAGGCGCTCGTCGCCCGGGCGCTGGCCGAGGACCTGGGCGGGCGGGGCGACGTCACCTCCGAGGTCACGGTGCCCGCCGGCGCCCGCGCCCAGGCGGATGTCGTGGCCCGCGCGGCCGGCGTGCTCGCCGGCCGCGCCGCGGCCCAGGAGGTGCTGCGCCAGACCGGCCTGGCCGGGGCGTGGAGCCTCGGGGACGGCGACCGGTTGGCCCCGGGTGCCGCCGTGGCACGGATCGGCGGCCCGGCGCGTGCGCTCTTGGCGGCCGAGCGGACGCTGCTTAACTTGCTCTCTCGGCTGTCGGGCATCGCCACGCTCACCGCCGCCTACGTGGAGGCCTGCGCCCCCGTGGCGGTGCTCGACACCCGCAAGACCACGCCGGGCCTGCGGGCCCTCGAGAAGGCGGCGGTGCGGGCCGGCGGCGGCCACAACCACCGCCGCGGCCTCTTCGACCAGGTGCTGGTGAAGGACAACCACCTGGCGCTGGGCGGCGTCGACCTCGGCGACGCGGTCCGCGCGGCGCGCGCGGCGCTGCCGGATGCGGCCGTCGAGATCGAGGCCGACGACCTGGACGGCGTCCGCCATGCCGTGGAGGCCGGCGCCGACTGGGTGCTGCTGGACAACATGGACGAGCCGGCGCTGCGGGCGGCCGTCGCCCTGGCCGCCGGCCGGGCCCGCCTGGAGGCGTCGGGGGGCATGACACTTCAGCGCGCGCGGGCGGCCGCGGCCTCTGGCGTGGACGCCGTGAGCGTGGGCGCGCTCACCCACTCGGCACCCGCGCTGGATCTGGGGCTGGACCTGCTGGTGGCTCACGCCCCCAATTCGAGGGCGCAGCGACTCCAGTCGTAGGGCTTCGGCAGGGCCCTCGTCCGCCGTGCCGCGATCACCTTACTCCGGCAGGTCGGTGCGCAACTGCCGCGCCTCGCGGAGGTAGACGTGGCGGATGGGCCGCTTCGGGTCGGCGTAGCAGTGCACCATCACCCGCACGCACCGCGGCAGCGCACCGTCCACGGGGATCTCGCGCGTGCACAGCAGCGGGACGGTGCTCAGCCCCATCTCGCGCGCCGCCGCGGCCGGGAAGTCGGCGGTGAGGTCCCGGGTGGCCGTGAAGATGATCGAGACCAGGTCGCGGGCCTCGAGGCCGTTGCGGTCGAGCACCTCGCGCAGCAGCTCCCCCGTGCCTTCGCGGATGGCGTCGCTGGTGTCCTCGGGCACCGAGATGGCGCCGCGCACCGCACGGAGCAGCCGCTCGCTCACCCGGCCGGCTCCAGGCCCGCCAGGCGGCGCAGCCGCCGCCACTCCTCCGCCCGAAGCGGCCGATGCGCGCCGGGGCGCAGGCCCCGAAGCCCCAGCCCGGCGTACGAGGAGCGGTGCAGGCGCAGCACCCTGTGCCCCACCGCCTCGCCCATGCGCCGCACCTGCCGGTTGCGCCCCTCGGTGAGCTCGACGCGCAACCAGGTGCCCCCCGCGGCGGGGCGGTCCATGGCCTCGACCCGTGCCGGGCCCGTGGGGCCATCGTCGAGGTCCACGCCGGCCCGCAGCCGGCGCAGGGTCGAGGCCGAGACGCGGCCGGCCACAAGCGCCTCGTACACCTTGGCGACGCCCCGGCCGGGGTGCATCAGCCCGTGCGCCAACGGGCCGTCGTTGGTGACCAGGAGCGCGCCGGTGGTGTCGAGGTCCAGCCGGCCCACCGGGAAGAGGCGAACGCGGTCGGGAAGGCCGTCGAGCACCGTGGGCCGGCCCTGCGGGTCGCTGACGGTGGTGACCGCGCCCCGCGCCTTGTGCAGCAGGAAGCCGGCGATGTCCTGCTGTCGCACCGGCTGGCCGTCCACCTCGAGCAGATCGTGGGCGTCCACCACCTGGCCGATGGTCGCCGGCCGGCCGTTGACCTCGACCCGGCCCGCGGTCACCAGCCGCTCCGCGGCGCGGCGGCTCGCCACGCCGCAGCGCGCCAGCGCCACGTGCACGCGCGCGCGCCCGTCATCAGCCATCCGCCGCGTCCTCCGGCAGGTGGCCCGCATCGCGCAGGCGGCG
>JAUVPZ010000044.1 GCA_030598395.1 Miltoncostaeaceae bacterium | reverse complement strand
GGGAGGACATCGACCTCGAAGGCCGCACGATCGCTGTGGAGCGGTCCTGGGACCCGAAGGCGCGCCAGTACGTCGCACCGAAGAGTAGGGCCGGCCGACGGCGAGTGCCGATGGTCGAGCCTCTTCGGCGGGCCCTCCTCGCGCATCGGATGCGCACCGGCCGCCGGGCGGGGCTGGCGTTCGGCTCGAACTCAGGGACCCCATGGGTCTACGAGTCCCTCCGAGGGCGCGCTCTTCGCCGCTGGAAGGACGTGGGACTGGAGACGATCGGGCTCCACGAGGCTCGCCACACCTGTGCGTCGCTGATGATCGCGGCAGGCGTGAACGCGAAGTCGATCGCGGTCTACTTGGGCCACAGCTCGATCAGCATCACGTTCGATCGATACGGGCACCTAATGCCCGGCAACGAGGACGAGGCGGCCGCGCTGCTCGATGCCTTCCTCGCCTCAGCGGGCGAGGACGCGGTGCGCGCCGGAGTGCCGGCGTGAGGTCGAAGTGCGCGCCAGTTGCGCGCCAGCGCGCGCCAGTCTTGGGCGGTCTCAGGCGGTCTCAGGCGCCGAGCGGGACCGAGCGCCAGGAGGCTCGGATCCCGCTCGGCAAGCGGGAAAGGCGAGAGTTGTGGGGGTCTGGGCCAGGAGAGCCCAGCACCCCGCGCACGGTGGACGTCACCAACACGGGGGTCGCAGGATGAGCGCCGCGCAGGAGATCTGGGACGAGATCGCGCCCGTCTACCGGCGCGTGCTGGAGCACCCGTTCCTGACGGGCCTCACCGACGGCACCCTTCCGGTCGAGGTGTTCCAGCGCTATGTGGTGCAGGACGCCCTGTTCCTGCGCGACTACGCGCGGGCGCTGGCGCTGTGCGCGGCCCGGGCGCCAGACGCCGACACGCTTCAGATGTTCTGCCGGCACGCCTCCGAGGCCATCGCCGTCGAGCGTGACCTTCACGAGCGTCTCATGGCCGAGCTCGACGTCGTGCCGCCGCCCGAGGACGAGCCGCCGCCCGTCACGCCCACCTGTCTGGCCTACACCTCGTTCCTCCTGTCGACGTGCGCCCTGCGCGAACGCCACGACGCGCTGGCCGCGGTGCTGCCGTGCTACTGGATCTACTGGGAGGTGGGGAGGGAACTGGCCGGCGCGGGCTCGCCCGACCCCCGGTACCAGGCCTGGATCGACACGTACGCCGGCGATGAGTTCGCCGCGGCCGTCCGGGGCGCCATCGCGGCCTGCGAGGCGGCCTCGGTGGATCTGCCTTCCCGCGCCCGGGCCTCAGCGCGCGCCCACGCGCTCACCGCGGCGCGCTACGAGTGGATGTTCTGGGACTCCGCCTACCGGTTCGAGGCCTGGCCGGTGTGATCGGGCTCAGGCGCCGCCGACGGCGAGCCGCCGGGCCCGCGGCCGTGGCCCCAGCAGCTCCGCGATCTCCTCACGATCGAGGGCCTCGACCTCCAGCAGGCGGGCGGCCGCGCGATGCAGCGTCGAAAGATGGGCCTCGATGATCTGCCTGGCGCGGCGGTAGCCGCCCTCCACCAGCGCGCGGGCGGCCTCCTCGGCCCGCTCCGGCGGCTCGGCGCCCACGAGCGGCGGCAGCCCGGCACGGAGGCTCTTCTCGGTGCTGTCGGCCGCCATGCCCAGCTGCGTCACCATCTGGCGCGCCAGCTCGGCCGCCCGCACCAGGTCGTCCGCGGCGCCCGTGGTGAACTCGCCGAACACCACCTCCTCGGCCGCGCGCCCGGCCATCATCATGGCCAGGCGGTCGGCGCACTCTGCGCGGGTAGCGAGGAACCGGTCCTCCTCCGGTAGCGCCACGGTGATGCCCAGCGCATGGCCCTGGGGGATCACGGTCACGCGCTCGACAGGATGCCCGTGCGGCGAGGCGTGAGCCACCAGCGCGTGGCCCATCTCGTGGTAGGCCACCAGCCGCTTCTCGTCGTCGGACAGCAGCCGGCCGCGACGCTCCGGGCCGACCGAGAGGCGCATCAACGCACGCCGGAAGTGGCCCATGTCGATTGTCCGCTCTCCGGCCCGCGCAGCCTCGAAGGACGCCTCGTTGCACAGCGCGGCCAGGTCGGCGCCGGCCATCCCCGCGGTGAACCCGGCCACGGCCGCGGGCGAGGCGTCGGGCGCCAGGGGGCGACGGCGCAGGTGCACGTCGAGGATGCGCTGTCGTGCCTCCCTGCCGGGAAGGCCCACCCCGATCTTGCGATCGAAACGCCCCGCGCGGAGCAGCGCCGGGTCGAGGTCGTCAAGGCGGTTGGTGGATGCGAGCACGACGACCGGGCGACCCGGTTCGTTTCGGAAGCCGTCCATCTCGGTAAGCAGCTGGTCGAGCGTCTGCTCCCGCTCGCCGGTGGCGGCGTGGCCGGTGCGCCGGGCGCCGACCGCGTCGATCTCGTCGATGTAGACGACGGCCGGGGATGCCTTGCGGGCCGCCGCGAACAGCGCGCGGATCCGCTTCGACCCCAGGCCCGCGTAGACCTCCACAAACTCGGCGCCGGACGCGCTGAAAAAGGGAACGCCGGCCTCTCCCGCCACTGCCCGGGCGAGCAGGGTCTTGCCGGTGCCGGGCGCGCCGTGGAGCATGATGCCGCGTGGCAGCTCCGCGCCCACCTCGCGGAAGCGCCGCGGGTCGGCCAGGTAGTCGGCGATCTCGACGACCTCGTCGCGGATCTCGTCGATGCCGGCCACGTCGGCGAGCCGGGCCGTGCTGCGCGCGGGCCGCACCCGATGCTGGAAGCGGGCGCCACCGGCCATCCGCAGCGTGAGTGCCGCCACGACGACCAGGCCGCCGAGCAACAGGATGGGGCCCCATTGCTGCACCTGGGCGACGGCGTCGACCCCGCCGGACGAGGCCGCCTCGCTCGGGGGGGGCGCGGGGGCGGGAGGCCGCACGATCACCGGCACGCCACCCTGGCGCGCGGCATCGTAGGCCCGCTCGGTCAGCGCGGGCGGGAGGGGCGTGGTCAACCTCCGGGGCCCGTCGCGCAGGACCAGCGTGCCGCCCTCGATGCGCGCCGACTCGACCGCGCCGGCCGCCAGCGCGTCCAGCGCCCGCGACAACGGGATGGCGGTGGTCGACTGCGCCATGACGGGGCCCGCCGCCAGCAGCGCGAGGAGGGTCCAGGCGACGAGCGCGAGCGCGGCGACCCGGCGCGCGTTGTCGTTTCCGGCCACGATGCATCCAGCAAAGCGGGCACGTGGGCGCCCTCCCACCGTCGCACGGGCGGTTTGGGGGGCCGCAGCCCCCCCGTTCGCCCAGTCCTGCGCCCCCTGACCCTTGTACGATCGTCCCGTGGACCGCAGCGAGTTCGAGCGCCTCGTCGAGATGGCGATCAACACCGTGCCCAAACCGTTCGCCGAGGCGTTCGAAGACCCGGACCCGGTGGGCGTCGTCGTGGAGGAGCGCGCGCCCTCAAAGCACGGGCCGCTGTACGGCCTCTACCAGGGCCATCCGGCGACCGACTTCGGGCGCCCCCCCTCGGGCGCGCTGCCCCCCCTGATCTCGATCTACATGTACCCCATGCTGGATGTCTTCCGCTCCGAGGAGGAGATCGTCCAGCAGGTGAACATCACGCTGCTGCACGAACTGGGGCACCATCTGGGGCTCGACGAGGGCCAGCTCGACGAGCGCGGCTACGGCTGACGGGTGGCGGCCCGGCCACGGCTGACGTACGTTTGCCAGCGGACGAGGTGATGACGAGCGGCACCAAGAAAAAGGGGCGCGGGTCGCGCGGACCGACGGCCACCCAGGCCGTCCATGACCGCGTGAGCGAGCTGGTCGCGGGCGGCGCGCGGCCCACCGAGGCGATCCGGCAGGTCGCCGGCGAGATGGACCGTACCGTCGCCTCCACGTCGTCCGCCTATTACTCCTGGCAGCGCCGCGAGCGAGCGCGGCCCAGCGGGCCCGACGCCGTCGCGCACCCGCGCGAGGCCGCTCGCCGCGACCCCGTGGGGCTCTACCGCGAGATGCAGCCGCTGGTGGAGGCGGGCGCCTCGGCCGAGCAAGCCGCGCGGCGCTTCGGCGGCGACGACCGAGACGTCGAGGCCGTCGCAGCCGGGTTCGAGGCCTGGCGGCAGCGCCAGGACGGCGAGGCGAGCGAGGACCCCGCGGCCGAGGCGAGCGACGCACTGCTGCGTGAGGCGCAGGAGCGACTGTCGGCCCTGGAGGCCGAGAACCGCACCCTGCGCGGCGAGCTCGGCCGGGCGCGGCAGGCGATCGGCCGCGCCGGTGCCATCCTCGGCGCCGCCGACGACGCCGGGGGCCTCCTGTAGGGCCGCTCCCTGGCCCGGACCGGGGGCCTCAGGGCCGGGCCGGGGCCTCCTCGAGGCCCGACACGGCCACGCTGGCCTCGCCGCTGTAGCGCTTGTTGAGGTTGATGATGAGCGCGGTCATCCCCTCGATGATGTGCGCGTTGGCCAGGGGTCCGGCGTCGAGTGCCCGCGTGCCGGGGATGGCCGAGGTGAGCCGGATGACCTGCTCGCGGGCGGCCTTGCTCTTGCCGCACACCAGCACGTCTGCGTTCAGATGGTGGCGTTCCTGCAGCCCGGCGGCGGGGAGGTTGTTGTAGGCGACGACGACCTTGGCCTCAGGAGCCAGCTCCTGGATCTGGTGGGCGGCCGAGCCGCCCGGCAGATCCGGGACGGCGATGGCCCCGCTCTTGCCGAACCTGAGCGCGTTGACCACCGAGATCACGACCTTCCCGGCAAGCGCGCCGGCCATGGGCGGGATGGTGGCCTCGATGCCCTCGTGCGGGATGGAGACGATCGCGACCTCGCCCGCCTCGGCCGCCGGCACGTTCTCCATCGGGGTGAAGGAGCCCTCGGGCAGGGCCTCGGCCAGCCCGGCCGCAGCCTGATCGGCGCGCTCTTGGCTACGCGAGCCGACCACGATCTCATGGCCCGCCGCCGCAAAGTTGATGGCGAGACCGCGCCCGAGATCGCCCGTGCCGCCGAAGATCGCGATCTTCATCGCTCCGTCACCCTCCCTGTTTTCGCGTCCGTCGGTTGACCCAGCTGGCGCTGGGCTCGGCCAGCCAACCCGCCTGCGGCTCAGGACACTAGCCGCCGCGAGGCCGCCTCGAGCGTGTTGGCCAGCAGGAACGCGATGGTCATGGGTCCCACGCCGCCCGGCACCGGCGTGAGCCAGCCGGCCACACCCTGCGCCTCGTCGCCGGCCACGTCGCCGACCAGACCGGCGTCGGTGCGGTTGATGCCCACGTCGATGACGGCGGCGCCCCGCTTGATCCACTCGCCGCGCACCATCTCGGGCCGCCCCACGGCGGCCACCAGCACGTCGGCGCCACGGCACAGCCCCGGCAGGTCCCGCGTGCGCGAGTGCGCCACCGTCACCGTGGCGCTGCGGGCGGTGAGCAGCAGCGCCAAGGGCTTGCCGACGATCAGGCTGCGACCCACCACCACCACGTTCGCCCCCTCCAGCGGCACCTCGGCCCGGTCCAGCAGGTGCATCACCCCGCGCGGGGTGCAGGGGACCGAGCCGGGCTCGCCGCGCACCAGGCGTCCCAGGTTGCCGGCCGAGAAGCCGTCCACGTCCTTGTCGGGGTGGATGCGCCCGGCGATGGCGGGCTCTGACAGCTGATCGGGGACCGGCAGCTGCACCAGCACGCCGTCCACGGCGTCGTCGTCGTTGAGCTCGTCGATGAGGGCGTCCAGCTGCTGCTGGGTAGTGTCGGCCGGGAGCACGATTCGGCGCGAGGCGATGCCGGCGGCCTCGGCGGCCTCGGCCTTGCGGCGCTGGTAGATCTCGCTGGCGGGATCGTCGCCCACCTGCACCCCGACCAGCCCGGGCGGGCGGCCGTGGCGCGCCACGAAGGCGGGCACGTCGTCCCGCACCGCCTCGCGCACCTCCTCCGCGGCCGCCCTTCCGTCGATGATGACCGTCTCGCTCATCCCGCCTCCAGCTTGCGCATGGGCGCGGCGCCGGCCATGAGCCGCCGCTCCGCGCCGTCGCTGGTGAACCGCACCCGCACCAGGTCGCCGCCAGGCTCCACCTCGGTGACCACGCCCTCGCCGAACGTGGCGTGGACGACGTTGTCGCCCGCCGCGAGCGCTGGCCCGGGCGCGAGCGCCCGCGCGGCTGACGGCGCGGCGCGGCGCCCACCGGGGACGTCGGCGAGACACTCGGGCGGCAGCTCACCGAGGAAGCGCGACGGCAGACGGTAGTCGCGTCCGCCGTAAAGTGCGCGGCTTCGGGCGTGGCTGAGCACCAGGCGGCGCCGTGCGCGCGTGAGCCCGACGTAACAGAGGCGACGCTCCTCCTCGAGCGTCTCCGGCGTGTCGGAGCGGGCGTGAGGGAAGAGCCCCTCCTCGAGGCCCGTGATGATCACCGTCTCGTACTCGAGGCCCTTCGCGTTGTGAATGGTCATCAGCGTGGCGCGGCCGTCGCTGGCGTCCACGGCGTCCGCGTCGGCCGTGAGCGCGACCTCCTCCAGAAAACCCGGAAGGCCCGGCCCGTCGCGGTCGGCGCTCCACTCCCCAGCCACGCCGGCGAGCTCGGCGAGGTTCTCGAGCCGGCCCTGGGCCTCGAAGGTGCCTTCACCCTCGAGCGCGCTCCGGAGGCCGGAGCGCTCCAGCACCATCTCCACGATCTCGTCCAGCGGCCGTCCCGCTGCGTCGGCCTCCCGAACGTCTCTCAGCAACCCGGCGGCGCGCTGGAGCGCCTCGCGCTGCGCCCCGGAGAGGCCCGGCACCTCGTCTGCCCGCGCAGGGGCGTCCGCGACCGGGATGCCCACGGCGGCGGCATACGCGGCGAGCTTTGCGATGCAACCGGGCCCCAGCCCGCGCCGGGGCGCGCCCAGCATGCGTGCCAGGCCCACCCCGTCGTGCGGGTTCGCGGCCGCGCGCAGGTAGGCCAGGGCGTCCCGAACCTCGGCGCGCTCGTAGAACCGGGGGCCGCCCACCACGTCGTAGGCGATGCCGCGCCGCACCAGCTGGTCCTCGATGGCGCGGCTCTGGGCGTTGGTGCGGTAGAAGACCGCGACGTCGTCCAGCGATCCGCCGCCGGCCACGGCGCGGTCGAGTTCGTCGGCGACGAGCCGGGCCTCCTCGTGCTCGTCGCGGCAGGCCATGACGGCGATCGGCTCGCCCTCGCCCAGCTCGCTCCACAGCCGCTTGCGGTGTCGGCCCCGGTTGCGGGCCACCACCGCGTTGGCCGCGCGCAGGATGGCCTCGGTGGATCGGTAGTTCTGCTCCAGCGCGATCACCGTGGCGTCGGGGTAGTCGCGCTCGAAGTCGAGGATGTTGGAGACGTCGGCGCCGCGCCAGCTGTAGATGCTCTGGTCGTCGTCGCCCACCACGCACACGTTGCGCTGCGGCTCGCCCAGCACCCGAACCAGCCGGTACTGCACGTGGTTGGTGTCCTGGTACTCGTCGACCAGCACGTGCTCGAAGCGCCCCTGGTAGCGGGCTCGTATGGCCTCCTCGCCCTCGAGCAGCCGCACGGTGACGGCCAGCAGGTCGTCGAAGTCCATCGCCTGGCTGTCGCGCAGCCGCTGCTGGTAGCGGCGGTAGAGGCGGGCCACGACCCCCTCGCCAAACGACTCGGCCGCGTCGGCGAACTCGTCCGGGCCCACCAGGAGGCCCTTGGCGTCGGAGATGGCCGACAGCACGCCACGCGGGGCATATCGCTTGGGATCCACCTCCTCGTCGCCGTAGCAGGAGCGCAGCAGGCGCAACTGGTCGTCGGCGTCGTAGATGCCGAAGTCGCGCGCGTACCCCGCCGCCGCCGCTTCGCGGCGCAGGATGCGGACGCAGGCCGAGTGGAACGTGCTGGCCCAGATGGCCCCGGCCGCAGGGCCCACCATGCCCTCGAGGCGCCCGCGAAGCTCGCCCGCCGCCCTGTTCGTGAACGTGATGGCCATGATGCGATCGGGGCGGACACCTCGCTCGCCGATGAGGTGCGACACCCGGTGGGTGAGCACTCGCGTCTTGCCGCTGCCGGCGCCTGCCAGCACCAGCAGCGGCCCGCCCTGGTGCAGCACCGCCCGACGCTGCGGCGGGTTCAGTCCGGCGGCGGGGTCGGGCACCCGCTGAGCGTACCCGAGCCCACCGCCGCGCCCGGGCAGCCCCCGGCTATCCGCCTGCGGCGTTTCTGCGGCCCAGGATGTCCGCGATCTCGTCGCGCACCTTGGGCAGGCAGTCGTCATCGTCCTCGCCGGCGACGCCGGCCGGATCGACGCGCCCGGCCCGCACGTCGGACAGCTGGCGCTCGAGCTCGGCGATGCGGCTCACCAGGCAGTCGAGCGCCTCGGCCACGGGGTCGGGCAGGCTGGTGTGCTCGAGCGTGGGGTGGTGGATGTCGGCGACCCGTTCGCCGTCGACCGTGACCGGCCGGCCCGGGTTGCCGACGACGGTAGAGTTGGCCGGCACGTCCTTGATGACGATGGCGCCGGCGCCGATCTTGGCACCCTGGCCGACGCTCACCGGGCCCAGCACCCGGGCGCCCGTGCCCACGATGACCCCGTCGCCCACCGTCGGGTGCCGCTTGCCGCTCTCTTTGCCCGTGCCGCCCAGCGTGACGCCCTGGTACAGCGTGACGTCCTCGCCGATCTCGGTCGTCTCGCCGACCACCACCCCCATGCCGTGGTCGATGAACAGCCCGGGGCCGATGGTGGCGCCCGGATGGATCTCGATGCCGGTGACCAGGCGGGAGAACTGGCTGAGCAGCCGCGCGGCAAGGTGCCGGTCGCGACGGTAGAGCCCGTGGGCCGCCCGATGCAGCCACATGGCGTGCAGCCCCGGGTAGCAAAGCAGCACCTCGACGGTGGACCTGGCCGCCGGGTCGCGCTCGCGCGCGACGGCGACGTCGCGGCGAACGGTATCGCTGATCCGATCCACACTGCGGCGCAACGTTGCCCGTGCCATGACGATTAGTATAGGTCGGCCCTCCAGGGGGGGCCTCCCATGCGCAGCCGCCGCCTCAAGCTCACCTTCCCCGAGACGCTCATCCAGGAGCCGATCATCCACGGCGTGGCCACGCGGTTCGACGTGGTGACCAACATCCGTCGCGCCGACATCCGCGAGAACACGGGCTGGGTAGTACTCGAGCTCACGGGCTCCGAGCAGAGCCTCGACGACGCCCAGCGTCACCTGCTCGACCTCGGCGTGCGCGTGGACGACGTGGAGGCCTACCTCGAGTAGCGACGCCGTCCGCGTGGAGGGAGCGTCCTGCCGGGCGGGCCCCTCCCCCACCGCCAGGGCCCTGCGGCTCGAGGGCCTTCGGGCCGACGACGAGACCGCGCTTCGCGCGCTGCTCGACAGGCTCCCGGAGCCGCCGTGGGACGTGGACCTCGCCGCCGACGACGAGCTTGCCGGCCCGCTGGCGGCTGCCGGCTTCGAGGTGTACGCCCGCACGATCACGATGGCGCGACCGCTGGCCGGCCTGCCGCGCGCCATGGGCGGCCTGCGGGTGCGCGTCGAGCCCTACCGCAACGAGTGGGCCGAGGACTTCGCCGCCTTCGAAGCGGAGGCCATGGCCGACCTGGCGGCGTTCCGCGAGATGGGTCAGCCCACGGGCTACGAGCAGGCGGGGGGGTTCGATTGCTGCCTGGCTGCCCGCGACGACGGGGGCCAGATCGTGGGCTTCGCGCAGGCGATGGTGCCCGAGGGCTGGATCAACTGGCTCGGCGTGATGCCCGCCGCGCGCCGCCTTGGCATCGGACACCGGCTGGTCTCGGAGGTGGCCGACGCCGTCACGGCGGCGGCCGGCACGCACCTCGCGGCGTCCGTCGAGGACGGCACCGACGCCGTGCCGTTCCTGGTCAGGCTCGGCTTCGGCGAGCGCGGTCGGCGCGCCCTGATGATCCACCGGGCCGGAGGGTCATCCTAGTGCCCCGGGTCAGAAACTAATGGGCAGTTTCGCGGCTGCATCCCCTCGCCATGCGGCGTCCTCGGTCGGCACGAATCCCGAGCGAGACGAGGACGCTAGCCCTGCCGGCGCGGGCGCTTGCCGCTCGGGCCAGCGAGGTGGGGACGGGCCGTGGCGAGGATGGCCCGCCATCCGCCCCCGATCCGCCTGCGGACGATCGCGACGGAGGGGATGTGGCTCCTGCCGCGGGAGAACTCCTCGTACTCGGCGACCGTCGGCGCCCGGCCGAGCTGCCGCCAGAGCGTGGCCACCGCCCGGACGCAGTCGTCGGCGTCGTACCGCCGCGGCGGACCCCCCGTGCGTCCTGGCTCCAGGCCTGCCCGGCGCCGCGCCTCGACCCAGGTCTCGAAGCGGACCAAGTAGGTCTGGGGCCCCGGCCACGGCCGGCCGTCCGGGAGGAATCGACCCGCGGCGTGGGCCCGGTACTCCCTGACGGAGGGGCACTCCGTGCCGGCCTCCCGTGCCACCCGGCCCAGCAGATCGACCAGCTCGTCGTCCGAGTAGCGGGGGTCGCGCTCGGGCTTCCTGGCGTACGCGGGGCGATCGGTCACCTCGTCGCTGACCACGCGGCCCACCGCGCCGCGGTTGAGCCCTGTTCGGGCCGCAACGTGTGCCACGTTGCCGAGCTCGCGATAGAGGTCCGCGATCTCATCCGACCGCCCCCTGGCCCGCGCGAGCGCACGTTCCTCGGGGCCCGGGGCCACCCGAGCGGGGAGTCCCTGCCGCCCGATCAGCTGGCGCACGCGCTCGCGGGTGATGCCGTAGTGGTCGCCGATCTGCTGGAGGGTGTGGCCCATCCGCCGCATGGCGTACATCTCGATGACGCGATCGGGGATGTCGGCCGGGGGCGGTGGGCCCCAGGGTGGGAGGCCGTCGGGCCTGGGCGGCCGATCGGGTCCCGCGCGGTCGAGGAGCCGCTCGATGTCCTCGGGCTCGGGGTACAGACCGGTCATCGGGAGTCTGGCTGCGTGACGGGCATCGGGAGGGCGCTACGCGTCCGCGAACAGCGGGGTGGTGAGGTAGCGCTCGCCGGTGTCGCAAAGGAAGGTCACGATGGTCTTACCGGCCGCGTCGGGGCGCCGGGCGATCTCGAGTGCGCCCCACACGTTGGCGCCGGCGCTGATGCCCACCAGGATGCCCTCCTCGCGCGCGAGCCGGCGAGTCATGTCGAAGGCGTCGTCCGCGCTGCACCGCAGCACCTCGTCGTAGACGTCGGTGTTGAGCACGCCGGGCACGAATCCGGCGCCGATGCCCTGGATCTTGTGCGGCCCCGCCGGCCCGCCGGAGAGCACCGCCGAGTCGCTGGGCTCGAGGGCGACCGCGCGAAAGCCCGGCCGGCGCTCGGCGATGACCTCGGCCACGCCGGTGATGCTGCCGCCCGTGCCCACGCCGACCACGAGCACGTCCACCTCACCGCCGGTGTCCTCCCAGATCTCCTCGGCGGTGGTCGCGCGGTGCACGTCGGGATTGGCCGGGTTGAGGAATTGCTGGGGGATGTACGAGCCGGGGGTCTCTTCCGCGATCTCCTCGGCCATGGCGATGGCGCCTCGCATGCCCTCGGCGCCCGGCGTGAGCACCAGCTCGGCGCCGTACGCGCGCAGCAGCACCCGGCGCTCGATGCTCATCGTCTCGGGCATCGTGAGCACGCAGCGGTAGCCCTTGGCCGCGCAGACGAACGCCAGCGCGATGCCGGTGTTTCCCGAGGTGGGCTCGATGACGACGCTCTGGCCGGGGACGAGCCGGCCCTCCCGCTCGGCGGCCTCAACCATCGAGAGACCGATGCGGTCCTTGATGCTGCCGGCCGGGTTGAAGCTCTCGAGCTTGCCCAGGATCCGCGCGTCGGTGCCCTCGTCGATGCGACCCAGCCGCACCAGTGGCGTGCGCCCGACCAGATCGATGATCGAGTCGGCGACGCGCACGCGGCCCACCCTACCATCGGCCACGGGCCCCCCGGCGCGTGCCGTGCCGCCGGTCACGCCAGGGCGCCCGCGGCCTCTGCCAGGTCGGCTTCCGGGCGCGCACCGAAGTGCGAGATCACCTCGGCTGCGGCCAGCGACCCCAGCCGCGCGCAGTCGGGCAGGTCGCGCCCACGCGCGAGGCCGTGGAGGAACCCAGCCGCGTACAGGTCGCCCGCGCCGGTGGTGTCCACCACCTGCTCCACATGCGCGGCCGGCACCTCATGGGTGGCGTTGGCCGTGACCACCACCGAACCCTTGGCGCTGCGGGTCAGCACGGCGATGGCGCAGCGCCCGCGGACCAGCTCGGCCGCCTCGTCGAAGGAGTCGGCCTCATACAGCGACACGATCTCCTCCTCGTTGGCGAACAGGAGGTCCACCTCGCCGTCGACGAGCTCGCGGAACTCGGATCGGTGGCGCTCTACGCAGAACGGGTCCGAGAGGGTGAGCGCCACCGTGCGGCCCGCACCGCCCGCCGCGGCCATGGCAGCCCGGAAGGCCTCCTTGGCCCGAGGCGGATCCCAGAGGTAGCCCTCCAGGAACGTGATGCGCGCCGCCGCCACCAGCTCGGGGTCCACGTCCTCGGGCCCCAGCTCCACCGAGGCACCGAGGTAGGTGGCCATGGTGCGCTGGGCGTCGGGCGTGACGAGCACCAGGCACCGCGCCGTCGGCGCGCCGTCGGGCGCGGGGGGCGTGTCGTATGCCACCCCCGCGGCGCGGATGTCGTGGGCAAAGATCCTGCCGAGCTGGTCGTCGCGGACCTTGCCGATGTAGGCGGCGCGCGAGCCGAGCGCCGCGGCGCCCACCATGGCGTTGGCGCACGAGCCACCCGACACCTCCACGCCCGGGCCCATCACCGAGTAGATGGCCTCGGCGCGCGGCGCGTCGATGAGCGTCATGGCCCCCTTGGCCAGCCCGTGCGCCTCCACGAGGCCGTCCTCGGCGTGCGTGAGCACGTCCACGATCGCGTTGCCGATGCCGAGCACGTCGATGGCGGCGTCGCTCATAGCTTCCCTTCTCGAGACCCCACGCGGAACTGGGCGATCCTAGCCCCCCACGGGGAGCACCGCTGGCGCTAGGGTGGCCCCGTGCCCGAGGGCTTCGACCACATCGCGGTCTGCATCGACGGCAGCGACGCCGACGCCCGCCTGCTGGACCGGGCGGTCGCCCTGCGCGACGCCCTCGGCGCCGGAACGCTGTCGATCGTGCACGTCGCCCCACTGCCCCTGGCGCCGCCGGCCACGGACTCCTCCATGTTGGGCGGGCCGGGCCTGGCCGCGTCGATGTTGGACCCCACCGTCTTCATCGAGGCAGCGCGCGAGCTGGTGAGCCGGTCGACGTCGGGGATACCCGACGCGCAGGGGGTCCTGCTGGAGGGCCACCCTGCCGCGGCGGTCTGCGACTGGGCGGCGGAGGCTGGCGCGGACCTCATCGTCGCGGGCTCGCACCGCGGCTTCTGGGAGCGGGTCACCCTGGGGAGCTTCGCCACCCAGCTCTCACACCACGCGCCGTGCTCGGTGCTGCTGGTGCGGCCGGCGCCAGCCAGCTCGGGCTAGCCTCTCCTATCCCCGAGTAGAGGCGACACTCGGG
>JAUVPZ010000084.1 GCA_030598395.1 Miltoncostaeaceae bacterium | reverse complement strand
TTGTTATTGCCCCAGTCGATCAAACCGAACTTGAGCTTCGACTCGACCGTGACCGTGGAGCCCTCGTCGGCAGGCGAGACCTGCGCGCTGACTCGCTCGCCCCAGGTGAGCCAGCCGAAGCTCTTCGACCCTGTGGTGGTGCCGCTCGCGGGATCACTGCTCCCCACATGGGCGTCGATCGACTCGAACGCAGCCGGCATCTGGCCGACAACGGCTCCGGGATCGGCGCTGTAGGAACGAGTTGCTGTGTAGGCGCGGCCCATTGCTTTTCCTCTCGTCGATGCCCGCCGACCTAAGAATCGACGGGTAGTAGGGGTGGGGGTGCCTCGCGCGGTGCGGGGGTGCGAAGGATGGGTGTTCGGCGTGGCTCGCACCGGAGGGGTCTCAGAACTCGCGCCGCGGGCCTGCGGCGCGGTTTCCTCCACCGCCTCCCCCACCGTCTCCCCCCCCGTCGCAGACGGTCCACCACCGTCCCGAGGTGCCTCCAGGTGCACTGTCGCCCGGCACCGGGGATGCGCTGGGGCATGAGAAAAGCCCTGCCTGAGCAGGGCTTTCTGTGATCGGGACGGCCGGATTTGAACCGGCGACCCCCTGCTCCCAAAGCAGGTGCGCTACCAGCCTGCGCCACGTCCCGCCGCGGCGACGATAGCAGCGCCGGGACCGAGCGCTGAGCGCTAGGCGGCGGCGCTCTCGGCGGCCTCCGCGGCGGCATCGTCGACGAGGCCGACGATGCGGTCCTCGGCCTTGGCGGCGTCGATCTTCCACACCTCGGCCAGCTCCTGGGCCAGCAGGCCGATGGCCTTGCGGCGCAGCAGGTGCTCGGACGAGCTGATCTTGCCGGCGCGCTCGAGCGCGCTGAGGTCGCGAACCACCTCGGCCGTGAGCTCCGCCTCGCCGCGCTTGAGCTTGTCCTCGTTGCGCTGGACACGGTGGCTCCAGAGGCCCCCCTGGCCCGAGGGCTCGCTGGCGAGCGCGCGGGTGACCTTGGTGGCAGCCCGCTTGCTGATGAGGGCGCGCAGGCCGGTGTCGCGGGCGTACTTCACGGGCACCTGGCTCGTCATGCCGCTGCGGAAACGGATGAAGAGGTACTCGCGCTTCTCCCCCATGACCTCGCGCTTCTCGCGGCGCTCGATGTCCCCGACCCCGTGGGTCAGGTAGACAACGGTATCCCCAGGCTGGTACACGCACTTCCCCTCTTCAGTGATCGGCAGGGCGGACTCCGGGCACCCGAAGGCTCCGGCGTCGACGCCGTGCTTTCATCAGGATAGCGCACCCGTCCAGGGGAGAGCCCCGGACGGGGTGGGTAGCTAACCTCACCAACGTGAGCGCACACGTTGACGTGGTCGTGGTGGGCGCCGGTCCGGCGGGCTCGACGGCCGCGGCGCGCCTGGCCCGCGCGGGTGCGCGGGTGGCCCTTCTGGACCGTGCCCGCTTCCCTCGCGACAAGCCGTGCGGCGGCGGAATCACGCTCAGGGGTATCGGCCTCGTTCCGTTCGATGTGACACCCGTGGCGGAGCGGGTGGTGACCGAGGTCGAGTTCCGTCACGGCTTCGGCCCGCGCATCCTTCACCGCGCCGCCGGGCCGCTGGTGGTGATGACCCGCCGGCGGCGGCTGGACACCCTGCTGGCCGAGGGCGCCGCCGCCGCCGGCGCCGACCTGCGCGAGGGCGTGCGGGTGCGCGGCATCGACATGGACGCAGGCGGCGTGACGATCCGCCATCCGGGCGGCACCCTGCGCGCGACAGCCGTGATCGGCGCCGACGGGTCGACCGGCATCAGCCGCAAGGCGCTGGGACTGACCGACGGCCTGGTGCCGACGGTCGCCCTGGAGGGCAACGTTGCGCTGGAGCGGGTCGACGTGCCACCCGAGCGGATGCTGTTCGAGTTGGGCACGGTGCCGGGCGGATACGGCTGGATCTTCCCCAAGGGCGACCACGCCAACGTGGGCGTCTGGGGCTGGCCGGGCGAGGGCCCACGGCTGCGCGGCCACCTGGCTCGGCTCTGCGCCGCGCACGGCCTTCGGCCCGATGAGTTGGCCGACCTGCAGGGCCACCAGATCCCCCTGCGCCGGCCGCGCTCGCCCGTGGTGCGCGGGCGCGCCGCCCTGGCCGGCGACGCGGCCGGGCTGGCGGACCCTTTCTCGGGCGATGGCATGTTCGGGTCGTTCCTCAGCGCCGGGCTGGCCGCCGACGCGGCGCTGTCGCTGCTGGCCGGCGATGCAGCCGACATGACGCCCTACGGGCCCGTGCTGGCCGAGGCGCTTCGCCCGCACCTGCCGCCGGCGTGGTGCGCCAAGCTGCTGATTGAGCGGGCACCGCGCGTCGCCTTCGAGCTGATGCGCCTCCAGCGCGGGCGGCTGGCCATGGAGCGGCGGGTGCGCGGCACCGAACCGCCCCGCCAGCCCAGCCGCCTGGGCCTGACACGGCGCGTCGAGGCCGTCGCGCGCCGCCACCTCGGAGCGGCCTGAACCGCCCTCAGCCGGGCTCGTCGTCCGCAAGGGCCAGCAGTGAGCCGAACACCGCGCCGAAGATGGCGTGCATCACGGCCTCCTGTGCGAAGACCCGCGGGCTGGAAAACAGGGGCGGCCACCACCCGGAGCGACGGTCGGGGTGTACGACGTCCATCACGGCCATGCCCGGCCAGACTGCGAGCCCCTCAACCGACGCCGCCACCGTGCCGGCCACCGCGCCGCGCACACCGAGCATCGCGGCACCCGCGCCGAAGGTGGCCCCGTTGACCAGGTGGGCGGCCACGCCGGCCACCGGCCACCAAGGGCCGTCCGTGGCCAGCCGGCCGAGCAACCGGACGTCGGTGTAGCCGGTGCAGAAGGCGCGCGCCGCGACGGGCTCCAGCAGCGCCCAGAGGCCTGCGGCACCGGCGCCCGCCAGGGCCCCGCGCCGAGCCCGGGCCGGGAGGCTGGCCGCAGCTATGCGTCGTCCTCGCCGAGGTCGATCGCCGCGTCGCCCAAGGCGCCCAGGAGCGCTTGCGGGTCGTTCATGCTGGCGTCAGCCGGGTTCGCCAGGCGCCCCGGCCAGCGCCACCCGCCGGCCATCGACCTCCAGGGCCGCCGTCAGCACCTCCCAGTCCCGGCCCAGCCGGGCCATCACCAACTCGGCCCGAGCGTTCCCCCGGGGCCCGGACAACTCGGCGCCGACGTTGGCCTGACCGGGCCTGCGCAGACCGCGCGCGACCGCGGAAGGTACCTCCACGCGCACCGGCTCGCCCACCTCCTCGATGACCCGGGGGTGGTCGGCCAGGAAGCGCTCGATGGCGTCCCTCGCACCGCGGTTGCGGCGCCGCAAGGCGCGAGCCCCCACCACCAGGGCGAAGGCCAGGAAGCTGTAGGCCAGCACGCCGCCCGCGATGGAGAGCGTCTCGTCCGAGCCGCCGGAGCGCCTGATGACCAGCGCGACGATGGCGAACGCGCCCAGCGTGACGGCGCCGCCGATCAGCACCGGCCGGTACCACTCGCCCCTCATGCGGTCTGCCACAGCTCGGCCAGGCGGCCCATCGTGGACCGGTAGCGCGCGAGGGTCTCCTCCGGCCCGAGCAGCGCGATGCTCTCGTAGATGCCGGTGGAGACGGTAGTCCCCGTGATCGCGATGCGCTGGGGCTCCAGGAAGTCGCGGGCGCTCTCGCCCAGGATGTGCAACTGGTCCGACAGGGCCTCGCGGATCGCCTCCACCGAGAACTCGTCCAGCCGCTCCAGGCGCCCCAGCCCCGCGCCAATGACCTGCACCGAGTGCTTCACGTCCACCGTGATCACGTCCCACGCCTCGGGCTCCATGGCGTACGGGCGGAAGAGCCAGCCGGCCAGGTCGTCGTACTCGGCCAGCGTGCCCAGCTTGCGCTTCACCGTGGGCGCGCTGCGCCGGACCAGCTCGGCGGCGTCCTCCCCCTTGCCGTCCAGGTACCCGCTGCCGGTGAGGTACTCGACCAGGATCTCGGCGAACTCGTCGTCCGGGGTGGTCCGCAGGTACCGCCCGTTCAGCACCTTCAGGCGCTTGGCGTCGAACACGGCCGGGCTCTTGCTGACCCGCGCGATGGAGAACTTCTCCACCAGCTCCTCGACGGTGAACATGGTGGTCTTGTCGTCGTAGCTCCAGCCGCACAGGGCGAGCGCGTTGATGACCGACTTCGGCAGGTAGCCCTCGGCCCGGAGGTCCTCGACCGAGGCCGCGCCGTGGCGCTTGGAAAGGCGCTTCTTGTCGGGCCCCAGGATCAGCGGAATGTGCGCGTACTCGGGTGGCTGGCCGCCGAGCGCACGCATGATCATCATCTGCTTGGGGGTGTTGGAGATGTGGTCCTCGCCGCGCACCACGTGGGTGATGCCCATCTCCAGGTCGTCGACGGCCGCCGCCAGGTTGTAGGTGGCGGTGCCGTCCGAGCGCGCCACGACGAAGTCCTCGATGGCGGCGTGCTCGAAGGTGACGGTGCCCCGCACGTAGTCGTCGATCGCGGTGGCGCCGCCGGTGTCCACTGCAAAGCGCCACACCGGCCGGCGCCCCTCCTGCTCGAAGCGCGCCAGGTCGGCGTCGGCCCACTCGCGCCGCCCGCGCACGACGGGCGCCCGCCGCTCGGCAGTCGCCGCGCGGCGCTGCTGCTCGAGCTCCCCCTCGCTCTCCCACGCCTGGTAGATCGCCCCCGCCACGCGCAGCCGCTCCACTGCTTCCCCATGCAGTTCGCCGCGCTGGCTCTGGCGCAGGGGGCCCTCGTCCCAGTCGAGGCCCAGCCAGGCAAGCGCGCGCAGGATCTCGGCCTCGCTCTCGGGCGTGGAGCGCTGGCGGTCGGTGTCCTCGAGGCGCAGAACGAAGGCGCCCCCGGTACCACGAGCGATGAGCCAGTTGAACAGCGCCGTGCGCGCACCGCCCACGTGCAGGCTGCCCGTGGGGCTGGGTGCGAACCGCACGCGCGCGGGGCCGGTGATCTCGCGTCGCTCGCGCGCCACCGCCGCAGGATAGCGAGGCGCGCCCGCGCCGCCCCCGCTCCGGCCCGGCAGCCCCGAACGTAGGATGCCCCGGTGCGGTTCGGCGCCCACGTCAGCTCCAGCGGCGGCATCAGCAACGCCATCGACCGGGGAGTGGCGCTCGGGTGCGACAGCCTCCAGGTGTTCACGCACAACCCGCGCACCTGGAGGCCCATCACCCACAAGCCCGAGGAGGTCGAGGCCTTCCGCCGCAAGGCCGCGGAAGCCGGCATGCGGCCGCTGGTGTCGCACGGCCTCTACCTGATCAACCTCGGCGCGCCCGACCGCGAGGTGCCCACCGGCCCGCCGGGCAAGCCGGCGACGAGGACGCGCAACATCTACCGCGCCTCGGTCGAGAGCCTGGTGCAGCACCTGCAGACCGCCGACTCGCTGGGCCTGGAGGGCGTGGTGCTGCACGTGGGCTCGTTCAAGGGCAGCAGCGAGGACGAGGCCATCGAGCGCATCGGCGCCGGCATCGCAGAGGCCCTCGACGCGGCCGGCGGCACGGCGTGGGTCTACCTGGAGAACACGGCCGGAGCCGGCGACACGATTGGCCGCAACTTCGAGCAACTGCGCCGGGTGCACGACGCCGTGGGCGCGCCGGAGCGCCTGGGCTTCTGCCTCGACTCGCAGCACCTGTTCGCCTCGGGCTACCCGGTGCACGAGCCCGGAGGCATCGACCGGGTGGCCCAGGAGTTCGACGACGTCGTCGGGCTCGACCGCCTGCGCTGCCTGCACCTCAACGACAGCAAGACCGCGTTCGGATCGAACCGCGACCGCCACGAGAACCTGGGCGACGGCGAGATCGGAGCCGACGGCATGCGGCGCATCCTGGCCTGCCCCGAGCTGCAGGGGCTGCCGGTGATCCTGGAGGTGCCGGGAGCCGACGGGAAGGGCCCCGACCTCGACAACATGGAGCGCGCCCGCCGCTTCCGCGCGGAGGGCCTGGAGGGCCGCGCCTGACGGGCGCGCCCCGCTGGGGGGCGCGCACCGCCGCGGCGCGGGCGAGGACTACGCGGTGCCGCTCGCCGGGGCCGGCTCGTCCTTCAGCCGGCGGACCAGCTCGGCGATGTCGGCCAGCTCCTCCTCGATGTCGCGCTGGCGCTCCTCGAGATGGCTCAGCATGTCCTCCCGATTGGGGACGCGGCGGCCGAAGCCCTTCCGCCCGCAGCGTCCGCGATGCCTGTGTCTCATGTGCTCACCCCCTCTCGGCGCTCGTATCGCTCGATGAACGCGTCGACCGCGGAGCGGACCGCGGGCAGGCTCTCGGCCCAGCGGTCCAGCAGCGACCGGCCGGCCTCGGTGAGCTTGTAGATGCGCCTGGCCGGGCCGGCGGCGCCCTCGTCCCACGACGAGGCCACGACGTCCTCGCGCTCGAGGGCGCGCAGCAGGCGGTACAGGTTGCCCATGTCCACGCGGCGCGTGTCGCCGGTCACCTCGGGGAGGCGTTCCACCAGGTCGTAGCCATGGCGCGGCCGCTCCGCCAGGAGCAGCAGCAGCGCCGGCTCGACGAACCGCTCGACCCGCGCCTGGACCTCCCAGACGCCGGGCCGAACCATGCGCCGGCAGCGGGCGCCCCGGGGACCACGCCCTCCGCGCATCATTGAATCGCTCCGTCGGCGTCGTTCATCCCTACTACATGTAAATAACACATGTAAGGCTGCTGGCGCCCTCCGCGAGCGCTGAGAGCAGCGCGGGTCCCTAGACGCCGACGGCGATCAGCACCACGACGGCGACGCCCAGTGCTGCCGCGACCGCGGTCATGGCGGTCACCACGCGGGCGTCGACGGGCTCGAACCGCTGCTCCACGATCGCCCGGGTGACCTGCCGCTGACGCCAGTAGCCATAGACCACCGCCAGGACGCCCAGCAACCCGAAGCCGGCCCCCAGCACGGCCCAGGGCCACTCCGGGCCGCTGGTGAGCTCGGGCACCAGGCGGCCCACGCCGACCGCCAGCGCCAGCGCGGCCAGCCCGCTGCGCCACCAGGCCAGGTAGGTGCGCTCGCTGGCCAGGTAGGTGCGGCGCACTGCCGAGCCCGGCTCGGGGTGCTCCAGGTCGACCCGCGCCAGCTCGTCCTCGGGCCGTCTCCCCCCGCCATCCGCCATACGCTGGTTCCTAGCGGATTCGAGGCCCCGGCGTCGGGCACACCGGCCCGGTCGGGGCCCGCGACCGGCGGTACACTCGCCGGGCCTGCGGGAGTAGCTCAGATGGCCAG
>JAUVPZ010000146.1 GCA_030598395.1 Miltoncostaeaceae bacterium | reverse complement strand
GCGGCCGCGCCCGCCGCGCAGGCCGCGAGACGCTGCGGGTGGCGCTGGATGAGCCTGCCGAGGCGGTCGCCCCCGGGCAGACGGCGGCCCTCTACCGCGACGGGCGCCTGGTTGCGGCAGGTACTATCGCGCCCCCCGGAACTGTGCACGAGGGAGGAGAGGCGTGGATTTCGACGATGTCCTGAAGCTGGCGCTGTCGCTCTTTCTGGTGCTGTCGGGTTGCGCGGTGTCGTACCTGTTCCTGCGAATGGCCGGCGTCTTCTCGAACGTGGCCACGTCGGTGACCCGCGTCACGGATGAGGTGGTACCGATCCTCAGCAAGGCCCAGGTGACCATGGACGGCGTCAACCGTGAGATCGATCGCATCGACGACATCATGGTCACGGCGGTCAACACCACGAAGGGCGCCGAGCGCGCGGTGGGCACCGTCAACGCGGCGCTGAAGGCGCCGGTGCGCAAGCTGAGCAGCGTCTCGGCCGCCTTGCGCGAGGCGATGGACACCTACCGGGCCCGCCGGGCCGCCGACGCCGCCGACCCGGCCAGCTCCGGCCCCGCGGCGAGCCCGCCGCCAAAGAGCGGGCATCAGCACGAGAGCCCGTACTGATGCGCTGGTTTCCGCTGTCGGTTTTCGGGGCGGCCACGACCTGGGTCGCGTCGCACGGCGGCGCCGACCCGCGCTACTGGCCCGACGTGGCCCGCTGGGAGGCAGAGCGCGTCCGCGCCGCGGCGGCCGAGGCGCTCGAGGCGGGCAGGCAGGCGGCCCAGCGCCGAGAGGCCGAGCTGGACGCGCGCTGGGCGCGGTTCGGGCTGGATCGGTTCGAGGTGTGATGGCGGGGCCGGCGTGAGCGTCGTGAGGATCAACGCCATCGAGGTGCCGCCCGAGCGCGCCGCCGAGCTGGAGCGGCGCTTCGAGCAGCGGGCCGGCGAGGTCGAGGACCAGGAGGGGTTCCTGGGCTTCGAGCTGCTGCGGCCCTCCGACGGCCGCACGACCTACCTCGTCTACACCCGGTGGCGCAGCGAGGACGACTTCCGCCGCTGGGTCGCAAGCGACGCCTTCCAACGCGGTCACGCCACCCACGCCCGCGAGGGCCCCGTGGCCCCGCACTCCGAGCTGTGGGCCTTCGAGGTCGCGCAGGAGAGCCCCCGGGCGCAGTAGCCCTCGTCCCGCGCTCGCCGGCCGCCCGAGCGGCCGATGTAGACTCGGTGGGCGTGAGAACCACGGAGATCCGGCGCCGGTTCCTGGAGTACTTCCAGGGCCAGGGACACCTGCTGCTGCCTTCGGCGCCGCTGGTTCCGTACGAGGACGACCCGACGGTGCTGCTCACCATGGCGGGGATGCACCCCCTGAAGGCCTACTTCCTCGGCGCGGCCGAGCCGCCGGCGCCGCGGATGACCAGCGCGCAGAAGTGCTTCCGCACCGTGGACATCGACGAGGTCGGGCACACGGCGCGGCACCTCACGTTCTTCGAGATGCTCGGCAACTTCTCGATCGGCGACTACTTCAAGCCGGAGGCCATCCGCTTCGGCTGGGAGGTGTCCACCGAGGTTTACGGGTTCGACCCCGACCAGATCTGGATCACCGTGTTCGAGGGCATGGAGGGCGTGCCCGCCGACGACGAGGCCGTGCAGCACTGGCTCGAGGCGGGTGTCCCCCGCGAGCGCATCCAGGCGCTCGGCGAGTCGGAGAACTTCTGGAAGGCCGGCCCCACCGGCCCGTGCGGGCCCAACACCGAGCTGTACCTCGACCGCGGCCCCGAGTTCGGCCCCGAGGGCGGCCCCGCGGTGGGCGGCGACCGCTACCTCGAGTACTGGAACCTGGTCTTCATGCAGTACGAGCGCTCGGCCGACGGCTCGCTAGCCCCCCTGCCGGCGAGGAATATCGACACCGGGGCCGGCCTCGAGCGCATCGCGGCCATCCTCCAGGACGTGCCCTCGGTGTTCGACACCGACGCCTTCCGCCCGCTCATCGCCTGGGCCGAGCAGCGAAGCGGCCGGCCTTACGGCGTCGACCCGCGCGACGACCGCGCGTTCCGGGTGCTGGCCGACCACGGCCGCGGCATGACCTTCCTCGCTGCCGACGGCGTGGTGCCCGGCAACGAGGGCCGTGGCTACGTGATGCGGCGCATCGTGCGGCGCGCCGTGTCGGAGGCCACGCACCTGGGCCTTGCGCCGGATGACGTCGTGGGCCTCACCGAGCCGGTCGTGGAAGGGTGGTCGGACGCCTACCCGGAGCTGGCCGAGCGCGCGGCGGCCGTGCGCGACGTCATCGGTGAGGAGGCCGAACAGTTCGCCCGCACCATCGCCCAGGGCCGCCGGCTCCTCGGGGAGGTCATCGACGGCGCCCGCGCCGCCGGGCGGGTCTCGGGCGACGACGCCTTCCGGCTGCATGACACCTACGGCTTCCCCCTCGATCTGACGGTCGAGGCTGCGCGCGACGCTGGCCTGGAGGTCGACACCGAGGGCTTCGAGCGCGCCATGTCGTCCCAGCGCGAGCGGTCGCGTCTGGCGGCCAGGGGCGACGACGCCGCGGCCGATCTGGCCGGCACGGCCCAGGCCGTTGCCGGTGCGGCGCCACCCACCGAGTTCGTGGGGTACGATCGCCTCGACGTCAAGGATGCCGCCATCACGGCGGCGCAGGACCTGGGCGACGGACGGCTGGTGCTCAAGCTCGACCGCTCGCCGTTCTACGCCGAGGGCGGCGGGCAGATCGCCGATAGCGGCAGCATCGAGGGGCCGGGCGGGACGGCGCAGGTCATCGACGTCCTGCGCCTCGGCGACGACCAGGTGATCGTGGCCTCAGCCGATGGTGCCCTCGCCGTGGGCCACGCGGTGCGGGCCCGCGTCCACGGCCCGGCCCGCCGCGCGACGGAGGCCAACCACACGGCCACCCACATCCTCAATTGGGCCCTTCGCACCGAGTTGGGCGACGGGGTGCGCCAGGCGGGCAGCTACGTCGGTCCCGACAAGCTGCGGTTCGACTTCACGCACCGCGACAGGATCCCGCCCGAGCAGCTGGAGCGTATCGAGCAGTTGGTCAACGACCGCGTGCGCGAGGACGCTCCGGTGGCCGCGCAGGAGATGAGCCGCCCCGAGGCCGACGCCCTCGGCGCCATCGGCCTGTTCGAGGAGAAGTACGGCGAGCGCGTGCGCGTGCTCGCCACCGGCGACTTCTCGCGCGAGCTCTGCGGCGGCACCCACGTGTCGCACACCGGCGAGATCGGGCCGTTCAAGCTCGTTTCCGAGACCAGCACCGGCGCGGGCGCCCGGCGGATGGAGG
>JAUVPZ010000184.1 GCA_030598395.1 Miltoncostaeaceae bacterium | reverse complement strand
CGTCGGGCGCGCGGTGCCACACCGAGCTGTAGCCGGGGCCGACGGAGGACGCCGGCCAGCGGCGCATCGCCAGGATGTGGCCCGATGCGAACGGCAGGCCCATGACGCCGTAGCCCGCGAAGCGCTCCTCGGGCCGGTCGGGCAGGCGCGCGTCGCGCTCGAGTTGCCGGGCCAGCTCCCGTGGTTCGGCCACCACCGCGCTCCTTCTCACGATCGGCACTCCAGGCGAGATCGGCCTGGCCGCCGCGTGCGATGATGGCACACCCGGAGGTGTGAGGAGCATGGCACTCGCCGCACGGCCAACCGGCCCGCCGGGACGGGGGCCGGAGTTCGGCGCGCACCTGCCGCTGATCGACATGTCGGGCGCGGGAGCGGTGGACCTCGCCGGCCTTCAGGAGTTCGCGCGCGCCGCGGCCTCGCTCGGCTACCGGTACCTGTCGGCCAACGACCACATGATGTTCAGCCGGCCCTGGCTGGACGGGCCCACCGCGCTGGCCGCGGTGCTGGACGCCTCGGAGGACCTGACCCTGGCCACCTCGGTGAGCCTGCCGGCGGTGCGCGGCCCGGTGCCCCTGGCCAAGACCCTGGCCGCGATCGATCGCCTCTCGGGCGGGCGCCTTCTGGTGGGGCTGGGGCCGGGCTCGTCGGAGCGCGACTACGCCGCGGTGGGCCTGCCGGCCGAGCGCCGCTGGGAGCGCTTCGAGGAATCCGTGGGCGCCCTGCGCGCGCTGCTGGCTCCGGACGCCGAGCCGTTCGCCGGCGAGTTCTACTCCACGGCCGGCGTGCGGCTGGAGCCCCCGCCGCTGAGCCCCGGCGGGCCGCAGCTGTGGATCGGGAGCTGGGGGTCGAGGCCGGGCCTTCGCCGCCTGGCCCGGGTAGCCGACGGCTGGATGGCCAGCGGCTACAACACCACACCCCAGCGTTTCGCGGCCAGTCGGCACTACCTGGACCGCCAGTTGGCCAACGACGGGAGGCCCGGCATCCCGAATGCGCTCGTCACGCTCTGGCTCTACGTCGCGGACGACCCGAAGGACGCCGACCGAGTGCTGGCCGACGTGCTGGGGCCCATGATCCGCCGCCCGATCGAGGAGCTTCGGGCAATGTGGCTGCCCGTCGGCACGCCGGAGGTGTGCGCGGCGCGGCTGTCGGCCTTTGCCGCAGCGGGCGTCGAGCGGATGTTCGTGTGGCCGCTGGCTGACGACGTCCACCAGCTGGAGCGGTTCGCGGTCGAGGTGGCGCCGAGGGTGGCCGCCGCAAGCTGAGCGCGACAGGACGATCGGATGCCGGTCCGGTTCGGGGGGCGTCGGCGCACGTCCGGGTGGCCCGGAGTCTGACGGGCTTGGTGCTTGCGCTGCCGACCGCTCTGGCAAGCATCTTCTGGGCAGCGGCTCCCCTTCCCGGCTTCACTCGGTCACGACCGATTCCCTTTTATCCGCCTGCTCGCAGGCGTCCGGACATCGCCGGGCTGGGGTAGCCTCCCCTCGTCGGCCGACCCGTCGGCGGTACCGCGTGCGGGGTGGGCAACGTCACCCACTCCCTCGATACCATCACGGGGTCGACGGGG
>JAUVPZ010000117.1 GCA_030598395.1 Miltoncostaeaceae bacterium | reverse complement strand
GGGCAGCGGGCTGGGGCTGGCCATCAGCCGCCAGCTGGCCCGGGCGCTGGGCGGGGAGGTCACCGTGGAGGGCAGGCCCTCAGGGGGCAGCCGCTTCGCGTTGAGCCTTCCGGCAAGGCGCCGGGTGGACGCTGCTACACGGTGATCTCCCCACGAGGACAGGGCCGGCCCCGGAGGGACCGACCCCGCATCGTGCGCTGCGGTGGAAGCTGCCTAGCCGGCCGCAGCCCCGTCGGCCGGGTGCGCCTCGAGCACGACCGCACCGCGCTCACCGGTGCGCACCCGGATGGCCTCCTCGACGCTGTAGACGAAGATCTTCCCGTCCCCGGGCTCGCCCGTGTGGGCCAGCTCGAGGATCGCGTCCAGCGCCCGGTCGAGGTCCCCGTCGTCCAGGACGACCTCCAGCTTCACCTTCGGACGGAGGAAGATGGTCGTCTTCGCTCCGCGGTAGCTCTCGGTGAAGCCCTTCTGGCGCCCCGAGCCCTTTACCTCGGTAACGCTCATCGAGGGGAGTCCCATGTCGGCGAGCCGGTCATGGATCGCCTCGAGGGACTCGTGCCGGATGAAGGCCTCGATCTTTTTCACGACGTCCCCTCCGAACTCTCTGAGCCCGCCTGCGCGACCGAGGCACCCGCCGGGGCGGGGGACCGGGCGGGCAGGTCCTCCGGCTCGGCGCCCGGGACGTCGATGAAACGCTCGGGGTAGCCGAACATGCCGTGCTCGGAGATATCCAGTCCGCGCAGCTCCTGCTCCTCGGTGACCCGTAGGCCGACCGCGTACTTGATTGCAAGGAACAGTACGAAAGACGCGGTGAACGTGAAGCCGATCGTGGCCAGCACGCCGTAGAACTGCACCCATAGTTGGTGGCCGCCGCCGCCGTAGAAGAGACCCTCCACGTCGGCGCGGCCGGAGACCGCGAACAGGCCGATGGACAGCGTGCCCCAGATGCCGGAGATGCCGTGCACCGGCACGGCGCCCACCGGGTCGTCGACCCGAAGCCGCTCGATGCCGATCACCAGCGGCGGCACGGACAGGCCGGCCACGACACCGATGAGCACGGCTGCCCAGGGGTCCACGAACGCGCACGGAGCCGTGATCGCCACCAGCGCCGCGATCAGCCCGTTGCCGATCTGGCTGACATCGAGCGTCTTGAACACCAGCAGCGAGCTGATGGCGGCGCCCAGGGCGCCGGCGCCAGCGGCGAGGTTGGTGTTCACGATCACGTCGGCGAAGTTCACGCCGACCGCAGCCAGCGTGGAGCCGCCGTTGAAGCCCTGCCAGCCCACCAGCAGGATCAGCGCACCCAGCAGCGCCAGCGGCATGGAGTGACCCGGGATGGGCACGGCCTTGCCGTCGCGGAACTTGCCGATGCGCGGACCGAGGATCAGCGCGCCGGCCAGGGCAGCGAGCGCCCCCTGCAGGTGCACGATGGACGAGCCGGCGAAGTCCAGGAACCCGTCCTGGGCCAGCCAGCCGCCACCCCACGTCCAGTGGGCGACGATCGGGTAGATGAGCCCGGCGTAGACGATGCCGAACAGCACGTACCCGGCGGTCTTGACGCGGTCGAGCATGGCGCCGAACACGATCGCCAGCGAGACGGCGACGAACACGACCTGGAAGAAGAACTGCCCCTCGATCGGGACCAGCGACCCGGCGTAGGCCGGGAAGGTCGCGGCGACGTCGTTGTTCTCGAGGAACCAGCCCGTGGTCCCCAGGAAGTCGTTGCCGTCACCGAAGCCGATCGCGAAGCCGATTGCCCAGAACATCAGCAAGGCGATGCCCAGGTTGATGAAGATCTTCGCCATCACGGCGCCCGCGTTCTTCATGCGCGAGAGGCCGACCTCGAGCATGCCGAAGCCCGCCTGCATGAACAGCACCAGCACCGCGGCGATCACGACCCAGATCGAGTCGGCCGCGATCTCCACCAGGCGCAGCCGCTCCTCGACGGCAGGCGCCTCTTCCTGGGCCACCGCCAGCGCCGGGACGGCCAGCAGCGCGAGCGCCGCCAGCAGCGCGAGCCGGAAGGGCCTGAGTCTCATCTCGCTCCTTTTGGACGAAGGAAGAACGGCCGGCGGCGGGTGCACCGCCAGCCCGATCGCCAGTATCAGCGGCGTCACCGCCGCTTTCGTTGGCCCGCTGCACAGCGTTGGCCGGGACGGCTTGGCCCTGCGCACAGCCCCGCCCCGGCGGGCCCCACTCAGGCCGCGCGGCGACGCATCACGTACTCGATCAGCGTCCTTCCAACGCTGCCGAGGCTCTCAGCGGAGACGGTGTCGAGGTCGTCCTCGGTCGTATGCCACTCGGGGAAGGTGAAGTCGATGACGTCGATCGAGGGGATCCCGGACCGCGCGAACGGCGTGTGATCGTCGAGGATCTCACCGACGGTCTGGTCAGGAAACGCGTTCTGGGCGCCCACCGCAGCCGCCGCGGCGCGCAGCTCTGCCCACAGCTCCGGGTCGGAGCCCGCCTCGCGCGGCACGGCCAGCTCGCGGTCGCCCACCAGGTCCACGATGACCACTTCGCCGATCTCGTCGGCGTGTGCGTCGGCGTGGGCGCGGCTCCCGCGCACGCCCTCGCTCAGGAAGTCGGCGGCGCCGGGCGGCGCCTCCTCCCCGTCGAACAGCACGAAGCGCACCTCGCGGCCCCCGCCTCCCTTCGCCTCGAGCGCCCGCGCGACCTCCAGCACCACCGCCACGCCTGAGGCGCCGTCGTTGGCGCCGACGAAGCCGGGCAGGTCGAAGGTGTCGTAGTGCGCCCCCACGAGGATGCCCGGTCGGCTGCCGGGCAGGACGCCGACCACGTTGCGCAGGCCGCCGTCCGCCTGCTCGATTCGGCCACTCGGCAGGCGTTGACGCAGCCATTCGGCGAGCTCTCTGGCCTGCGCCGAGCCGGCGGGTCGTGGTCCGGTCTCAACCTGCGCCACCAGGTCGTCGAGGGCGCGGTCCTGGTCGAAGCCATCAGGGGAGCCCCCACTGCATCCAGCCAGCGGAATCGCCAGCATTGCGCCGATTGCGGCCAGGACCCAGGGCCCGCGCCGTCGAAGCTTGAACGGGGTAGGCTGGCGCCCGATCAACCTGGGAGGCTCGCGTGACCACCCGCACCAAGATGGCCGCCCTGATCCTGGTGTCCGCAGGGCTGGCGGTCGGAGCCGCGGCCTGCGGCGGGGGCGACGACGGCTCGGGCGCCACCACCGCCGAGCCTGCCACGACGGCGGCGCCCGCCACCACGTCCCCGCCGCCCGAGCCGGACCGGGTGGCCGAGCCCGGCCTGCCGGCGTTCACCGCGGGCTACCAGGCCGGCCTGAAGCTCAACGAGGAGCCCATCCCGCCCGCCGCCGACGCGCCGCACGGCGAGTTCAAGAACGTCTACGTCGACCAGACCCGGGCCACCCTGGCTCCCGATGGCACGCAGGTCTTCCCGTACCCGGACGGCGCCGTCGTCGTGAAGGACGGTAGCCGGGACGGGGACGCCGCCGCGGTCGTCGCCGTGATGCGCAAGATGGCCGGCGCCGACCCCGAGCACGGCGACTGGATCTACGAGGAGTTCTCGCGCACGTCGGCCGATGCCGACTACACGTTGCTCGCAGAGGGCGCCGTGTGCTGGGGCTGTCACGTGGGCGCCACCGAGACCGACTGGGTGTTCACCACGCTGGAGTAGCGGCGGCGGCCGATCTCGCGGCGGGAACGGCCGCGCCATGGTTTGTCAGTCGCGGGAGAACGGCAGCACCGTGGTCAGCCAGGCGACGAGCTGGTTCGGGTTGCGGGACTGGGTCATCACGCGGCCGGGGCCCTGGAACTCGAACACGAAGCCCTCCCCACTCTTGATCATGCCCACGTTCCCGCCGGCGCGCGTCAGCTTGACCTCCACGCCCTCGTCGTAGGCCACCATGTGCCCGGTGTCGACCACCAGGCTCTGGCCCGGCTGGAGCTCGTGCACGTCCAGGGCGCCGTAGCACGAGACGGCGACCTTGCCATCCCCGGCGGCGCGTACGAGGAAGCCCCCCTCGCCCCCAAACAGGTTCTTGAACCCGCCCCACTTGGTGTCGATCTCGACACCCTCCTCGGAGCAGAGGTACGAGCCCCGCTGGATGTAGAACTCGCCGGGGCCGACATCGCCCACGGCGACGTCGCCGGGCAGGCTGCCCGCGCAGTCAACCCAGCCGCCCTCGGCCGGGGCCGTGTAGCTCGCGATGAAGAACGACTCTCCACCGAGCGCCTTGCGCTTGAGGCCCTTCATCAGACCCCCCTCCATCTTGCCGCCCACCTCGACGCCCTCGGAGGTGGACATCATCGAGCCGGCCTCGGCCCGGACCGCCTCGCCTCCGGACAGCTCGCAGTGCGCCACCGCGAACCCCGGACTGTGCTTGACGCTGATCTGCATTTGGATCCCCCTTCTGCCTTGACGGCAGGAGGATTCAATCAGTCCTGAGGGGGAGCCACCCTGGGCGTCAGGGCGGCGAGGGCCAGGGCGACGTGCCCATAGGTGAGATTGGCGGGTGCCGCCAGCGCGGCGTGGGCCGCCTCCGGCAGCAGGCCCGTGAGCCGCCCAAGCGCCGCCCGGGCCGAGGTGGCCGCCTGGCGCGGCAGCTCGGCGGTCCAGCCGGCCGCCGCGCCGCCCGCAACGATGGCCTCGAGTGCTGCCAGGGCCGCGGCAGGGCTCTCCGGCACGGCGTGACCGGCCGTGGCGCCGCCCTGGCGGACGTCATCCACCACGCGTCCGTCGTGCAGCCGCACGACCCGCGGCGCCTCCTCTGCAATGGCCGGATCGTGCGTGATCAGCACCACCGCCCGGCCCTCCTCCGCGTTGAGCCGCCGCAGCAGGGCCACGACCTCAGCGCCGGTCCCCGAGTCGAGGTTGCCGGTGGGCTCGTCGGCCAGCAGCACCTGCGGCCGGTTGGCCAGCGCCCGCGCGATCGCCACGCGCT
>JAUVPZ010000068.1 GCA_030598395.1 Miltoncostaeaceae bacterium | reverse complement strand
GTGGTGCTACGTGCGCCTGTTCCGCTCCAACGAGGAGCGCCTTGCCTGCCTGCCCAACTGGGTCGACACCTACCATCGGCGCCGACCCCACACCGCACTTGGCGGCGCCACCCCAATGGACGCTCTCGTCAAGAACGTCTCTGGGAATTACAGCTAGGCGCTGGGCCCGTAGGCGGGGGCGGTACCCCCGCCGGCAGCGCCGTTGCTGAAGTTGCACAGCTCACGCACGGCAGCGCGAGCGTCGCGCCGGCCCTCGCGGCGCGCCGCGCGGAACTGCTCGACCGAGATGGGGGGGGTCTTGCTCTCGAGGAGCTCGCGCAGGTTGTGGTTCTCGCGTGCGTCGCGGAGCTCGGCCTTGGTGAGCCCGAGCGCGAGCACCGGTTCCATCATCGCGGTGCGCATGGTGACGCGGATGGTCACCATCTTCTGCCGCCGCGCGAAGATGCGGTCGGCGCGCGCCTGCGTGAGGTCGTCCGGGACCTTCGCGTTCAGGCGCTCCCGGATGCGCCTCAGGCGGTCGTTGTTCGTCTCGTCGAGCAACTGGTCGTCCGCGATGTTGCACCTGCGGGCGATCCCGCGCCGACCGCGCATCCCTCGCGGACCACCTCGGCCGGCTCGTGGGCCCTCGGCCTGCGGGCCGTTGCCGGCGCGCGGTCCGTTGGTCGCTGCAGCGCCGTCGTCGCCGGGCCCGCCGGGGGGGTGTGCCGCCGTGACGCCCGCCGTTGCGAGCCCCAGGCCCACCGCAGCCGCCGTCAGCGTGCCGATCGTCTTCGTGCGTCGCATCGTTTGCTCCCTTCGTCCGTGACGCATCGGGGTTCGCCCTGATGATCGACCACTTCGCGGCCCGGACCACGACACGACGGGGAATGTTGAACGAGTCGAAACGAAATGCACGCAGTGCTAAAGAAAGCGTAAAGAAGGGCCGTCGAACCCCTGATCCGGGGAGGACCCGCTGTTCTCAGGCGGTCTGCGGTGGCCTCGCGGCGCGCGCCTCAGACCACGGCCTCGGCGATCAGCCGCCGCAGGCGCTGGCGCAGGTCGTCGCGGGAGAGGCGTCCTGGGGGCGCTCGCCGGCGGCGGTGAAGCGGGCCCACAGGTCCACGAATCGGGATGATGCGGCCGCGGAGGTTGATCACGCCCTCGACGTGGGGAGGGCTGCCCGGAATCGACCTGGGCCCGTGTACCGGATGATCTCCTGAACGAGCGTCACGGGCACGCAGTACTCGCCGGCCCCGAGCGTGAACACGACGAGTTGCCGCGTCTGCATCTCGGTGGCGGTGTCGGCGGTCATCGGGTCTCCCTGGTGACCGGGGGCGCGGCGAGAGCACGCGGTCGATTTCACCGGCACTATCGGCCGCCGGGCGCAGGCCATGCGCGCGCGCAAGGCCAGTTGGTATGCTCGTTCTCGCGGGGGAGCTGCCACCCGGGCGGCTGAGAGGAGGCAACTGGGCCTCGACCCTCAGAACCTGATCTGGGTAATCCCAGCGAAGGGAGGCGTGCCGCGGTGCCGGAACTCGATCTCCTCGAGCAGATCGCCGCCCGCGTGAAGCTCCGTCCCGGTGTGGCCATCGGCATCGGCGACGACGCCGCCGTGCTCGCCGGCGACCCGGCCATGGTCGCCACCCACGACCTGCTGATCGAGGACGTGCACTTCCGCGCCTCGACCGACTTCCACGACCTGGGACCCAAGGCGCTGGCGGTGAACCTGTCCGACCTGGCGGCCATGGGCGCGGAGCCGGTGGCGGCCCTCGTGGGGCTGGGCCTGCCCGAGGGCCGGGGCGAGGTGGCCGACCTCTATGCCGGCATGGAGGCCCTGGCAGCCCGCGTGGGCGCCACCATCGCCGGCGGCGACCTCACGGCCGCACCCTGCCTCGTGATCGCGGTCACCGCCCTGGGACGCCTGTCGAGAGGGACGGCCCCCGTGTGCCGGGGGGGCGGGCGCCCCGGAGACTGGATCTGCGTCACAGGCGCCGTGGGCGGGGCGGCGGCCGGCCTGCTGGCTCTCGAAGATCCGGCCGTCGGCGCGTCGCTCGCGCCGGAGGCGGTTCGGCGACAGCTGCGGCCGCAGCCGCGGCTCGCCGAGGGGCGGCTGCTCCGCGAGGCTGGCGCCCACGCCATGCTCGACGTCTCCGACGGCGTCGCGCTGGACGCGCTGCGCCTCGCCCGGGCGTCCGGGCTGGGCGCCGAGGTCGACCTCGAGCTTCTCCCGCTGGGGCCCGGGGTGGCCGAGGTCGCGGGGCGCACCGGCCGCGACGCGCAACTGCTGGCCGCCACCGGCGGCGACGACTACGAGTTGCTCGTCGCGCTTCCGGCCGCGACCGCGATCGCCGTCGCGCCGCGGCTGCCGGCCGGGCTGACCCGCATCGGCCGGCTGACCGGGGGCGAGCCCCGGCTGCGGCTGTTGCGCGGCGGCCGCGAGGTGACGCCCGAGCGCCTCGGGTGGGAGCACGATGTCTGAGGCTCCGGCGCTGGAGGCCCGCGGCCTGCGGCTGGCCCTGCCGGGGCGCGACGGGCCGGAGCCGGTGCTGGAAGGCATCGACCTGGACGTCGCCCCCGGCGAGCTGGTGGCGCTGATCGGCCCCTCGGGCTGCGGCAAGAGCACCCTGCTCAGCGTGATGGCCGGCCTGCGCGAGCCGGACGAGGGCCTCGTGCTGGTCGACGGCCGGCCCCACCCTGACCGCACCGGCGGCCTCACCCTCATGCCCCAGAGCGACGCGCTGCTGCCCTGGCGCACGCTGCTGGACAACGTCGCGACGGCGCCGCGACTGGCCGGGGCCGCCCGCGCCGAGGCCCAGCGCGCGGCGCGGCGCACGCTCGGCGCCTACGGCCTGGCGGGGTTCGAGGACCACTATCCCCATGCGCTCTCGGGTGGCATGCGCCAGCGGGCAGCACTTGCCCGCACGGTGCTGGCCGGCACCCGCGCCTGGCTGCTCGACGAGCCGTTCGGCGCGCTGGACGCGCTGACCCGCGCCGACCTTCAGGCTGCGCTGGCCGCCCTCTTCGAGGAATACCGGCCGACGGTGATCCTGGTGACCCACGACCTGGACGAGGCGCTGCTGCTGGCCGATCGCGTGCTGGTCAGCGGGCCGCGACCGGCCCGGCTGGTCGCCGAGGTGATCGTCGAGCTCCCCCGCCCGCGCCGGGTCGACGTCACGGCCACGCCCGAGTTCGCCGACCTGCGCGGGCGGCTGCTGGGGTCGCTGCGCCTGGCTGGAGCGCTGGCGTGAACGCCGGCAGCCGGGCCGCGTCCCGGCGCGCCGAGCCCTCGGGAGCGACGCGGGCGCGGATCGCGCGCGTCGGCCGGTTCGCCATCCGAGCGCTGCCGCTCGCGTTGCTGCCGCTGGCCGGCGTGCTGGTCTGGCAGCTCATCGTGACGCTGGCCACCCCGCAGGAGTGGCTGCTGCCTGCGCCGGCCGACGTCGCCGAGACGCTGTGGACCGACCGGGCGCGCCTGTGGTTCCACGCCCAGGCCACCATCGCAGCTGCCGCGCTCGGCCTCGCCCTGGCGACCGTGTTCGGCGTGGCCCTGGCGGCCGCCATCGCGGCGTGGCGCGCCGCCGACCGGGCGATCTACCCCTGGGTCATCGCCAGCCAGGCGATCCCGCTGCTGGCGCTGGCGCCGATCATCGGGGTCTGGGCCGGCTTCGGCACCGCCCAGGTCGTGGTGGCCTTCCTCATCACCTTTTTCCCGGTCGTCGTCACGGGCGTCGACGGCCTGCGCGCCGCCGACCCCGAGCTCGCGCGCGCCGCCCGGAGCCTGGGTGCGAGCCGCGCCTGGGTGTGGCGGCACGTCACGTTCCCCGCGGCGCTGCCCTCGCTGTTCAGCGGGCTCAAGATGGCCGCCGTGTTCGCCGTGACAGGCGCGGTCGTCGCCGAGTACGTGGGCGCGGACCGCGGTCTCGGCTACCTGTCGGAGCTTGCCACCGCGCAGTTCGAAACTGTGCTCGCCTTCGCCGCCATCGCCTGGCTCGCCGTGATCGGGGTCGCCTTCTTCGCCGTCGTCGCGCTGTGCGAGCGCCTCGCGCTCCCGCACCGCCACCACGCCATCCGACCAAGTTGGAGACACCTTTGAGACTCCCGGCCCGCCACCTCGCCCTCGCCCTCGCGGCCCTGCTGGTCGCGGCGCTCGCCGCCGCCTGCAACACCGACGGCGAAGCCTCCGGCGAGCCGGGCCTCGACGCGGTCACGCTGATCCTCGACTGGTTCCCGAACGCCGACCACATGGGCGTCTACGGCGCCATCGCGCAGGGCTACTTCGCCGACGAGGGGCTGGACGTGAGGCCCGTCCAGCCCAGCGACCCGGCCGCAGCGCTGAAGCAGGTGGGGCGCGGGCGTGCACCGTTCGCCATCAGCTACGAGCCCGAGGTGCTGCTGGCACGCGCCCAGGGCGTCCCGGTCAAGGCGGTCGGGGCCATCGCCGTCCACCCGCTGAACTCGGTGATCGTCCGGGCCGACCGCGACATCGCGCGACCTCGCGACCTCGAGGGCAGGACAGTGGGCGCAACCGGGCTGCCCTCCGATCGTGCGCTGCTCGACACCGTGGTGCGCGCCGACGGCGGCGATCCCGCGAGGGTTCGGATCAGCAACGTGGGCTTCAACCTCTCCCCCGCGCTGGCGGCGGGCAGGGTGGACGCCCTCATTGGCGCGTACTGGAACATCGAGGTCCCCGAGATCGAGGGCAAGGGCGTTGACGTCGACGTGTTCCGCCTCGAGGAGTTCGGCGTCCCGGACTACGACGAGTTGGTCGTGGTGACCAACGACGAGGTGGCCGAGCGGCAGCCGGGGCTGGTGCGCCGCTTCCTCGCGGCGCTCCGGCGCGGGCAGGAGTGGGCCGGCGCCGACCAGGCGGGCGCCGCCGACGCGGTGGTGGAAGCCAACGCCGACCTCGAGCGCGAGTTGGTGGTGAAGCAGGCCCGGCTCACCGCGCCCGTCATCGCGCCCGACGACAAGCCCACCCTCGCGCTCGACCCCGCCGCGTGGCGGGGCTACGCGGCGTGGATGCGCGAGAACGGCCTCCTGAGGCGCGACGTCGAGGTGGACGCCGCGGTCACCGACGAGTTCCTGCCGCCGGCCGACGGGGAGGGCTGAGCGATGGCGGCCCCCGACCTCATCGTGATCGGCGCCGGCCCCTGGGGCCTGGCGGCGGCGTGGCGCGCGGCGGCGCGCGGCGCCCGCGTGACGCTGCTCGACGACCGCCGACGGCCCGCGGCGTGGGTCGCCGCCGGCATGCTGGGTCCGTGGTCGGAGGCCGCCGACGGCGAGGACGACCTACACCGGTTGCAGGTGACGGCTGCCGGCCGCTGGCCGGCCTTCGCCGCCGAGCTCCAGCGGGCCTCGGGCGTCGACCCGGGCTACCTCGTCGGCGGCACCGTCATGGTCGCGGCGCGGCCGGAGGACATCGGGTCGGTGCGGCATCACATGGAGCGGCTCCAGCGGCTCGGGCGCGACGCGCCCTGGACGCCGGGGTCGACGCTTCGCGAGCAGGAGCCGGGGCTCGCGCCGGGCGTGGCGGGCGGCATCGTCCTGGAGGACGAGGCTCAGGTGGACCCACGGCGGCTGCTGGCGGCCCTGCACGGCGCGTGCCGTGCGGTCGGCGTGGACGTGCGTGCCGACGCCGCAGGCTCCCTGCGCCGCGACCGCGGCGGCCGGGTGGACGGCGTGGCGCTGGCGAACGGCGGCGAGCTCCGCGGGGCCCGCGTGGTGCTGGCGGCTGGCCATTCGGCCTCGCGGCTGTCCGGCCGGGTGCCGCTTCGGCCGGTCATGGGGCAGGCCCTCCGGCTGCGGCTACGGCGTGACGCACGCCCCCCCGCACGGCGGGTGGTCCGCACGCCGAGCGCCTACGTGGTGCCCCGACCGGGCGGCGAGCTGGTGGTCGGGGCCACCGTCGAGGAGCGCGGCGACGCCGCGCCCACCGCGGGCGGCGCCCACGAACTGCTGGACGACGCCCTGGCGGCGCTGCCCGATCTGCGCGAGCTCGAGCTGGTCGAGGTCGCGGCCGGCCTTCGCCCCGCCACGCCCGACAGCGCACCGGCCATCGGCGTGGATCCTGACGACGGCCTGCTGTGGGCCGTGGGCGGCTACCGGCACGGCATCCTGCTGGCGCCGGTCGCCGGCGAGGCCGTGGCCGAGCTGGCCGCCGGAGACCCGGCGCCCGAGCTGGCGACCTTCAGCCCCACGCGCTTTGCCGCCCAGGAGGCCTCGTGCGCGTGACGCTCAACGGCACGACGCGCGAGCTTCCCGAGGGCGCGACGGTTGCCGACGCCGCGGCGCTGGCCGGCGTCGAGCCGGGCGAGCGGGGCGTGGCGGTCGCCGTCGACGGCGAGGTCGTCGCCGGCGCCGACTGGTCCGACTCGCGGCTGCGGGCGGGAATTCGCATCGAGGTGGTTCGTGCGACAGCCGGGGGCTGAGGGGACCATGGGCGAGCCCCTGGTCATGGCCGGCGTCGAGCTGCGCTCCCGGCTGCTGTTGGGGACGGGCGGCTTCACCCGCCTCGATCTCTTCGAGGAGGCCCTGGCGGCGGCGGGCGCCGAGCTCGTCACCGTCGCGCTGCGCCGCGTAGAGGCCGCGCCCGGCGGCCTCTACGACGTGATCGAACGCGCCGGCGCCCGGGTGCTGCCGAACACGGCGGGCTGCTACACGGCCCGCGACGCCGTGGCCACCGCCCATCTGGCCCGCGAGGCGTTCGCGACCGACTGGCTCAAGCTCGAGGTGATCGGTGACCGGCGCACGCTGCTGCCCGACGCCGTGGAGCTGGTGCGCGCCGCCGAGGAACTGGTGGGCGAGGGCTTCACCGTGTTGCCGTACACCACCGACGATCCGGTGCTCGCGCGGCGCCTGGAGAGCGTCGGCTGCGCGGCCGTGATGCCGCTGGGCTCGCCCATCGGCAGCGGCCTCGGCGTCCTCAACCCGCACGCCATCAGCCTGATCCGCGAGGCTGTCTCGGTGCCGGTGGTGCTGGACGCGGGCGTCGGCACGGCCTCCGACGCGGCGCTGGCGATCGAGCTCGGCTGCGACGCGGTGCTGGCCGCCACCGCCGTGGCGCGGGCGCGCGAGCCGGCCCGCATGGCCGAGGCGCTTCGCCTGGCCGTCGAGGCCGGCCTGGCCGCCCGCGCCGCCGGGCGCCCGCCGCGGCGCATGCACGGCCAGGCCTCCACCAGCGACGCCGGCATTCCGGACACAGGATGACGGCCCCGCCGGATCGGCGGCGCCGCCTGGCCGAGGCCCGCGTGTACGTCGTGAGCGCCGCCCGCATGGCGTCCGGTCGCCTGGCCGAGGTCATCCCGAGGCTGGCCGAGGCAGGGGTCGACGCCGTGCAGCTGCGCGAGCGCTCGCTGGCGCCCGACGACCTCCTGGCGGAGGCACGGGCCTGCGCGGCAGCGGCCGCGTCGTGCGAGATCCTGTTCATCGTCAACGACTCGCCGGCCCTGGCGCGGGCCGCGGGAGCCGACGGCGTGCACCTGGGGCAGGGCGACGGCGCCATCGGCGAGGCCCGGGCCATCCTCGGATCGCATGCCCTGGTGGGGCGCAGCAGCCGGGGGGGCGCGGCCCTGGCAGAGGCGGCCGTCGAGGGTGCGGACTACGCCTCGGTGGGGCCCGTGTGGGAGACGCCCACCAAGCCCGGGCGCGAACCGGTGGGGCTGGCGGCGGTGGCCGCGGCGGCGCGGGCGGCACGGCTGCCGTGGTTCGCCATCGGGGGCATCGACGCCCGGCGGGCGCAGCGCGTCGGCGCGGTCGGAGGCAGCCGCGTTGCGGCCGTGCGCGCGGTCTGCGACGCGCAGGATCCCGCCGCGGCGGCGGCAGACCTGCGCCGGCGCCTGCTGGGGGCCGCGCCGCGCGTGCTCACCGTGGCGGGAAGCGACTCGGGCGGCGGAGCCGGCATGCAGGCCGACATCAAGGCGATCTCGCACGCCGGAGGCTTCCCGGTCTGTGCGGTGACCGCGCTTACGGCCCAGACCACCACGGGCGTGGAGGGCACCTTCGCCGCCCCGCCGGCGTTCGTGGCGCAGCAGATCGAGCTGGTGGCCGAGGACATCGGGCTGGACGGCGCCAAGACCGGCATGCTCGGCTCGCCGGAGCTGGTGGAGGCCGTCGCCGACGCCCTGCGGCCCCAGGTGGACGACGGCGTGCCGCTGGTGGTCGACCCCGTGCTGCGCGCCGAGTCGGGGGGCCGCCTCATGGATCCCGGCGGCGAGCTGGCCCTGTCGCGGGCGCTGCTTCCGCTGGCCACGGTGATCACGCCCAACCTGTTCGAGGCGCAGGCGCTGGCGGGCGACGAGCGGGACGACGCGCAGTGGCTGGCCCGAGCGCTCCAGGAGCGGCATGGGTGCGTGGTCATCGTCACCGGCGGGCACGGCGCTCGCTCCGACGATCTTCTTGCCGACGCCGAGGGCGTCGTGGCAATTCCGGGCGTCCGGCTGCCGAGGTCCACCACGCACGGCGCGGGATGCACCCACAGCTCCACGCTCGCCGCCGCGCTGGCGGCCGGCGAGCCCCTGCGCGAAGCGGCCGCCAGGGCCAAGCGGGCCGCCACCGAAGCGGTGCGCGGCGGCCGCCCCTTCGGCGCGGGCGCCGGTCCGGTGGACGTCACCAACACCGAGCCTGAGCAGAACCGCTTGAACTAGGCGATTAGCGAGCCCGAGAGTGGGGTGTGCGCCAGTCTGCGCGCCAGTCAGCCGGCGACGAGCCGGTAGGAACCACGAGCCACACTGCCAAGGGAACCCGTCCGAAGGCAGGGCAGGGTCGAGGATGGTGATTCCGTCGGAAGCACCACGAGACCCCTCTCAACTGCGGACGCCGGGGAAACTTGATAGGGACGCGACCAAGTTTCCCGAGAAGGCCAGCCCGCCCATCGCCGCACGGTGCCGGCGAGCACCTGGACGCCGTGCGGCGGCGTTACACGACACGGCGGTGAGGTAAGCAACTCGGGGTCGCAGGTTCGAGTCCTGCCGCGTCCATCCTAACCCCCCTGGGTATCCGAGAAACCCCATGGTTACGGCGCGCTTTCGTGCGTGACGTGCGACGAACTGCGGGCGCGTGCTGCCCCGGTGCGACCTCGGTCGAGTCTCCCCCCGGTTCTGAAGCCCTCGCGTGCGAGCCGCGTAGGGCACCCAACGCTCGCACTCCCGCCCCCTCGCGAGGCGACCGCACCCCTCGGCCCCGGTGCG
>JAUVPZ010000120.1 GCA_030598395.1 Miltoncostaeaceae bacterium | reverse complement strand
GCGAGGCCGAGAGGCACGCTGAGCCCTCCGGCCGCGCTGACAGATTGCCCGGTCAAGCAGCCCGAGGCGGTGGTGCAGTTCTCGAAGAGATTTGTCGCCGAGCCGGCGATGACCTCAATCCCGAAGGCGCGGTCGAAGGTCACCTCCTGCGCGCTCGCCTGCGGGGCGAGGGCAAAACCAAAGCCGACCGCGACCGCGGCGAGGGCGGTGGCGAGCCAGGTGGTGTGACGGCGGCGGGGGCGACGAGCGAAGAGCACCGAGGGACATCCTTGTCGGGGGTCTCTTCACCCATCGGCCGCCGCCGCGTCCCGCGGCCGTGGAGAAACCCCCATCTGCGCTCGGGGAAAATCCCCCATCTGTGCGCCGGCCCTCTGGTGCGTGCAACCCATGGGACGGTGCGCCGGCGCCCCGCCGACCAGCGCTCCTCGGCGGACTGCGGGCGCCGCCCGGCGCTCAGCAGTCGATCTGCGGGTTGGCCGGGTAGCCCTCGGGCGAGTCGGCGCCCGCGCGCGCCTCGCTCACCACCGCGTCGCGACTGGTGAAGCCCACCTCCCGGTGCGTGCCGTCGCAGAAGGGCTTGTTGGCGCTCTGGCCGCAGCGGCAGAGCGAGATCCTGGAGCGGCGCGCGACCACCTCACCGCGCGGGGTCTCGAGCGTCATCTCGCCCGTGAGCCGAAGCGAGCCGTTGGTCTTCGGCACCACCGAGGTGGGGCCGGGCTGCGCCGGCTGCTCGTCGGCCGGGCCCTCCAGGTCGTCGCCCATCACGAGCCCCGGCGCGCGGAAGCCGGTTCGCCGGTGCGCGTTGTCGCAGAAGGGCTGGTTGTCGCTGCGCCCGCAGCGGCACAGGGTGAGGCGGGTCTCCTCGGACAGCAGTTGGCCGTCGGGCGTCTCGAGGCGCATCCGGCCGCGCGCCACCACCGGGCCGTCGGGCGCCGGTATCAGCCGGGTGGGCGAGGGCGGGGCCTCCTCTGGGGCGCCGTCGGTGCGCTGGTAACGCAGCGCGCCGGCAGGGCACAGCTCCACCGCCACCGCGATGCGCTCGGCCGAGGCGGCGCCGACGTCCACCCAGGGGCGCCGGGCCAGGTCGAACACCTGCGGCTCGGCGATGAGGCAGCGCCCGGTGTGGATGCACAGCGAGGAGTCCCACAGCACGCGGATGCCCTCGCCCTCGTAGGTGCGTTTGGCCATCGCCGCCAAGCCCCGTCCTAGCCCAGCATCTCCTTCACGGTCTCCCGCTCGTCGAGCAACTCGCCGTTGGTGACCGACAGCTTCTGGAGGGCGAAGTCGTCGTGCTCGAAGCCGTCGCGCGCCACCTCGAGGGTGCCCGGGGCCGTGGTGCGCACCGGCACCGAGGCCCAGATGCCGTCGCCGAAGCCGTAGCTGCCGTCGGACGGCACGGCCACCGAGTGCAGCACCTCGCCCGGCGTGCTGAGCCAGCGCACGTGGTCGATGGCCGCGTTGGCGGCCGAGGCGGCGCTGGACTGGCCGCGGGCGGCGATGATGGCCGCGCCGCGCTTGCCGACCGCGGGGAGGAACTCCTCCCTGAGCCAGGCCTCGTCGTCGATCACCTCGGCCGCCGGGCTGCCGCCGATGGTGGCGTTGCCGAAGTCGGCGAACATCGTGGGCGAGTGGTTGCCGAACACGATGATGCGCTGGACCTCGGTGACGGGCACGCCGGCCTTGCCGGCCAGCTGGGTCTGCGCGCGGTTCTGGTCGAGCCGGGTCATGGCGGTGAAGCTCTGGGGCGGGATCCGCCTTGCCTGGCTGGCGGCGATCATGCAGTTGGTGTTGCACGGGTTGCCCACCACCACGGTGCGGCACTGGGCGTGGGCCACGTCGTCGATGGCCTTGCCCTGCTCGATGAAGATGCTCCCGTTGTCGAGCAGCAGGTCGGCGCGCTCCATGCCCGGGCCACGCGGCTTGGCGCCCACCAGGATGCACCAGTCGGCGTCGGCGAAGGCCACGCGGGGGTCGCCCGTGAGCACGTGGTCGTGCAGCAACGGGAAGGCGCAGTCGTCCAACTCCATGGCCACGCCGCGCAGCGCCTCCTGCACCTGGTCGACGGGCAGCTCGAGCAGCTGCAGGATGACCGGCTGGTCGGGGCCGAAGGCCTCCCCCGCGGCGATGCGCGGCAGGATGCTGTAGCCGATCTGCCCCGCGGCGCCGGTGACCGCGACGCGGATGGGTGCCTTCACGCGCGCACCCCCGCCTCGAGCTTGGCCACGAGGGCGTCGGCCACCTCAGAGGTGCCGACGGCCGTGGGGTCGTCGCGGTGCGGCTTCATGTCGTAGGTCACCGACTTGCCCTCCACGATGACCTCGGCGATGGCCGCCTCCATGCGGTCGGCCGCGTGGGCCTCCCCGAGGTAGCGCAGCATCATCACGCCCGACAGCATCATGGCCATGGGGTTGACCCTGTTCTGCCCCGTGTACTTGGGGGCGCTGCCGTGGGTGGGCTCGAACACCGCGATCCCGTCGCCGATGTTGGCGCCGGGGGCCACGCCCAGCCCGCCCACGATGCCGGCCCCGAGGTCGCTGAGGATGTCGCCGTAGAGGTTGGGCAGCACGATGACGTCGTACAGCTCGGGCTTCTGCACCAGCTGCATGCACATGTTGTCCACGATGCGCTCCTCGAACTCGATGTCCGGGTTGCGCCTTGCAACCTCCTCCGCGGTGTGAAGCCAGAGCCCATCCGTGAACTTCATGATGTTGGCCTTGTGCACAGCGGTGACCTTGCTGCGACCGTTGTCGCGCGCGTAGTCGAAGGCGAACTGCACGATGCGCTCGGTGCCCGGTACCGAGATGGGCTTGATGGAGATGCCCGTTCGATCCTCGATGGTGGCGCCGGGGTCGAGCTCGGAGATGAGGTCCGCCAGTCGCTCGACCTCGGGCGTGCCCTGCTCGAACTCGATGCCGACGTAGAGGTCCTCGGTGTTCTCGCGCACGAACACCAGATCGACGTGATCGAAGCGCGAGCGCACGCCGGCGTAGCTCTTGGTGGGCCGCACGCAGGCGTAGAGGTCCAGCTCCTTCCGCAGGGTCACGTTGACGCTGCGGAACCCGCGGCCCACGGGGGTGGTGATGGGGCCCTTGATGCCCACGCCGTTACGGCGGACCGACTGCAGGACGCGGTCGGGCAGCGGCGTGCCCTCCGCGTCCATGATGTCGACTCCGGCCTCCTGGACATCCCACACAAACTCCACGCCGGTCGCGTCGAGCACGCGCCTCGTGGCCTCGGCGATCTCGGGTCCAGTGCCGTCGCCGGGGATGAACGTGACCGTGTGTGCCACTGGGTGGGGCTCCTCGGGCTGGGGCTCTGTTACGGCAGCAAGCGACCGCCCGTCCGGGCGGCCGCCGCCGCTCCGAGTATAGCCGCCGCGCCCCGTCCGGCCGGGCGGACACATGACCCCTCGCCCCCCGGGATCGGCCTGTTTCGGGGGAACGGGGGGACGGTCGGCCCGGCTGGGGCGGGGTGTCCGTCCGGTAGAGTCCGAAGCGCCGGAGCAGACCGTCGACTGGAGGGATCCATCCGTGCGAACCCATGACGTGGTGGTGGTCGGAGCCGGCCTGGCAGGCATGCGCGCCGCGATCGCCGCGCATGAGGCCGGGGCCGACGTTGCGCTGGTCACCAAGCTCCACCCGGTGCGCAGCCACTCCGGGGCGGCGCAGGGCGGCATCAACGCGGCGCTGGGCAACCAGAGCGAGGACTCGCCCGACAACCACATCTTCGACACGGTGAAGGGCGCCGACTACATCGGCGACCAGGACGCCATCGAGATCCTCTGCCGCAGCGCACCGAAGGAGATCATCCAGCTCGAGCACTGGGGCGCGGTGTTCAGCCGCCAGGAGGGCACCGGCAAGATCGCCCAGCGCCCCTTCGGCGGCGCCGGGTTCCCGCGCACCTGCTTTGCGGCCGACCTCACCGGCCTGGTCATCCTGCACACGCTCTACTCGGTGTGCGTGAAGTACGACATCCCCACGTACGAGGAGTTCTTCGTCGCCGAGTTGGTGCCCGACGAGCACGGCGGCTGCGCCGGCGTGGTGGCCTACGACATGGTGCACGGCACCGTCGAGACCATGGGCGCCAAGGCCGTGGTGCTGGCCACCGGCGGCGCCGGCAGGGTCTACCGCCCCTCCACGAACTCCCACGCCTCCACCGGCGACGGCATGGGCCTGGCGCTCGACGTCGGCGTGCCGCTGAAGGACATGGAGTTCATGCAGTTCCACCCCACCACGCTGAAGTCCAACGGCGTGCTGGTCACCGAGGGCGCGCGCGGCGAGGGCGGCTACCTGCTCAACGCCGAGGGCGAGCGCTTCATGAGCAAGTACGCGCCCAACAAGCTCGAGCTTGCCTCGCGCGACGTGGTAAGCCGCTCCGAGGCGACCGAGATCATGGAGGGCCGCGGCATCGACGGCTGCGTGCTGCTCGACCTGCGCCACCTGGGCCGCGACCGCATCATGGAGCGGCTGCCCCAGATCCGCGAATTGACCATGGCGTTCGCCGGCGTCGACCCCATCGAGGCGCCCATCCCCATCCGGCCCGGCGCGCACTACCACATGGGCGGCGTGCACGTCGACAGCTGGGGC
>JAUVPZ010000052.1 GCA_030598395.1 Miltoncostaeaceae bacterium | reverse complement strand
GACGGGGACGCGGTGTTCTGCCTCGCCGGCGGAGGGCGCGCAGCCTCGGCGTTCGCCGTGGGCGCGGCCGCGGCCCAGGTTGCGGCCGGGGCCGTGCGCGACGCAGTGCGCCGCGCCACGTCGGTGCGCGGCGTGCCCACCGCGGCCGAGCGCCGGGCGTCCTCCGGGAGCGACTAGGCGACTCCGAGCAGTTCGTCCAGCTGGCCGGCGTCGTTGAGCGCCTTCAGCTGGTCCCATCCGCCGATGGGCTGCTGGTCGACGATGATCTGGGGCACCGTGTACCTCCCGGTCAACTCGGCCAGTCGCACCCGGGCATCGGGGTCGAACAGCGACAGGTGGACCACGTCGTAGTCGACGCCCTTCGTGTCGAGCAGCCGCTTGGCCCGGATGCAGAAGGGGCATGCGTCGCTCGTGTACATGGTGATGTCGGCCATCGCTTCACACACTAGCGTCGGTCCCCCGCCGCGGGCCCTTGAGCGTGCGGCGGCGGGAGGGCCGCTCGTCCTGGAATGATGATGCCGAATGGCCACCTACGAGACCGACGCCATCGTGTTGCGGGCGATCCGCTACTCGGAGGCCGACAGCGTCCTCACGCTGTACACGCGGGATCGCGGCCGCGCGTCGGCCATCGCCAAGGGCGCCCGGCGACCCCGCTCGCGCCTGGGAGGTCGCCTGCAGCCCGGCACCTGCAGCCGGGTCACGCTGGCCGAGGGGCGTGGCGAGTTGGCCACGGTGCGCGGGGTCAGCTCGCTCCAGCCCAATGCGGGCTTGTGGACCGAGTCGGGCCGTCTGCGGGCGGCAGGACACGTGCTTGAGGCGGCGCTTCGCACGCTGCCCGATGGGGACCCCAACGAGCCGGCGTACCACCTGCTCGGCAACGCCCTCGGCCTGATCGCGCGCGAGCCCCCGTCCGAGGGGCCGCCCAGGCTCGACCCGCTCGTCCTCGGGGTGCACGTCAAGCTGCTGGTGGTGGCCGGCCTGCTGCCCGTGCTGGGCTCGTGCGCGCACTGCGGGGCCGGCCCGCCCCTGCCCGCTTTCTCGGCCGCCGCCGGCGGAGCCCTGTGCGGGGAATGCGCGGGCGGCGCAGATCCTCTGACCCTGGCCGCCCACGCTGCGCTGGCCGGCCTCATCGGCCGCCCGCTGGGCGAGGCGCGCGAGGTCTGCCCACCCCACGCGGCGGCCGGGGTTGAGCGCGTGGTCGGCCTGGTGCTGCGCGAGCACCTGGGCGTGATACTGCGCTCGGCGGCGGCGCCCGCCTCACCCCGGGGGCCGTCGGAGACCTTCGACTCGGGACACTAGACTCAGCGGCCTCCCGGATGAGCAGCCCAGCGCCGAGCTTTCAGGAGGTCATCGCCCGCCTCACCGGCTACTGGGCCGGCAAGGGCTGCGTCGTGGCCACGTCCTACCACACCGAGGTCGGGGCGGGCACCTTCAACCCGGCCACCCTGCTGCGCAGCCTCGGCCCCGAGCCCTGGAAGGTGGCCTACGTGGAGCCCTCCATTCGTCCCACCGACGGACGGTACGGCGAGAACCCCTTCCGCCTGCAGCACTACTTCCAGTTTCAGGTGCTGCTGAAGCCGTCGCCGGACGACGTGCAAGAGCAGTACCTGGGCTCGCTGGTGGCGCTCGGCATCGAACCCCGACGCCACGACATCCGGTTCGTGGAGGACGACTGGGAGGGCCCCACGCTCGGGGCCTGGGGCCTCGGCTGGGAGGTCTGGATGGACGGGATGGAGATCACCCAGTTCACCTACTTCCAGCAGGCGGGAGGCATCGACCTCACACCCATCTCGGTGGAACTGACCTACGGCCTCGAGCGCATTGCCATGTACCTGCAGGGGGTGCGGTCGGTCTACGAACTGGACTGGGGCGGCGGCCTCACCTACGGCCAGCTGTACCGGGAGAACGAGCGCCAGTGGAGTCGGTACAACTTCCGCGAGGCGAGCACCGAGATGCTGTTCGCCCACTTCGAGGACCACGAGCGCGAGTGCAACCGCGCCCTCGAGGTCGGGCTGGTGCTGCCGGCCTACGACCAGGTGCTGAAGTGCAGCCACGCCTTCAACCTGCTGGACGCCCGCGGCGTCATCAGCGTGACCGAGCGGGGGGCCTACATCTGGCGCGTCCGCACGCTGGCGGCCCGCTGCGCGGAGGCCTACCTGGCCGCCGGGGCGGCGGAGGAGGCCATGCCCGCCGGTGCCTGACCTGCTCCTCGAGATCGGCTGCGAAGAGCTTCCGGGCAGTGCATGCCGCGAGCTCATCGCCCAGGTGCCGGAGTTGACGCGCAGGGCGCTGGCCGACCTTCGCCTCGAGGCGGCTGCGGTGGCCGTCTCGGTGTCGCCGCGCCGCTTCGCCCTCCGGGTCGACGGCCTGCCCGACCAGCGGCCCGGGCGCTCCCGCTCCGTTCGCGGGCCGGCCGAGTCTGCGGCCTTCAAGGACGGCGAGCCCACCAAGGCGGCCACGGGCTTCGCGCGCTCGCAGGGCGTGAAGGTCGCCGACCTGACGGTGCGCGAGCAGGACGGGCGGGCGTTCGTGTTCGCCGACGTCGAGGAGCCGGCGGCGCCCACGGCCGAGCTGGTGCCCGGGCTCGCCGCCGCCGTTGTCGACCGGGTCCGGTTCGGCAAGACCATGCGCTGGGGAGACGGCGTGGGCCTGCGTTTCTCGCGGCCGATGCGGTGGATCGTGGCTAAGCTGGCCGATCAGACCGTGGAGTTCGAGCTGCACGGCCTGCGGGCCGGCGACGTGAGCCAGGGCCACCGCTTTCTCGGGGGGCCGGTCACGGTGCCCGACGCCGCGGGCTACCGGGACGCGCTGCTTCGGGTCGGGGTGGTCGCCGACCACGATGAGCGACGCCGCCAGATCACGGACGGCCTGGACGCCGCGGCCGCGGAGGCGCGCGGCCGCTGGCACGACCCGGGCGGTGCGCTGGAGGAGGTGGTGTTCCTGGTGGAGCGGCCCAGCGTGATCACCGGCGCATTCGACCCGGCCCACCTGCGGCTGCCGCGCCGCGTGCTGGTGACGGCGATGCAGAGCCACCAGCGCTACTTTCCGCTGGAGGACCCCGACGGCGGGTTGATGCCCGCGTTCCTGGCCGTGAGCAACGGCGACCCGGCCCACGCCGACCTGATCACCCGCGGCAACGAGGAGGTGTTGGACGCGCGCCTGCAGGATGCCGCGTTCAGCTTCGACGTGGACCGTGACGCGGGCCTCCACGCGTTGGACGCCCGCCTCGCCAGCATCGTCTTCCACGCCCGCCTCGGCAGCATGGCCGACAAGCGCGACCGCCTCGTGGACGCGGTGGCAGCGCTCGCCGAGGCGGCCGGCGTGGACGACGACGCCGCCGCCGCCGCCGGCGAGGCCTCCGGCCTCGCGAAGGCCGACCAGGGCGCCGTGCTGGTGGCCGAGTTCTCGGAGCTGGAGGGCGAGGTGGCGGCCGAGTACGCCCGCATCGAGGGCCGCTCGGAGGAGGTGTGCCGGGCCGTCGCCCAGCACTACCTGCCGGAGGGTCCCGACTCGCCGCTGCCCGAGGGCGACGCCGGCGCGCTGCTGGCCGCAGCCGACAAGGCCGACAACCTCGCCGGCGCGTTCCTGGTGGCCGAGGCGCCCACCGGCTCGAGGGATCCCTACGGTCTGCGACGCGCGGCGGCCGGCCTGGTGCGCATCCTGCTGGAGCGGGGCTGGGACGTGTCGCTGCGCGCGCTGCTCGGCGGGGCTGCCGCGCGGCTGCGCGCGCAGGGCGCCGACTTGGCCGCCGACGACGACGCGGCGCTGGACGCGCTCGATGCCTTCATCGCCGAGCGCCTCGCGCGCCAGCTTGCCGCCGAGGGCGTCACCGCCGAGGCCGCCGCCGCGGCCCAGGGCGCGGACCTCGACTCGGTGGTGGCCACGGCAGCGTGGGCACGCGGGGTGCAGGCCGCGGCCGACGCGCCGGAGCTGGGCGCGGCGTGGACGGCCTGCACCCGCCTGGCGCGCATCGCCGCGCGGGCCGAGGGCGAGGCGGGCGCCTTCACCCCCGCCGGCGACCCGGGTGAGGACGCCCTGGCCGCCGCGGTGCACGCGGCGGCGCCGGCCATCGAGCGGGCGCGCGAGCACCGCGATTTTCCGGCCGCGCTGGCCGCTGCGGCCGGCGTGGCCGCCCCGGTGGACCGCTTCTTCGACGAGGTGATGGTGAACGCCGACGACCCCGTCGACCGCGCGCGCCGGCTGGCGCTGGTGCGCGAGGCGGCGGCCACGCTGCGGCGGGCCGTCGACCTGGGCGCCGTCACCGAGGGCGGGGGCGTCCTGTGAGCGGCGGCAGGCGCGTCTACGACTTCGCCGAGGGGTCGCGCGAGATGCGCGACCTGCTCGGCGGCAAGGGCGCCAACATGGCTGAGATGACCCGCCTCGGCCTGCCCGTGCCCCCGGGCTTCACAGTGACCACCGCGACCAGCATCGAGTACCTGGAGGGCAGCGGCTCGATGCCCGACGGCCTGGCCGGCGAGATCGACGAGCACCTGGCCGGCCTGGAGCGCACCGCCGGCCGCCGCCTGGGCGACGCCGACGACCCGCTGCTGGTGTCGGTGCGCAGCGGGGCGCGGGAGTCGATGCCCGGGATGATGGATACCGTGCTCAACCTCGGGCTCAGCGACCGTAGCGTCGAGGGGCTCGCGGCGCGCACCGGCAATCCGCGCTTCGCCTTCGATTGCTACCGGCGCTTCATCCAGATGTTCGGCGACGTGGTGGCCGGCGTCGACCGCCACCACTTCGAGGATGCGCTGGAGGCGCTGAAGCAGGAGCGCGGGGTCTCCGAGGACGTGGACCTTACGGCCGACGACCTGCGCGGTCTGGTGGCCACGTTCCTCGCCATCTACTCCGAGGGGTGCGGCGAGCCGTTTCCGCAGGAGCCGCGCGCGCAGCTCGACGCCTCGGTGCGCGCGGTCTTCGAGTCGTGGAACAACAGGCGCGCCCGCGACTACCGGCGGCTGAACCGCATCGCCTACGAGCTGGGAACGGCGGTCAACGTGCAGCAGATGGTGTTCGGCAACACCGGCCTCGCGTCGGGGACCGGCGTGGCCTTCACGCGCAACAACATCACCGGCGAGGCCGGTCGCCCGTTCGGCGACTTCCTGCTGGACGCCCAGGGCGAGGACGTAGTGGCCGGGATCCGCACCCCACGGCCGCTGGCCGAGCTGCGCGACGAGCTCCCCGAGGCGTACGAGGAGCTGATGCGCACGATGGAGCTGCTTGAGCGCACCCATCGCAACATGCAGGACGTCGAGTTCACCATCGAGGACGCGCGCCTGTTCATGCTGCAGACCCGCAACGGCAAGCGCAGCGCGCAGGCCATGGTGCGCATCGCGGTCGAGATGGTGGACGAGGGCCTGGTCTCCGAGCGGGACTCGCTGGTCTCGCTGGTCGACCCTGATCAGGTGAGTCAGCTGCTGCTGCCGCAGCTCGACGGCGCCCGCGCGCCCGCGCCGCTGGCGTCGGGCGTCAACGCCTCGCCCGGCGGAGCCACCGGCGCGGTGGTGTTCGACGCCGACGAGGCCGAGCGCCGGGGGGGGGCCGGCGAGCATGTGATCCTAGTGCGCGACGAGACCACGCCCGACGACTTCCACGGCATGGTGGCCGCCCAGGGCATCCTCACCGCCCGCGGCGGCAAGACCAGCCACGCCGCCATCGTGGCGGTGGGGATGGGGATCCCCGCCGTGTGCGGTGCGTCGGACGTGCACATCGACGTGCGCCGGCGGCTCATGCAGGTGGGCGACGTCACGGTGGCCGAGGGCGAGCAGATCACGATCGACGGCACCGGTGGCGGCGTCTACGCGGGCCAGGCCCAGCTGCTGCCGCCCGATCCGGCCAACCCATACCTGACGCGCATCCTCGAGTGGGCCGACGCGGCGCGGCGGCTGGGCGTGCGCACGAACGCCGACACGCCGGAGGATGCGGCCCGCGCGCGCGAGTTCGGCGCCGAGGGCATCGGCCTCTGTCGCACCGAGCACATGTTCCAGGGCGATGGGCGGCTGCCCATCGTGCGCGAGATGATCATGTCCGCCGAGCCGGCCGGCCGGCGCGAGGCGCTCGACCGCATCCGTCCGTTCCAGGAGCGCGACTTCGAGGGCATCTTCCGCGCAATGGCTGGCCTGCCGGTGACCATCCGCCTGCTCGACCCGCCGCTGCACGAGTTCTTGCCCGATCATGTGGAGCTGGCACTTCGGGTGGAACGCGCGCGGGCCAACGGCGAGATCGACAGCGAGGCCGAGCGCCAGCTGCGGCGGGTGGAGGAGTTGCACGAGGCGAACCCGATGCTGGGCACGCGCGGCTGTCGCCTGGGCATCGAATGGCCCGACGTCTACCGCATGCAGACGGCGGCCATCGTCAGCGCCGCCTGCACCGTGAAGGAGGAGACCGGCGAGGCCCCGCTGGTGGAGATCATGATCCCGCTGGTCGGCTTCGAGGAGGAGCTGCGCCGCCTCCGCGCCGACGTCGAGGAGGTCGCCGAGCGCGTGTTCGCCGAGCGCGGGCAGAGCATCGACTACCTCGTGGGCACCATGATCGAGCTGCCCCGCGCGGCGCTGGCCGCCGACGTCATCGCTCCGCACGCCGACTTCTTCTCCTTCGGCACCAACGACCTCACGCAGACCACGCTCGGCCTCAGCCGCGACGACGCCGAGACCAGGTTCCTCGCCACGTATCTGGAGCAGGGCGTCATCTCGGCCAACCCTTTCGAGACGGTCGACACCGTGGGCGTGGGGCGCCTGGTGCTGCGGGCAACCGACGACGCGCGCAGGGTCAAGCCCGGCATCGAGCTGGGCGTCTGCGGCGAGCACGGCGGCGACCCGGCCTCGGTGGAGTTCTTCCACGGGGCAGGCCTGGACTACGTCTCCTGCTCGCCCTTCCGCGTTCAGACGGCGCGGATCGCAGCGGGTCGCGCGGCTGCCGCCGACGGCGGCGGCGGCACCTGAGCCCGTCCGGGCGGCCGCCGCGTCAGGCCGCGGCCTCGGCTCCCGTGCGCATCACGCACCGGCCGGTGCCGACGCAGACCTCGCACTCCTCGGCCTGGCCGGCGATGTGGGCCAGGCAGTGGGCCACGCGCGAGCGGACCACCTCGGCCATCTGCGGGTGCAGGCCCAGCGGCGCGGCCACCATGTAGCGCACGCTGGGGTGGCGTGCGGCGGCCTCGGCAGCGAGGGCGGGGATGTCCTGGCTCCAGTGGCGGCCGGGGAGCAGGAAGTAGGGGCTTACGACCACCAGCTCGGCGCCGGCCGTCACGCAGCTGTCGAAGGCGGTGGCGATGGAGGGCTCGGCCAACTCCATGTGCGCCGGCTCCACGATGGGCCACGGCACGGCCCGGCGCACCATTTCGGCCATCACGAGGAGCATCTCGTTCGACTCCTCCACCCGCGAGCCGTGATCCACCAGCACCAGGCCGGTGCGCTGCGGATTGACGGGATCGGCCCCGTGTACCATCACTACGGGCCTGTCAGAGGAGCGGTGGCCACGGGCCGGAAGTCTCCTCGGCGCCAGCGCGGACGGTCACAAGGAGGCAGGATAGCCCCTGATCCGGCGTACCGGCTCGTCAGCCTCGGCGACCTGATGGAGTTGCTCGTCGACCGGTGGGCGGTCGAGCACATGTCGTACGCCGATCGCTCCAGTGCATCCGGCAGCGCGGGCCCGGCCGCCGCGTTCGTGGCGCTCCGCCGCGGCCGCGAGCGGATCGTCGTTTGCGTGCCCGACGACGAGCGCTCCTGCTCGCACCGCGCCCTGGTGGCGCTGCTGCGCGAGCGCCCGCACATCTGGAAGCACCGCTCGCCCGAGGGTGCTGCCGCGGCGGTCCTCCCGCCCGAGGCGCTCGCGGCCGACGAGCCGGACGAGGTGCCCGAGCCGTTCCCGGCCGCCCTGGTGCTGGGACCCAAGACGCTTCGGGCGGTGGTGCCGGTGAACCAGAGCCAGGCCATCGGCGAGGTGATGATCGCCCTTACCTGCCTCGAGCTCCACGACGGTGGGGTGCGGGCCCGCTACATGGCGCTGGACGAGGGCCTGGCGGGTCGCCGCCAGATGTGCCTGCTGGACCTGCTGGTCGTCGACGACGCCGGGCGCATCTACCGCGTCGCCTCGGCGGGCGACACCTTCGCCCCCGGCGCGATGGAGGGGGTGCTGCTGATCGCCCCTGCTCCGCCCCGCGAGGCCGGGCAACTCACCATCGCGGTGGGCACCGTGGGAGACGACCTCTCCGGCGTGGCGTCCGCCCGCGGGCCGTGGGTGTTCCCGATCATGCTGACCGCACCGTGAGCACGTCTGCCGCGAGCGAGCACGGGCTAGGCCCGGGCGCGGCGCGTGCCGAGGACGCGCGCCGGGAGCGCTCCGAGCCGCCGCACCCCTTCCGCACCGCGTTCCAGCGCGACCGCGACCGGATCATCCACTGCAAGGCCTTCCGGCGCCTGAAGCACAAGACCCAGGTATTCGTGGCGCCCGAAGGCGACCACTACCGCACGCGCCTCACCCACACGCTGGAGGTGTCGGCGCTCGCGCGCACCGTGGCGCGCGCGCTGCTGCTCAACGAGGACCTGGCGGAGGCCGTGTCGATGGGGCACGACCTCGGGCACGCTCCGTTCGGCCACGCCGGCGAGGAGGCGCTCGATCAGATCCTCCGCCAGCGGGACGGCCGCCGCTTCGAGCACAACGTGCAGAGCCTGCGGGTGGTGGAGTCGCTGGAGGGCGACGGCCGCGGGCTCAACCTCACCGATCAGGTGCGCGACGGCATCCTCAACCACACCGGCGCCGGGCGGCCGGCCACGCTGGAGGGGCAGATCGTGCGGCTGCTCGACCGCGTCGCCTACGTGAACCACGACATCGAGGACGCGTTGCGCGCCGGCGTCATCGGCGACGGCGACCTTCCTCGAGACCTCGTCGCGGCGCTGGGGGCGACCACCTCCCAGCGGCTCACCACGCTGGTGGCCGACGTCGTGGAGGCCAGCGAGGGCGCCGGCGAGATCCGCCAGTCGCCCGAGGTCGGCGCGGCATTCGCCGAGCTGCGTCGCTTCATGTTCGAGCGGGTCTACCTGGCGCCGCCCGCCAGCGAGGAGGCCGTACGGGCGCGCCGGGTGGTGCAGGCGCTGTTCGGTCACTACGCCGACGCACCCGAGCGGCTCCCGGTCACTTCGGAGGAAGACACCCTCACGCGCGCCACCGACTTCGTCGCCGGCATGACCGACCGCTACGCGCTGCGCGCGTACCGCGAGCTTTTCCTCCCCCGCGAGGGCCCGCTGGGGCCATGCCCCTGATCTCGCCCGACAGCATCGAGCAGGTACGTGGTGCGGCCGATCTGGCCGAGCTGGTGCGCGGGCGCGTGCAGCTGGCGCGGCAGGGCGGGCGCTGGGTTGGCCGCTGCCCGTTCCACGAGGAGCGCACGCCCTCGTTCTGCCTCATCCCGCCCGAGGACGACCGCTACTACTGCTTCGGCTGCGGCGCCTCGGGCGATGCCATCGACTGGATGCAGCAGCAGGAGGGGGCCGAGGGCTTCGCCGAGGCCATCGAGGCGCTCGCCGATCGCTTCCGCGTTCTGCTGCGCTACGAAGAGGAGTCTTCCGACGAGCGCGAGCGGCGTGCGGCGGCCGAGCGCCGGCGAGAGCTGCTGGAGCGCGCGGCCGCCTTCTACGCCGAGTACCTCTGGCGCGCCGGCGAGGCGGCGCCCGCGCGGGCATTCCTCGCCGAGCGGGGCTTCGACGAGGCTCTGGTGCGGCGCTTTCGCATCGGCTATGCGCCGGCAGGCGGCGCGGTCCTTTCTCGACGTGCCCTCGAGCAGGGGTTCTCGCGCGAGCAGCTGGCCGACGCCGGACTGGCGCGGCTGCGGGGGGGCACGGCAGCGGACTTCTTCACCGCGCGCATCACGTTCCCCATCTCCGACGCGCGCGGCCGCGTGCTGGGCTTTGGCGGGCGCACGCTCGACCCCAACGAGCGCGCCAAGTACGTCAACTCCCCTGAGACTGGCGCCTTCCGCAAGCGCCAGGCGCTGTTCGGTCTGCACCAGGCGCGCGCCGAGGCCGCCAGGCGCGGATGGATGGTGGTGGCCGAGGGCTACACCGACGTGCTGGGCCTGGTGGCGGCCGGGGTCGAGACCGCGGTGGCCTGCATGGGCACCAGTCTCACCAGCGACCAGCTGCGGCTGCTGGCGCGCAGTGTGGAGGAGGTGCGGCTGTGCTTCGACGCCGACGCGGCCGGCGAGGGCGCCGCCTGGCGTACCGTGGAGGCCGCCGCAGGCGTGCCGCTGCGCCTGTCGGCGGTGGGGCTGCCGCCAGGTCAGGATCCGGGCGACCTGGCCGGTACCGAGGAGGGTCGCGGCCACCTCGTGGAGGCCGTCCAGGCCTCGGTACCTCTGCTAGCGTCCCTCGTCCGTCTCCGCGCCGCGCGGGCGGGGACGTCCGCACGGGATCGAGATCAGGCGGTGGAGGAGATCACCGGCCTCCTTCGCAGGTTTCCCGACTCGGTGGAGAAGGACGAGGGGGTTCGCTTGGCGGCTGGCCTGCTTCGGCTGTCTCGCGCGATGGAGGAACGCCTGCGCGACGCCGCACGGACCGACGCCGCGGAGCCCACCGCGCCGCCCGTCGACCACGGCCTGCCGCAGTTCCGGCGCGAGGTGCGCTTTCTCGCGCTTGCGCTGGCCGATGCCGGGGCCGCCGCGGAACAGCTCCACTCGCTGCCGGCCGAGGCGTTCGACGACCCCGAGCATCGCAGGGCGTTCGAGCTGCTGGCCGAGGGCGTGGCGCCCGAACGCTGGCCCGACGAGCTCGGCCGGCTGCTGATCCGTCTGCGGGTCGAGGTTGTCGAGTCGCCGCCGGGCCAGAGTGAGCTGCGCGAGGCGGGCTACCGGCTGCAGGTCCCGCTGCTCGAGCGCCGGGCCGCCCAGCTGCGCCAGGAGGGCGATCCGGCCGAGCTGTTCCGCACGCTCGACCTGCTGCGCCGGGTGCGCGACGCGCTGCGAGGCGAGGGATGACCACCGCGGCCTCCGTCGGCCGCCTGGACGCCGTCAGGGCGCTGGTCGACGAGAGCCGCGAGCTGGGCGCGGTGTCGCTGGCCCGCGTCGGCGAGGCCGTGGAGGCCGCCGAGCTCACCGAAGAGCAGCAGGACGCGCTGCTCCAACTGCTGGCCGAGCTGGGCATCGACGTGCAGGAGGACGGTCCCGAGCCAGCCGGCATCCGGCTGGACCTTTCCGTCCCCTCGCCCGCCAGCGACCCCGTGCGCATGTACCTGAGCGAGATCGGTCAGGTGCAGCTGCTCACGGCAGCCGAGGAGGTCTCGCTGGCACGGCGCATCGAGCGCAACGACCGCGGGGCCAAGCGCGAGCTCATCGAGGCCAACCTTC
>JAUVPZ010000128.1 GCA_030598395.1 Miltoncostaeaceae bacterium | reverse complement strand
GCGGTCCGAGCCGCCCGGAGGTACGCGCCTGATGCCACGTCAGCCCACCCATCTGCCCGAATGGCAGGCACTCGAGCGCCATCGCGAGGCGATGCGCGGCGCCCACCTACGCGAGTTGTTCGCGTCGGACCCCGGGCGCGCCGAGCGCATGACGGCGCAGATCGGCGACCTCACCATCGACTACTCGAAGCACCTCATCACGGACGAGACGCTCGAGCTGCTGGTGGCCCTCGCGGAGGCGCAGGGCCTGCGGGAAGGGGTGGAAGCCATGTTCCGTGGCCAGCACATCAACGTCACCGAGGACCGCGCGGTGCTACACGTGGCGCTGCGCGCGCCCGCGAACGCCCAGATCGAGGCCGACGGGCACGACGTGGTGCCGCAGGTGCACGAGGTGCTCGGGCGCATGGGCGCGTTCGCCGAGCGCGTGCGGGCGGGCGACTGGACCGGGGCCACCGGGCGACGCATCACGACGGTGATCAACATCGGAATCGGAGGCTCCGACCTGGGGCCGTCCATGGCCTACGAGGCGCTGGCCGCCTTCCGCCACCCCGACCTGGTCTGCGAGTTCGTGTCGAACGTGGACGGCGCCGACATGCGGGCGGCGCTGGCCGGGCGCGACCCGGCGGAGACGCTGTTCATCGTCTCGTCGAAGACGTTCACGACCCTCGAGACGCTCACCAACGCCCGCTCGGCCCGCGCCTGGCTGGTGGACGCGCTGGGCGAGGCAGCGGTGGCGCAGCACTTCGTGGCGGTCTCGACCAACGCAGCCGAGGTCGAGGGGTTCGGCATCGACACGGCCAACATGTTCGGCTTCTGGGACTGGGTTGGGGGTCGGTACTCCATGGATTCGGCCATCGGTCTCTCGTTGATGGTGGCCATCGGGGCCGATCGCTTCGGCGAGATGCTCGCTGGCTTCCACACCGTGGACGAGCACTTCCGGACGATGCCGCTGCGGCGCAACCTGCCGGCCCTGCTCGGCCTGATCGCGGTCTGGTACGCCAGCCTCTTCGGGGCCGAGACGATCGCGGTGCTGCCCTACGCACAGCGCCTCTGGCGGCTACCGGCCTACCTGCAGCAGCTCGAGATGGAGAGCAACGGCAAGTCGGTCGACCGGGAGGGCTCGGCGATCGACGCCTACTCCACGGGGCCAATCGTGTGGGGCCAGCCGGGCACCAACGGCCAGCATGCCTTCTACCAGCTGATCCACCAGGGGACCCGGCTGATCCCCGCTGACTTCATCGGCTTCGCCACCACCGACGAGCCCCTCGACCATCATCAGGACGTCTTCATGTCCAACTTCTTCGCCCAGCCCGAGGCCCTGGCCTTCGGCAAGACCCGCGAGGAGGTGGAGGCCGAGGGCGTGCCGGCGCACCAGGTGCCGCACCGGGTGTTCCGCGGCAACCACCCCACCACGTCGATCCTGGCGCCCGAACTGGACCCGTCGGTGCTCGGGCAGCTGGTGGCGCTGTACGAGCACAACGTGTTCACCCAGGGCTGGGTGTGGAACATCAACTCGTTCGACCAGTGGGGCGTGGAGCTGGGCAAGGTGCTGGCCCAGCGCATCATCCCGGAGCTCGAGGGCGCCGACCCGCCGACCGGTGACCACGACCCGTCGACCGCCGGCCTCATCCGCCGCTACCGCGAGCTGCGGGGGCGAGCGACCTGACCGCACAGACGCCTGCCGCGCGTCGATCGAAACGCCCCGGACTCGGAGGGCTGCCCCCCGCCATTATGAGCCCTTGGCGGGTGGTACCTCGCCCATCTGTGCGGCGCCGCTGAGCACCCCCACGACGTCGCGCATGTTGAGCACCCCGGCGAGGTCGTCGCCCTCGTAGACGAGGAGGTGCCGCGTGTTGCGCTCGATCATCAGGTCGCAGGCGCTCTGCACGGTCGAGCTGGCCTGCAGCGCCAGCGGCGACGTGGACATGTGGTCGGCCACCGGTGCGGTGTCCAGGTCGATGCCGGCGCCGATCGCGCGCAACAGGTCGCGTTCCGTAAACACGCCCTGGCGGCCCTCCACCTCCACCACGGCCAGCCCGGTCGCGCCCTCGCTCAGCGCCACCGCAGCCTGGCGCAGCACGTCCGTGGGCTCGACCCGGGCCCGGATGGGAGCCATCACATCGCGCACCACATCGAGCACGGGTTTGGACCCTACTGCTCGGGTGCGCCCCCGGCGCGCAGGCGCTTGAGCGCGAACGGCAACAGGGCGGCGGCGGCGGCGGCGGCGGCGAGGCACACGGCGATCGCGCGGACGCGCCGGACGGGCGGCGTCACCACCTGCACCACGGCCTCCTGGAGGCGCTCGGCGGAGTCCTGGATCTCGCCCTGGAGCTTGTGGTCGCGGCCGATGTCGCGGGCCGCACGCTGGGCCCCGGTGCTCTGGACCATGACCGTGACCTTGCGGCCCGTGCCAAACGCCTGACGTACCGCCTGGTGGAACTCGGGGTCGACCATCGCTCGCTCGACCACGGGGCGGGCCGCGGCGATGACGGTCGCCAAGCCGAGCCGGCGAGCGGTCCTCCGTGTGAACATCTGCATCCCCTCCCCGCGCCGTCGCCCACGGCGGCGAAGCGCGCGCATCGCCGCCCGCGTGGCGACGAGCATGACGAGCCAGCCGATGAACGAATGGCGACGCTTCTGCATGTGGGCCTAGTCTATATGCGCCCGCGCGGCGGTCGCGTCGCGGGCGGCGGGGCCGGCCGCAGCCTTGGGCGCCCGCGTCGTGCGCTGGGCGATACTGTGCGCAGGTGCGCCACTTCACCCTCATCCGGCACGGCAAGACGATCTACAACGTGGAGGGCCTGCTGAACGGCGACCCCTCCGTGCCGGTCCACCTCACCGACGAGGGCCAGCAGCAGGCCATGGGAGCCCGGGAGGTGGTGGCCGGCGAGTCGTTCGACCTGGGCGTCCGCACGCGGTTCCCGCGCACCCTCGAGACGCTCCTCATCGTGCTCGACGGCCGGGATCTGCCGATCGAGGTCTTCCCCGAACTGGACGACCAGCACGTGGGCCAGATGGAGGGCCGGCCGGTCGGCGAGTACCGCCGGTTCCGCACCGAGCATGGCATGGAGGCGGCACCCCCCGGCGGCGAGAGCCGCTTGGACGCCCTGGCACGCTACGTCCAGGGCTACCAGCGCCTGGTGGACGTCGACGCCGAGAGGCCGATCGTCGTGACGCACGACGTCACCATCCGCTTCATGGCGAACGCAGCGCGAGGCGAGGACCCCGTCCGCGGGCCCATCCGGCACGTCCCGAACGCGAGCGTGACGCGGTTCTCGGAGCCCGAGCTACGCGCGGGCCTCGAGGTGATGCGCGACCACCTGCGCGCCGGAGCCGTATCGCGATAGCGATCCTTGTGGGCGCTCGAGCGCCCGCGCCGGCTCGCAGGGCCCGAACCCGGCGGGCGGCGCGAGCTCGTCCGGCACGCGCCAGTGGCCGCGCGTCGAGTACCCTGTTGTGCGCATCGAGCGCGAAGACGCGCACGGCACAGCGAAGGACGGTACGTGGGAACCAAACAAAAAGAAGAGGCGATCGAGGTCGAGGGCGAGGTCACCGAGGCCCTGCCCAACACGATGTTTCGGGTCGAGCTCGACAACGGGCACGAGGTGCTGGCTCACATGGCCGGCAAGCTCCGCCGCTTCCGCATCCGGATCAACCCCGGCGACCGCGTGAAGGTGGAGCTGAGCCCCTACGACCTGAACCGGGGCCGGATCACCTTCCGGCTGAAGTAGCCGCCGCCGAGAGAACCCCTTGGGCTAGGCGATCGCATCGCGTTCGTCTCCTCAAAGGTCCCCGCTGTCTCCCCAAACAGGCCAGCATCGGTCAGGATTCGCCCAGGGTGGGACTCATCAAGAAGCGCCGACACGGACGCGGTAGGACCGGCTTGGCCGCCGCCGGTTTCGTGACCGGCGCGGTGCTCGCCGTCGACGGCGATCTCGGGATGGGCGGCTGATGGGCGAGCGGAACGGGGCGGACCGCGCCAGGGTCGTGGTCACCGGCATGGGCATCGTGAGCTCGATCGGCATCGGCGTCGACGAGGTCTGGGCCTCAGCCAGCGAGGGCAGGAGTGGCGCCGCGCCGATCGACCTGTTCGACGCCTCCGACCTGGCAACCACGATCGCGTGCCAGGTGAAGGGCT
>JAUVPZ010000096.1 GCA_030598395.1 Miltoncostaeaceae bacterium | reverse complement strand
GGGGTCGCTCGTACAGACACAGGTTGACGTCGTCGGTGCCGAACCCCTCGCGGATGCCGGCGAACAGCCGCACCAGCAGCGAGCCCAGCTCGTGCGCGTCGAGCTCCTCGCTCCACGAGCCGGCGGGACGGCGCGGCGCAAGCCGAACCGTGCCCGACAGGGGAGGCACGGCCGGCGACCAGACGACGAATGCGTCCGACTCGAGCACCCGCCGGGCGCGGTCGCGCTGGTCGGTCAGCAGCAGCGGCTCGACCGCGTCTGCGAAGGCGCGGCCGCGCGCCGCCAGCCGCGGGGGCGCGACAGGCAGGCCCACCAGCTGCGCATGTGAGTGGTGCAGCGACGCCCCCCCGCCGATCCCCTGGTTGAGAAACAGAAAGGGCCACAGGCGGCGCGAGTCGGCGGCGACCGCGGCGAGACGCGCCGCCCAGGCTCCGACGGCCCGCGCAGACTCCGACTCGGTCAGGTCGGCGAGCGACCCCACGTGGCGCGGCGAGCTGACGATGACCTCGTGCACGCCCTCGTGTGGCGCCAGGGCCGGGAACTTGTTCGGGATGGCGCGCACCAGCCAACCGTCCCCGTCGGCGGGCCCGCCATCGGGCCGCTCCGCGAACGTCTCGGGGGGCGTGGCGTTCTCGTTGCCCGGGCAGAAGGGACACCCCGGCGCTTCGCGTCCCCGACCGACGTCGTGCGGTCGATCGGCCCGCACCGGAGCGATCAGGACGGGCTCGCCTGTGAGCGGATCCGCGCGGACCGGGCTCAGGAGGCGGCCCGCTTGCGGCCGGACGCCGGCTTTCCGCCCTTGCGGCCGGTCCCCTTCTCCTTCGTCGTGGACTTCTTCGCCGCACTCTTGCCCTTCGCAGCGGCTCCGGCGGCTCCGCCCTTGACACTGCGTAGGCGGCCCTGCTCGATGGACAGCTGGTCGTCCGCGTCCGCCTCGCCGGAGGCCGGGGTACCGGCTGCGCCGCCGCCCGTGGCCTCGAGCGACGCCTTGAGCGCCGCCATCAGGTCGACGACCGGCGCCGGCGCGGGGTGCTCAGCCGGCTGGGCCGGCTCCTGTCCCTCGGCCTTGGCGTCGAGGAACTCCTGCAGTCGCGCGCGCGTCTCGTTGGGGTAGGCCCCCGGCTCGAAGTCGCGGGTGAGACCCTCGATGAGCTGCTCCGCCACGGCGAGCTCGTCGTCGGCCACCGCGACGCCCTCGAGCCGCTCGGCGACCTCGCGCCGGTCCGCCACCCGGACGTCCTCCGGCCAGTACAGCGTCTGCAGGGCCAGCACCCCGTCGACCGGGCGCAACAGCACCAGATGCTCCTTGGTGGAGAGCACGAACCGGCCCAGCGCGGCCCGCCCGGCCCTCTCCATGGCCGCGGCGAGGAGCGCGTACGGCCGCTCGGCGCGCTCCTGGGGCTCCAGCCAGTAGCCGCGCTCGAAGTAGACCGGGTCGACCTCGGAGAGGTCGACGAACTGGAGGATCTGGATGGTCCTCTCGTTCGTCGCGGCGAATCGCTGGAGCTCGTCTTCCTCGACCCGCACGTACTGGCCCTTGGCCACCTCGTAGCCCTTGACCGTCTCCTCCTGGGTGACCTCGACGTCGCGTTCGGGATCCCAGCGCTTCTGGCGCACCGGTTGGCCGGTCTCGCGCGAGAGCGTGCGGAAGCTGATGTCGCGCCGCTGCTGGGCGAGGCCGACCGACACCGGGATGGTGACCAGCCCGAAGGAGACGAAGCCGTTCCAGATCGAACGCACGGCCTGCGCCGGTCAGGAGCCGCCGTTGCTGGCCGACCCCTCCCGGCTGGCGCTGCCCGCCAGGTTGGAGAGCTGCCCCAACCCCTGCAGGAGCTCGATGGGGAGCGGGACGATGAGGCTGCTCGTCTGTCCGGACGAGCCGATCTCGCTCACCGTCTGCAGGTAGCGCAGCTGCATGGCGCCCGGCTCGCTCTGGATCACGCGCGCGGCCTGCGAGAGCTTCTCGGATGCCTGGAACTCACCGTCCGCCGCGATGATCTTGGCCCGCCGCTCGCGCTCGGCCTCGGCCTGGCGCGACATCGCGCGCTGCATGTCGCTCGGCAGCTCGACGTCCTTCACCTCGACCACGGAGACCTTGACGCCCCACGGCTCGGTCTGGTCGTCGATGATCGTCTGCAGCCGCCCGTTGATCTGCTCGCGCTCGGAGAGCAGGTGATCCAGGTCGACCTGGCCCAGCACGCTGCGCAACGTGGTCTGCGAGATCTGAGATGTGGCCACCAGGAAGTTCTCCACCTGGACGATGGCCTTGGACGCGTCGACAACCCGGAAGTAGGCCACCGCGTTGACCTTGACGGTGACGTTGTCGCGGGTGATCACCTCCTGGGGCGGGACGTTGAGGGTCACCGTGCGCAGGTCGACCCTCACGGCCCTGTCGACAAACGGGATCAGGATGAACAGCCCCGGGCCCTTGATGCCCAGCAGCCGCCCCAGCCGGAACACGACCCCCCGCTCGTACTCCCGGGCGATCTTGATGGCAGCGAACAGGAAGATGATCGCCAGGACCACGACGATGATCACCACGACGATGGCGCCCGACATGTATCCCCCTTCTCTCGCGGTGCCCGTGGGGCACCGTTCGGGTTGATTGTCGCACGGTCAGGGCCGGGGTGCGCCCTCAACCGTCCGCGGCCCCGGTGATGGGTTAGCATTCTTCGGCTTGAGCCCAGCCGCCCAAAGCGCTCCACACCCGACCGAGCTCATCCCGCACCGCCCGCCATTCCTGTTCGTGGACGAGATTCTCGAGCTTCGACCGGGTTCCTTAGCGCGCGCGCGCTGGCGCGTGGATCCCGACGCCGCGTTCTTTTCGGGGCACTTTCCCGGCAACCCCATCCTGCCGGGCGTGATCATCGTGGAGGCGCTGGCACAGACAGGCGCTCTCGCGGCGATGGCCGACCCCGACAGCGCGGGCAAGCTTGCCCTGTTCGCGGGCATCGACCGGGTGCGGTTCCGTCGCCAGGTGCGACCCGGCGAGGTGCTGGACATGGAGACCCGGCTCACCCGCCGGCGTGGGCCGATCGGCGAGGGCGAGGGCGCCGCCACCGTCGACGGCGAGCGCACCTGCGAGGCCGTGCTGCGCTTCGCCTTCGTCGACGTCGGGGAGGCCACCGCGTGATTGCCGTCCGCAACGGGCACCGCGCCCGCGCCCGGATGGTCGGTCTCGGGGCGCACGTGCCCGAGCGCATCGTGACCAACCGGGACATCGCCGAGCACGTCGACACCAGCGACGAGTGGATCGTGGAGCGCACGGGCATCCGCGAGCGCCGGTTCGTCGCCGACGGCGAGGCCGCCAGCGACCTCGGCGTGATCGCCGCGCGGCGCATCCTGGACGACGCAGGCCTCTTGGCGGAAGAGGTCGACACGCTCATCGTCCCGACGGCCAGCCCGGACCACATCTTCCCCTCGACGGCCGCCCTGGTGGCGGAGCGCATCGGCGCCCACCGGGCGGCGGCGTTCGACCTCAACGCAGGATGCACGGGTTTCGTCTACGCCCTGGCGCAGGCGTGCGCGCTGGTCGAGGCCGGCATCGGGCGCAACGCCCTCATCGTGGGCGCCGAGGCGTTGAGCAGGCTCACCGACCATTCCGATCGGTCCACCTGCATCCTGTTCGGCGACGCCGCCGCCGGGGCGATGATCGTCGCCGGCGAGGACGATTCGACCACCGGGTTCCTCGGTTTCGAGCTCGGCGCGGACGGCGCGGGCGGCCCCGACCTGATCGTCCCCGCAGGCGGGAGCCGTCAGCCACTGGAGGAGGCCGAGCCCGGCGACGCCTACATCCAGATGAACGGCCGCGAGGTGTTCCGGTTCGCGACCCGCGTCATGGTCGAGTCGATCACCCGGCTGCTCAACGCGCTCGAGATGGGCATCCAGGAGGTCGACGTGCTGGTGGCCCACCAGGCGAACAGCCGCATCATCGACAACGCGATCGGCCAGCTGGGGATCCCCGCCGAACGGGTGATCAACAACCTCGATCGCTACGGCAACACCAGTTCAGCGTCCATCCCGCTCGTGCTTGCCGAGGCGCGGGACGCGGGCCGCCTGCGCCCGGGCCACCTCATGCTTCTGACCGGCTTCGGTGCGGGTCTGACGTGGGGCTCCACGCTGGTCAGGTACGAGCCCCGATGATCGCGCTGATGTTCCCCGGCCAGGGGGCGCAGGTCGTGGGGATGGGCCGGGACCTGGCCGACGCCTTCCCCATCGCGCACCACACCTTCGAGGAGGCCGACGACGCGGTCGGCTACGGGCTCTCGCGAGTGTGCTTCGAGGGCCCGGCCGAGCGGCTCGTGGCCACGGAGGTGTGTCAGCCGGCGTTGCTCGCCACGTCGATCGCGGCGTTCCGGGTGGCTCGCGCGGAGGGCCTCGGCGGCGACATCGTCTTCGGCCATTCGCTGGGCGAGTACGCGGCCCTGGTGGCTGCCGGCAGCCTCGACTTCGGGGCCGCCCTTCGGCTGGTGGCCGAGCGCGGGGCGGCGATGCAGGAGGCGGGTGACGCCCTGCCCGGAGCGATGATCGCCCTGCTCGGACTCGCCGACGCCGACGCCGAGGGGCTCTGCGCCGAGGCCGGGGATGTCTGGCCGGCCAACTACAACTGCCCGGGCCAGGTCGTGGCATCCGGCACGGTGGCAGGCATCGACCGCCTCGAGCGCCTCGCCGCAGCCGGCGGCACGAAGTCGGCCCGCCTGGCCGTGAGCGGCGCCTTCCACAGCCCCCTGATGGCGCCCGCGGCCAAGCGCCTCGCGCCGGCGCTGGCCGCCTGGGAGCCGTCGCAGCCGTCCCTTGCGTTCCTCTCCACCACCACCGCACGGTGCGAGCCGACCGACCGTCTACGCGCCGTGCTCCTGGAGCAACTCACCTCCCCGGTGCGCTTCGGCGCCGCGGTACAGGAGGCGCTCGGCCGCGGTGCGGAGCAGTTCGTGGAACTGGGGCCTGGCCGCGTGCTGTCGGGTCTGGTCCGCCGCGTGCGCCGCGACGCCCGCGTGGCCCAGGTCAGCGCGCCCGAGAACCTCGCCAGCCTGGCCACCGCCTGAGCGTGGCCGCGCGTCCACATCGTCCAGTCCCCGGGGGAGCCTGCCCGTGCCCGTCGCGCTGGTGACCGGCGGCAGCCGCGGCATCGGCGCGGCGTGCGCAGGAGCCCTGGCCGCCGCCGGCTACGATGTCGGGGTCGGCTACGCCCGCGACCACGAGGCCGCAGCCGCCACGACAGGGGCCGTGCAGGCCGCCGGGCGTGCCGCTCACGCGCATCGGGCGGACGTGGCCGACCCGGAAGCGGCAGCCGGCCTCGTCGAGGCAGTCGAGGAGGCGCTAGGGCCGCTGGACGCGCTGGTGCTCAACGCGGGGATCACCCGCGACGGCCTGATCGTCCGGATGGACCCGGCCGACTGGCAGGCGGTCATCGACACCAACCTGACCGGTGCGTTCAACGTGGCGCGCCCCGCGCTGCGCGGCATGCTCCGGCGCCGGGCCGGAAGCGTCGTCGCGGTGTCGTCGGTCGTCGGGCTCATGGGGAACGCCGGGCAGTCCAACTACGCTGCCGCCAAGGCGGGGCTGTTGGGCCTCGTTCGTTCGCTCGCCCGGGAGGTCGGCTCGCGCGGCGTCCGCGTCAACGCCGTGGCGCCGGGCTACATCGCCACCGCCATGACGGCGGGACTCACCGAGGAGCAGCGTTCGGCCATCCTGTCGGCGACGCCGCTGGGGCGGCTGGGTGAGCCTGATGACGTGGCCGGGGCGGTCGCGTTTCTCTGTTCGCCCGCCGCCGGTTTCGTGACCGGCGCGGTGCTCGCCGTCGACGGCGGTCTCGGGATGGGCGGCTGATGGGCGGGCGGAACGGGGCGGACCGCGCCAGGGTCGTGGTCACCGGCATGGGCATCGTCAGCTCGATCGGCATCGGCGTCGACGAGGTCTGGGCCTCAGCCAGCGAGGGCAGGAGTGGCGCCGCGCCGATCGACCTGTTCGACGCCTCCGACCTGGCAACCACGATCGCGTGCCAGGTGAAGGGCT
>JAUVPZ010000100.1 GCA_030598395.1 Miltoncostaeaceae bacterium | reverse complement strand
GGCGCAACTTCGACGAATTGCTGCGCACGCTCGACTCGGTCCAGCTGACGGCAAAGCACAAGGTGGCCACCCCGGCGAACTGGAACCAGGGCGAGGACGTGATCATCACCGCCGCCGTCTCCGACGAGGAGGCGATGGAGCGCTTCGGCGGGTTCGACGTCGTGCTTCCCTACCTCCGAACGACCGCCCAGCCGACATAGCGCGAGCTCGGCCTACCCGGAGCTGAACGACCTCGACCTCATGCGGCCGCGGGAGGACAGCGGGCAAGCGTTTCTTGTCAACACGGCGCTGCCGCAGGAGGCTTTCGAGGTGGTCGACGAGGACGATGGGCCGGGCGAGCTGGGGGCTGGCGAGGCGCGCTAACCACCTGGGGTGGGGGTGCCGCGGGAAGCGGCGGCCCCGCAAGAAGGGAGGCTATCGCGAAGGTGCTGCAGGTCGAGCGGCATCCGGCGGGCGGGAGCCGCGTGTACCAATGAGAAGATCCGGCGTGGGGGAGCGCGGCGTGTGGCAACGGGCCTGGAAGTCGTTGCGGCGAGGCCGGCGCGGGCGCACGCTCGCCCTGCTCGCGGCTGCCACGGCGCTTGCGGTCGGGGTGGCCGCCTGCGGCGGTTCGGATGGGTCCGCCTACAGCGAGCAGGCCTCCGAGGCCCTCGCCCCGGCGCTCGAGGTACGCGATCGGGCCATCGAAGAGTCGCAGATCGCCTACCGAGACCGCGCCCGGGTGCGCTCGCTGGCGTCGAGCGACATGGCCGTGCGGGCGCTCGGCGAGGCGCGAACGCGCCTGGCGGCGATCGACGTGCCCGCCGACGCCGCTGCCGACCACCAGCGCCTCCAGACCATGACCAACCAGACGCTGCGTCAGGCCCGGGTGCGCCGCGACGCCTACGCCCGCGACGAGGTGGGAGACGCGGCGATCGCCGAGATGCGCATTATCACTGCGCTCAACGGCACGGCGGCCCGCGTCGACCCGGCGCTCTGCGAGACGCTGCTGTCTGCCGACGAGCGCGACGCGTGCCAGGTGCACGGCGACCCGGGGACCTACGAGCGGCAGCTCTCGGACCTGTTCCGCGGCTTCGCGGCCGGTTTCGGGCCGCGGGTCGGCGGCGTCCCGCTGGCCGGAACCGACGATGAGGTCGTGGCCTACCTGGAGGTCATCCAGCCCGAGGTCACCGAGCTGCTCGGCACGACACGCGCCGACCTCGCGGAGCTTCAGCCACCGGTGGATCTCGCCGACGACCACCGGCTGCTGTTGGGCTACCTGGCAAGCACCGAGGTCATCGCGCGGCAGATTACTCGCGCGGCGCAAGCCGGCGACGCCGAGCGCCTACGCGAGCTGTTCGCCAAGTCGGGAGAGCCGTTCCAGCAGACTGGCCAGGACCTCTCGGAGCGCGGCCAGGAGATCGTGGGCTTCTTCTTTGCTTCCGGCTGAGCGCGGTTCTCGGGTGGCGTCCGCGACGCGTCGATCGCGGCCCTCCACGAGGCGAACGAGGAGCCCGGCGGCCTTCGCGCGACGAGCGGCTACCTGACGTTTCTCGCTCGGCGGTAGGGGGCCGCGCGGCCACAGCGGTGACTGGAAGGCGGTTGCCGGCGAGCGCCCGGCGCCGTAGTTTGGGCCTGAGCGCGCGGTCTCGGCCGGGGCCGGCTCGCCTCGCGAGACCGCTCGGCCCCGGGGGGCACGGTGCGTCAGCGGCAAGCAGTCAGGGAGACCAGGAGCCCGCATGTCGACCGCCTCGCCGACGAGATCATCGGACCCTCGCGTCCCGCCGGGTCCGTCGCGTCCGAAGAACCCGCTCCGCCGGGTCGTGCCCGCCCGCCGCGACCGTCTCGCCGGCATGACGGACCTTCGGCGCCACTTCGGAGGCGCCGTGCGCTTTCCGGTGGGGCCGCTGTGGTTCTACCTCTTCACCGACCCCGACCTGACGCAGGAGGTGCTGGTCGCGAAGGCGGACGACTTCGAGTTGGGGCGGATGCATCGGGCGATGACCGCCATCGCCGGCGACGGGCTCTTCTCGAGCACGGGGGACCTCCACCGTCGCCAGCGCCGCATCGTGCAGCCGGCCTTTCACCGCTCCGCGATCCGCACCTACGTTGCTCAGATCGAGCACAGCACGACGCAGATGCTCGACGGCTGGGTCGGCGTCGATCGGGTTGAGCTGGTCGATGAGATGACGCTCCTCACGCTGGACGTGGTGACCGACACGATTCTCGGCGGCGAGCGGCTGGACGACGCCGACGCCATGTACGACAGGATGGCCGTCGGCGTGGACCGACTCGACAAGATGCTCACCCCGCTCGGCCCTTTGCTCACCAGGCTGCCGAGCCGCTCCAACCGGGCATTCGACACCGCGATGTCAGAGCTTCGTGCCAGCATCGAGGCCCTGATCGCGCGGCGGCGCGAGGAGGGGCGCGAGGGCGAGGACGCGATGTGGGCGCTCCTCACGGCCACCGACGAGGACGGCGCCCCGCTTCCCGACGAGCTCATCCGGGACGAGCTGATCACCCTCGCGCTCGCCGGACAGGAGACCACGGCGATCGCGCTGTGCTGGACGCTTTGGTTGGTCTCTCAGAACCCCGACGTCGAGGAGCGACTGGCCGAGGAGGCGGAGGCCGTGCTTTCGAACGGCGGGCTTGGCGGCGACGCCATGGAGCGCCTGCCATGGGCGCGTCAATGCCTGGAGGAGGGAATGCGCCTCTATCCGCCGGCCTGGGTCGTGAGCCGCACGGCAGCCCGCGACACCACCGTCGGGGATTGGGATGTCCCGAAGGGCGCCAACGTCTTCACGTCCCCGTGGGTGACCCATCGAGACCCGGCGATCTGGCCCGATCCCGAACGCTTCGACCCGGAGCGGTTCCACCCGGAGGCGATCGCCGTGCGACATCGCTTCGCCTACTTCCCGTTCGGCGGTGGCGTCCGGAAGTGCGTCGGCTCGGCCCTGGCGATGGTCGAGGGGACCATCGCGCTGGCCATGATCGTCCGGCGCTACCGGCTGCGCTGGGCCGGGGGCCCGCCGCCAAGCACGAACGCTCAGCTCACGCTACGCCCGTCGGGGCCGGTCTGGATATCCGTCGAGCCCCGGACAGCCTGACCGGCGGCACGTCTGCCGGGTGAACTCCTGCCGGCGAGCCACCCCTTGCACGTCGACGTCAGGCCCGCTCGGGGATCTGCCTCGGAGCGCCGCTGCGCTGCGGAATCCCCTCGATCACGAGGTGCACTCGCAAGTGGGGGGGGGGGGGGCGCACCCCCCTGCAGGGCAGGAGGCTTGAACCTGCGTGCGCCCGAGGCGCAGGAAGCGACGGGAGCGCCGCTTGTAGGCTCACGGCGATGTCGCAGGCCCCCGATTGACTGCCAGCGCTGAGCCAAGCGAGTCCCTGGCCCGCCCGTTCGGCGTGGGGTACCCCCGTCCCCCTCGGGCAGGACACGCTGGTTTCGGGCGCCTCAGCAGGAGCGGCTGAGGAACACCCGAATGCAGCGGTCGGGGCCGCCGCCGCCGTCGGCTCGGTCGCGCCTGCCGGCGCCGCCGTTCAGCAGGTCGCTGCCGCGGTGGCCGAACAGGCGGTCGTTGCCGGCCTGGCCGAGCAGCAGGTCGTTTGCGCCGCCGCCGCGCAGGATGTCGTTGCCTGAACCACCGCGGGCGATGTCGCGGGCGCCCTGACCGGCCAGGAGATCACGGCCGCCGCCTCCGTTCATGATGTCTCGGCCCGCGCCGCCGAAGGCGCGGTCGTTGCCGCGGCCACCGGTGAAGCGATCGTTGCCCGCGCCGAGGCGGGCCAGGTCGTTGCCGGCTTCGCCGAAGGCGCGGTCGTTGCCCGCGCCGGCGATCACGGTGTCGTTGCCGCTGCCCATGCAGAAGAGGTCGTTGCCCGAAAGACCGGTGGCGTGATCGTTGCCGGCAAGGGCGACGATCACGTCATCGGCCGGGGTGCCGCGGAGGACGTCATCGCCTGCGGTGCCCAACAGGGTGGCCCGCACGCCGCGACAGCGGGCGATCGGCCGCGGCGGGGCCGAGGCCGGGGCGCCGGTGGGTGTGGCGGTGGCCCCGATCACATTGGTCGCGGCCGTCGCGGTGTCGTCGGCGTTGGCGGCGTTGACCGTCACCGACACGGTGGCCGGGGCGCTGTCGGTGGTGCCGTCGTTGACCGTGTAGGTGAAGGAGTCGGGCCCGCTGAAGTCGGCGTCGGGGGTGTAGGTGACGCTGGCTGTGTCGGTGTTCGGGGTGCCTGCCGTGCAGGTGGCGCCGGCGATGGCGCCGAGGGTGCCGTTGCTCGGCCCGGCGTCGATCGAGAAGCTCAGCTCGCACGTCTCCGCGTCGGAGCCGCCCAGGGCGATGGCAACCGCCGTGTCCTCGCCGGTGGTGACCGAGACCTCGTTGGCGTTGGGGTCGGCGTTGGCGGGCCCGGCGCAGTTGTCGGCGGGCTGGCCGACATACACCACGGGACCAGCTGTGTCGCCCTCGCTGTCGGGCGCGTAGCCACAGGCCGTGTCCGTCTGGGGCTTGGTGCCCAGTGCGCTCATCGCCGCGTTACGCGCTGCCACGGGGTCGCTTGAGGGGCCGACGCTGAGCTGCCCATCGCCGACCAGCTTGGCCACGGCACCGGCTGCGTGCGGGGCGGCCATGCTGGTGCCGGAAATCGTGGCATAAGCGCCGCCCTTGTAGGTGGAGCGAATACAGACGCCTGGGGCGGCGACGTCCACGTCGGCGCCGAAGTTGCTGAAGGTGGCGAAGGAGTCGTCGGGGCCCCAGTTGGCGCAGGTGGGCGACTCGCCGCCACCACCACTGCCGTTGTAGTCAGCAACGGCGGCGAGCGTGATGACCTCGTCGTAGGCAGCGGGAAGGCGAGTGGCAGCGTCGACGTCGTCGTTGCCGGCGGCCACGACGTAAACCACCCCGGCCTTGGTGGAGTCGCAGATGGCACGATGCTCGGGGTCGTCGATGACGCCGTCGTTGTTGGGATCACCGCAGTTGGCGCTGTCGGAGCCCGGGCCGCTGAGGCTCATGTTGGCCACGGTGATGTTGAGCCCAGCGTCACCGTCGCCAGCGCCGTCGTTGAACTCGGCCCGGCGGTCGGTTACCCAGTCGATGCCGCAGATGACGCTGGAGATGCTGCCGCTGCCGCTGTTGTTCAGCACCCTGACGGCCGTGAGGGTGCCGCCGTGGGCCACACCTCGCACGCCGATGGTGTTGGCCTTGGCCGCGACGGTGCCCGCCACGTGGCTGCCGTGGCCGTTCCCATCCTCGGCACTCGGGCCGGAGGAGCAGTTCTTCGAACTGGAGCCCACGTTGAGGTCCGGGTGGTCGAGGTCGATTCCGGTGTCCAGGATGGCCGCATGGACGCCGGAGTAGTCGCCACCGCCGGCAGGAGAACTGGCCTCGGCATCCGTGCGGTCGACGCCCGTGGGAGTTGTCTCCAGAGCGATGCGTACCACCCGGTCGGCCACCACATTGTTGACTCGCTGGTCGGCCTTGAGGGCACCCAGCTTCAGCCCCGGCACCTGAGCGGCGAAGCCTCGGGTGGCGGCGGTGTAGGCGTGTAACGGGGCCAATCCGTGGTCGGCAGCCACGCCAGCTGGGTCGGCGCCCCGAGCAACAACGACCACATACTGACCCGGGATGACATCGCCGGCCCGCTGAGACGCTGCCGTCTGAGACAGCAGCAGACCGCCAGCGGCCAGAAGTACCAGGAGAATGGGCAGTCGTCGCATCTCTTGCTCTTCGCCGAGAGTACCGACTCATCGACCCGGACCGTCGACGCGAGGGCCGAGCCGGGTAGGCGCCAGCGCTCGCTGGCCGTCGGGTGGTGCCGTCCAGGAAGCAACAGTTGCGTTGCCCGCGGATCCGGTTGCCCCGGCGCACCAGCCCGTGCGCCCTCGATCACTTCGCCCGGCGCCTCCCGAGTCGGGATGCC
>JAUVPZ010000093.1 GCA_030598395.1 Miltoncostaeaceae bacterium | reverse complement strand
GGGACCGTGCGATCGCCGAGGTGAGCTAGCCCCGGTCGCGCTCAGACCCTGCGGATGAGCTGCTCCAGCGGCAGGCGGCGGGCGCGGCGGCTCCACGCGTTGGCCGTCCGGCGCTCGGGGCGGCGGGGCAGGCCCGGCTCGCCGAAGGTGAGCACCACCACGGCGCGCTCGGCGTCCTCCAGGCCCAGCGCGCCCCGAAGGCGCTCCTGGTCGGCGATGCCGTGCGGGCACGACACCACCCCTTCGCCCCACGCCGCCAGCATCATGCTCTGCGCCGCGCGGCCCGCGTCGAAGTCCACCAGCCCCCCACCCGGCGTCACCACCAGAGCCACGGCCAGCGGCGCCTCGCGCACCACCGAACCGATGTAGACGGCGTCGGCGGCCGCGGCGCGCGCCCCGGGGCTGTCGAGCACGTAGAAGATCCACGGCTGACGGTTGCGCGCGCTGCCCGCCAGGCGCCCGGCGTCGAGGATGCGCTCGACCACGTCCCAGGGCAGCTCGGCCCCGGCGTAGCGGCGCTCGTCGCGCTTGCTGGCGATGGCCAGGCGGACGTCCATCCGGCCAGACTACCCCCCACTACACTCCAGCCGTGCGTTCGACCGCACCCGCCCAGGTCATCCGCGACCTCCTTGACACCGGCCACACGGTCAACATGCCGGGCGTCTACGACGCGCTCACGGCCAGGCTTGCCGAGGAGGAGGGGTTTCCGGTGCTGTTCGTGTCGGGCTATTCCGTCTCGGCCTCGCGGCTGGCGCTGCCCGACTTCGGCTACCTCACCCAGACCGAGATGGCCGAGGCCGGCCGGGCCGTGTGCGGGGCCACCTCGCGGCCGGTGATCGTCGACGCCGACACCGGCTACGGCAATCCGCTGAGCGCCATCCGCACCGCCCGGCTGTTCCACGCCGCCGGGGCCGCGGGCATCTTCCTGGAGGACCAGGAGTGGCCCAAGAAGTGCGGCCACTTCGACGGCAAGCGTGTGGTGCCGCGCGACGCGTGGCTGAGCAAGCTGCGGGCGGTGCGGGACCTGCGCGAGGAGGGGGTCGACCTGTTCCTGGTGGCCCGCACCGACGCGCGGGGCGCCGCATCGCTGGACGAGGCGCTGGCACGGGCCGAGGCGGCCCGCGACATCGGCGCCGACGCCGTGTTCATCGAGGCCCCCGCCAGCCTGAAGGAGCTGGAGCAGATCGGGCGCCACCTGGAGGGCTGCGTGCGCGTGGCCAACATGATCGAGGGCGGCCGCACGCCGCTGCTCACGCCCGAGGAGCTCAGCGATCTGGGCTTCGACCTCATCGTCACGCCGCTGTCGGCGCTGATGGCCGCCACCCACGCGGTGCGCGAGACCTTCGCCCGCCTGTACGAGCTGGGCACGCTGCGCGACCACCGCGAGGGGCTGGAGTCGTTCGCCAGCTTCGAGCGCGTGGTCGACACGCCCGGCCACCGCGAGCTCGAGGGCCGCTACGCCGACGGCTGAGGGCCCCGGCCCGCCGCTGTACCTGGTCGACGCCTTCGCCGAGCGGCCCTTCGTGGGCAACCCGGCCGGCGTCTGCCTGCTGGAGGGGCCCGCCGACCATGCCTGGATGCAGGCGCTGGCCGCCGAGCTGCGCCAGTCGGAGACCGCCTTCACGCACGTGGACCGCGACGGCCGTCGCACCCTGCGCTGGTTCACGCCGGCGGCCGAGGTGGACCTGTGCGGCCACGCGACGCTGGCCGCCGCTCATGTGCTGTGGGAGACGGGCCGCGTGGCCTCGGGCGGGCCCATCGTCTTCCACACCCGAAGCGGCCCCCTGAGCGCACGGCGCGAGGGCGCGCTGATCGCGATGGACTTCCCCGCCACGCCGCCACGGGCGGCCGAGGTGCCCTCCGGGCTGGCCGAGGCGCTCGGCGCCCGGCCGCGCGCCGTCGCCCGCAGCAGCTTCGACTACCTGGCCGAGCTCGAGACGGCCGAGGAGGTCGCCGGTCTGGTCCCCGACCTCGCCGCGGTGGCCCGGCTGCCCGCGCGCGGGCTCATCGTGACCGCGGCCGGGGGGGCCCAGGGTGCCGACTTCACCTCCCGGTTCTTCGCGCCCCAGGTGGGCATCGACGAGGACCCGGTGACCGGCTCGGCGCACTGCGCCCTGGCCCCGTACTGGGCCGCGCGGCTCGGTCGCGAGGAGCTGGTGGGCCATCAGGCCTCTGCGCGGGGCGGCGTGGTGCGCGCCACGCTCGACGGCGACCGTGTCCTACTGGCCGGAGCGGCCGTCACGGTGCTGGCGGGGACGGTGGCCCGGCCCCGCTGAGCCCCCCGACCGCGCCGCCGGCCCAGCCCGGGAATCCCACCCACCTCACGGCCCGCGTCCGCGGGGACGCGCCACTTGGCGCTGTCAGCCGGCGCCACTTGGCGCAGAGGCCCGGACCGCCCGCCACGCCGGGGTGCGCCACTTGGCGCTGTCAGCCGGCGCCAATTGGCACCCCGGCATCGGACCGGTGCCGGAGCGCCCGTCCGGGCCGAGGCCGCGGGGGGCGAGCCCAGGCAGTGGCCGAACCTCGCCTACCCCTCGATGGTCGCGAGCTCCTCGTCGTCCAGCGTCAGGGCGGCCGCCGCCACGTTCTGCTCGAGGTGCTCGATGCTGGAGGTGCCCGGGATGGGCAGCATGGCGGGCGAGCGGGCCAGCAGCCAGGCGATGGCGGCCTGGGCCGGCGTGATCCCGCGGCGGCGCGCCACCTCCCCCAGCCCGCCGCCGGCACCGGCCAGCGTGCCGCGCGCCAGCGGGTACCAGGGCATGAAGGCCAGGCCATCACGCTCGCAGACGTCGACCAGCGGGTCCCAGTGGCGGTGTCCCAGGTTGTAGCGGTTCTGCACCGAGACCACCGGCATCACGCCGCGGGCGCGCTCGAGCTCCTCCTCGTCCACGTTGCACACGCCCACATGGCGCACCTTGCCCTCGGCCGCCAGGTCGGCGAGGGTGCCCATCGACTCCTCGATCGGTACCCGGGGGTCGGGGGCATGCAGCTGGAACAGGTCGATGCGCTCCAGGCGCAGCCGGCGCAGGCTGCCCTCGCACCCGGCGCGGATGCGATCGGGGTGGGCGTCGCGCCTCCAGCGCTGGTTGGTGCCGTGCACCAGCCCGGCCTTGGTGGCGATCACGACCCCTTGGGGATACGGGTGCAGCGCCTCCGCGATGAGGCGCTCGGACACCCCGGGGCCATAGGAGTCGGCGGTGTCGATGAGTGTGACCCCGAGCTCGACCGCCCGCCGCACGACGGCGCGGGCGCCCTCGGCGTCGGCCGGCTCATCGAGGCCGCCCGGTCCGGTGATGCGGAGCGCCCCGAACCCCAGCCGGCCCACGCGCAGGTCGGCGATGGCGATGGTGTCGCTCAGCGGCACAGCACCACCATGGCCAGCGCGGTCGCCCCGGCGGCCAGCGCAGCCCTCATGCCGGCGGCAGCAGCACCAGGAGGTCGTCGCCGGGCGCGACCTGGGTCTCCGGCGACGGCACCGGCCGCGCCCCCGCGCCACCGTCGCGCAGCCCCACCGGTACGGCGCCCTCGGCCAGCAGCCCCCGGTAGACCGCTGCGAACGACACCGCCGCGCCGTCGGGCGGCCTGAAGGTACGCACCGCCAGGCGGCCACCGTCGGCGCCGAAGAACGACTGCACCGCCGCCGCCAGCTCGGGCCGGGCCACCGCATGCTCGAGCCAGCCGGCCATGAAGTGCCGGCGCGAGACCACGTGCAGGCGCTCGTCGCCGTGCCCTCCCACGGCCACATCGCGTCCGGCATAGAGGTCGGCGATCACGGCAACCCCGGATCCGCGGCTGAGGCGGGTGGCATGCAGGGCGGCCAGCAGCGCACGCGCGTCGGCCGCGTCGTACGAGCCGGCGCTGAGCGTGGCCGGCGAGAACACCACCTGCGCCTCGGTGTCGGCCAGCGCGGCCGCGATGGTGGCGGGGTCGATGGGCGAGCCGGCCCGGGTGGTCACCGACAGCACCTCGTCGGCGGCCGGCTCGAGCACGCGCCATGCCACCTGCAGCCGCTCGGGCGTGTCGAGCAGCGTGATCCGCATCCCCTGCGGGGCCCGGCGCGCCAGGTCGGGCAGCAGCTCCTCGACCGTGATCGCCCAGCCCAGCACCAGGATGCTGTGCACGTGGCCGCCCACCTGCTGCTCGCCCGGCACGGGCACCGGCGGTGGCAATTGCGCCGCATCCGGGCGGCGCGTCACCTCGCCGTCCCCGGAGGTGAGCACCGCGACGCGGTCGCCGGCCCTCACCGGCGCGTCGGCCGGCGGCGGCAGGTCCACCTCGATGCCGGCAGGGCCGTCGCGCACCAGCCCCAGCGGCAGCGCCCCGGCCATCACGCCCACCAGCTCCTCGAAGGGCCGCCCCACCAGATCGTCGGCTGGCGCCGTGACCAGGCGCGGACCGTCGGCCGAGCCGAGACCCGGCAGGCTGTCCACGAATCCGGGGCGCGTGATGGCCAGCCCCACGATGCCCGCGATGGCGCGGTCGACCACCACCGCGTCAAAATTGGCAGGGAATAGCTCCCACGCGGCGTCGACGTTGCGGCCGCGGCGGAAGAGCAGCAGCACCGGGGGCGTGCGCGGCGGCTGAGCGCCCCCGCCCTCAAGGCGTGCCCGCAGCAGCATCCCCACGCGGATGCTCTCCAGGTCCGCGGCGTCGGCGGCCGTCGCCTCGCCCCGATGCGACGGGATCACCATGATGCGCGAGGCGTCGCGGGCGGCGCCGACATCGAGGTCGTCGGGGTCCTCCAGGTCGCGCAACACCAGCTCGGCCCGAAGGCCATCCGCGCCTGACGACAGGCGGTCGGCCAGCTCGCGCCGCCGCCCGCGCAGCTCGGACGGGCCCACCACGACGATGGTCGGCCGGTCGCGGTGGGCGGCGGTGCTGGCCGCCACCGCCTCGACCACGTCCATCACCAGGTCGTCCCAGCCCAGGATGAGGACGTGGCCCCGCGCGCGCACCGGCGGGTCGACGTCGGCCAGGCGGTCGAACCAGCCCCCCACCACCTCCTCCACGATCGTGAACAGCAGGCCCACGAAGAACGTGAGGCCCACCAGCACCTGGAACACCCCCAGCGCGCGCTCGGCCGCCGTCTGGTCCTCCCCAAGCGCGGCGGGGTCGAGCATGTGGCGAAAGCCGATCCAGAGCGCCTCGCCATAGGAGTCGAACTCGTCCGTGACCAGCCACCCGAGCGTCGCCGACACGAACCACAGGCTCAGCAGCCCGGCCAGGAGTAGGGCGATCCGGGCGGAGGTGCTGCGCAGGGCGCGGTGGTAGGCCAACACCGCGGCGCAGCCTAGTGCCCTTCCGCTCGGGGGCTCTTGCGGACATGCTTCAGCCGTCCGCCCCCACAAGGAGCCGCCGTGCCCGCCGCCCCCACCCCGTCCGACGCCCTGGTGATGTTCGGCGCATCGGGCGACCTGGCCAAGAAGCAGTTGTTCCGAGCCGTCTACCGGCTGCGCCGGCGCGGCCTGCTGAACGTGCCCGTCATCGGCGTGGCCCTCGACGACTGGACCGACGACGACCTGCGCGAGCGCGCGCGCACGTCGATCACCGAGGGCGGCGAGTCGATCGACCCCAAGGCGATGGACGGCCTGCTGGGCTCGATGACCTACCTGGCCGGCGACTACCGCGAGGCGGCCACGTTCACGGCGCTGGCACAGCGGCTGGGCGATTCCAGGCGCCCGCTGTTCCACCTGGCCATCCCGCCGCCGCTGTTCGGCGACGTGGCCGAGGGCCTGGCCGGCGCGGGGCTCAACGGCGAGGGCCGGCTGATGGTGGAGAAGCCCTTCGGACACGACCTGGCATCGGCAGAGGCGCTCAACGCACGGCTGCTGGTGTGCTTCCCCGAGGAGCGCCTCTACCGTCTGGACCACTACCTGGGCAAGGAGCCGCTGCGCAACCTGATGGTGCTGCGCTTCGCCAACGCGGTGCTGGAGCCGCTGTGGGGCCGCCAGCACGTGTGGGCGGTCAAGATCACCATGGCCGAGTCGTTCGACGTGGCCGACCGCGGCGCGTTCTACGACGCCACCGGGGCGGTGCGCGACGTGGTGCAGAACCACCTGCTGCAGATGACTGCGCTGATCGCCATGGAGGAGCCCGCCTCCGAGGACGCCGACGACGTGCGCGACCAGAAGGTGGCCACCATGTCGGCCATCAGGCCGCCACGCCCCGAGGACGTGGT
>JAUVPZ010000048.1 GCA_030598395.1 Miltoncostaeaceae bacterium | reverse complement strand
GCGCTCGCAGTAGTCGTTCCACGCCTGGTTCGCGAACACCAGCGCACCCGATGCGTCCAGGGCTGCGAGCGCCACGGGCGACAGCCTGGCGGCATCGCGCGCGATGTCGTTGTGGCCGGGTTCGGGCAGCGCGTCGTACCTGCGGGTGCGAGACTCGCTACGCAGTATTGCGATCTCGGCGGACGTCGCGCCCCACGCCGCAGCACGACCGTCGGGAAGGATGCCGCGCCGCTCTGTCGAACGCTTGAGCCGAGCCGGGCGTAGATGTTCGGCGAGCCATCCCGCCCGGCTCGCCTCCAGGGTCGCGTAGCCTAGCCGCCCAGAGCCTCCTCGACGGCCTCGTTGACCACCGCGCCGTCGCGCACGTTGACGCCGCGCCGAAGGTCCGGCATCGCTCCGAGCGCGCCCTCGAGCCCCTCGTCGGCCAGGCACAGGACATAGGGCAGAGTGGCGCTGCACAGGGCCCGCGTGGAGGTCACCGGCACCGCGCCGGGCATGTTGGTCACGCAGTAGTGCAACACCCCGTCGACCTCGTACACCGGGTCGGAGTGCGTGGTGGGGCGTGCGGTCTCCACGCAGCCCCCCTGGTCGACCGCCACGTCCACGATCACCGAGCCATTGCGCATCCGGCCCAGCAGGCGGCGCGTGATCAGCTGCGGCGTCAGCGCGCCTGGCACCAGCACGGCGCCGACCACCAGGTCGGCCCGCTGGACGATCTCGGCCACGGCCAGCTTGGTGGAGTGCAGCAGGGTCACGCGACCGCCCAGCAGCAGCTCCAGGTCGCGCAGGCGCCCCAGGTTGGTGTCGAGGATCGCCACGTGGGCCTGCATGCCGATCGCCACCATGGCGGCATTGGTGCCCACCGTGCCGGCCCCCAGGATGACCACCGAGCCGGGAGCCACCCCCGCCACGCCCCCCAGCAGCACGCCGCGGCCCCCGGCCGGGCTCTCGAGGAACCGGGCGCCGGCCTGGACCGCCAGGCGCCCCGCGATCTCGCTCATCGGCTCGAGCAGGGGCAGCCGACCCACCTCGTCCTCCACGGTCTCGTAGCCAATGGCCGCGCTTCCGGCCCGCTGCAACGCCGCCGCCACGTCCGGGTTGGCGGCCAGGTGCAGGTACGTGAACAGCACCAGCTCGTCGCGCAGGAAGCCGTACTCGGACGGCTGGGGCTCCTTGACCTTGAGCACCAGGTCCGCGTCCCAGGTGCCGTCCGAGTCGGCCAGCTCGGCCCCGACCGCCGTGTAGTCGTCGTCGTCGAAGGACGATCCGGTCCCGGCCCCTGCCTCCACCGTGACGTGGTGGCCGCGGCGCACCAGCTCGTCGGCGCCGGCCGGCGTGAGCGCCACGCGGTACTCGTCGGGCTTGATCTCGGCGGGGACCCCGACGCGCATCAGTCAATCGTAATCGGGATGGCCGCCGCCGCGCCGCCTCGTGACGGCGAGGGCGATCGAGCAGCCGATGGCCGCAACCGCACTCAGCGCGGCCAGCGCCAGCAGGAAGCGCCGCAGGCTCCCGTCGGCGGCGAAGCCCACCGGGCGCCGCTGCAGCGCGGTCGCACGTCGCAGCTGCCGCCGGGCCAGCGTGTGGTCGTCGAACGCCTCAAGCGTCGATCGGAAGCCGCGCGCTGCCCCCCGGAAGTCGAGCGCCCAGAACCGCCCCATGGCCACCCGGAAGCGCGCCGCCGCGGCGCCTGCCTCGGGGACCACCCCCGCCGCCCGCATCAGCTTCCTGATGGCCTGCGAGGGCTCCACGATGCCGCCGTCGGCGCTGCGCAGCACCACCACACCGCGCACCTGCCCGTCGCGGTCCACGGCGGGCCCCCCCGAGTCGCCCCGCTCGACGCCGGTGGTCACGGCGGTGAGCGTGCGCTCGGTGGCGCGGCGCACGGTGCCGCTGCGACCCAGCGCGCCGCGCCGCACGACCGGGGTCAGGGCCGCGTCGGCGATGCCCTCGCCGCCGTATCCGATGGTCACCACGGGCGTGCCCTCGGTTTGGACCGCGTAGAGCGGCAGGGCCGGCGCCTGCGGGGCCAGGATGCGAAGCAGCGCCAGGTCCGCGCGGCGCTCGATGCGCACCCGTCGTGGGGTCCACGAGCGCGAGGCGCCCGCACCCTGGCCGGCGTCGGCCTGCGTGAGCCGGCGACCCACGACCCGTACGCCGCCGGCCCGCGCTCCCTGCCGGCGCACCCAGCGCCGCGCGATGTCGGCGTCGTGGCGCCGGCCGGCGGCCGCCAGCTGGTTGACGCGGGCGTCCACGGCGAGGCTCTCCCCGCCCGGCCGGACCACGTGTGCTGCCGCCACCACGTAGCCGCCCGGCGCCACCCCGAAGGCGGTGCCCAGCGTGGCGATGCGGCGTACGCCGGCCTGCACCGGCAGGCGGCGCCCGTCCCGGGTGACCAGCGCCTCGACGGTGACGTCGACCCGCAGCCGGTAGAGGCCGGGCAGCGCCAGCAGCGCGCCGCGGTCGAGCGGGTCGTCCGAGAGGTCGGACGGCGGGAGGGCGGACGCCGCCGCGGGCGCGGCGAGCCCCGGGAGCAGCAGCAGCGCTGCGAGCCGGCGAACGGGCACGCGCCACACGGTAGCCCGCCGTGGCGTGGAGCCCGCGCGCTCGTCCGTCGAACCCCGCGGCGGCGACGACCTGGCTCAAGAGTCGCAGCCGGGAAACTAGTGGCGGAAGTGGCGGCGGCCCGTGAACACCATGGCCGCCCCGCGCGCGTCGCAGGCGGCCACGACCTCGTGGTCGCGGATCGAGCCGCCGGGCTGCACGATTGCGCGCACGCCCGCGTCCATGGCCGTCTCGGGCCCGTCGGCGAAGGGGAAGAAGGCGTCGCTCGCCAGGACGGAGCCCTCAGATCGCCCGTTCGACTTCTCGACCGCCAGCCGCACCGCGTCGACCCGGCTCATCTGGCCCGCGCCCACCCCCACGGTGGCAAGGCCTCTGGCCAGCACGATGGCGTTGCTCTTCACGTGCTTGGCCACCCGCCACGCGAAGATCAGGTCGCCCCAGGCGTCGCCGCCGGGCTGGGTCTCGGTGGCGACCTCCATCAGCTCGCGGTCCTCGCTCTCGGAGTCGCGGTCCTGCACCAGCAAGCCGCCGGTAACCCGCCGCAGGTCGCGCTCGCCGGGGTTGGTGCGCCGCCGCTCGTTGTTGAGCAGGATCCTGATGTTCGGCTTGCGCGTCAGCGCCGTCAGCGCCTCGTCGTCGTACCTCGGCGCCAGCAGCACCTCCACGAAGGTCCCGGCGAGGATCTCGCCCAGCTCCGCGTCGACCGGGCGGTTCACCACGACGACCCCACCGTAGGCCGAGACCGGGTCGCAGGCGCGGGCGCGCTCGTAGGCTTCGTTGACCGATCCTGCGATCGCGACGCCGCTGGGATTGTTGTGCTTCATCACCACGCAGGCCGGCAGCTCGAACTCGGCCAGCACGCCGCGCGCGGCGTCCAGGTCGTAGAGGTTGTTGAACGACAACTCCTTGCCGTGCAGCTGCTCCACCCGGGCGAGCAGGTGGGTGCGAGCGCCCGGCTCCGCGTAGTAGGCGGCCCGCTGGTGGGGGTTCTCGCCGTAGGCGAGGTCGAGCTGGCGCTCGAACCCCACCAGGATGGCCTCCGGGAACTGATCGTCGCCGCCGCCCATCCAGTCGGCGACCGCAGCGTCGTAGCGCGCCGTCCGCGCGAAGGCCGCCGCCGCGAGCCGGCGCCGGGTGTCCTCCGACAGGCCGTCGCCCTCCGCAAGCTCCGAGAGCACCGCCCTGTACTGGCCGGGGTGGGTGACCACCGCCACGCGCGCGTGGTTCTTCGCGGCGGCACGGATCATCGCAGGACCGCCCACGTCGATGCGCTCGATCAGCTCGTCGTTGGTGGCCCCCCGCCGCTGCAGCCACTCCTCGAAGGGGTACAGGTTGACCACCACGAGATCGATCGGCGCGATGCCGGTCGTGGCCAGCTCCGCCTCGTCGGCGGCGTGGTCAGGGCGGGCCAGGATGCCGCCGTGGATGGCCGGGTGCAGCGTCTTGACGCGGCCGCCCAGGATTTCGGGGTGGCCGGTGACGTCCTCGACCGGGGTCACGGGATGGCCCCACTCGGCCAGCGCGGCGGCCGTGCCTCCGGTGGAGATCAGCTCGACGCCCAGCTCCACGAGCCCACTGGCCAGCTCGCCCAGCCCGGACTTGTCGGACACCGAAATCAGCGCACGGCGCACCGTCACCCGTCACCCCCGTCGTCCACCCGGACCCGACGGCGCCGCTCCGGGTCGCGCGTCACGCTCCCGGAGGCGAACAGCCGCACCGCGCGCGGCAGCAGGCGGTGCTCGACCTCGCGAATGCGCTCGCGCAGCGACTCGACGGTGTCACCGTACAGAACGGCCACCGGCTCCTGCAGGATCGGTGGGCCGCCGTCCACCTCCACCTCGGCGTAGTGCACCGTGACCCCGGTGACCTGGACGCCCCACTCGAGGGCCTCCTCGATGGCGTGCATGCCCGGGAAGGACGGCAGCAGCGAGGGGTGCAGGTTGATCACCCGGTCTGGCAGCCGGTCGAGGAAGACCGCGGTGAGGATGCTCATCCAGCCGGCCAGCACGACCAGGTCGGGCGATGCCGCCCCCACGACCTCGGCCAGCCGCCGGTCGCGCTCCTCGCGCCCGCCGTCGCCCATCGCGACCACCCGCGCGGCGATGCCCGTCTGCTCGGCCCGCTCGAGGGCTTTCGCCCCCGTCTTCGAGCACACGACCAGCACGATCTCGGCGTGGCCCGGGCGGTGCACGCGATCGATCAGGCTCTGCAGGTTGGTGCCGTTGCCCGACACCAGCACCACGACCCTGAACGGCTCAGGCAAACCGCACCCCCGCCTCACCCTCCTCCACGAACCCCACCACGGCCGCCTCGGACACCGCCGCCGCCACGCGGGCGGCCGACCTCTCGGGGCACACCAGGCACAGCCCCAGCCCCATGTTGAACGTGGACCACGCCTCCTCGGGCGCCACCCGGCCGGTGGCCAGCACGGCCTCCGCCGCGGCGCCGATCGACCAGGCGGCGGGGTCCAGCGCCGCGCGCAGCCCGGCCGGAAGGGCCCGCGGCAGGTTCTCGGGCAGCCCACCGCCGGTGATGTGCGCCACGGCGTGCACTTCCACTCCCTCGGTTCGTACCCGTGCCACCTCGGGCGCGTACAGCCGCGTGGGTGCCAAGAGCAGGTCGGCGTCGGCCGGAAGCGCCCCCTCGTCGACCAGCGCGCGCACCAGCGAGAACCCGTTCGCGTGGAGCCCGGAGGAGGCCACTCCCACCACCAGGTCACCTGTGCGCACGCGGGCCGGCCCCCAGGCCAGCTCGCGCTCCACCACCCCGTAGGCGAACCCGGCGAGGTCGAAGTGGCCGGGCGCGTACAGACCGGGGAGCTCGGCGGTCTCGCCCCCCACCAGCGCGCATCCGCAGCGGCGACAGGCCTCGGCGACGCCGCGCACCAGGCCGGCCGCCTCCCCGGGATCCAGCGCCCCGACCGCCAGGTAGTCCAGGAAGCCCAGGGGCTGGGCTCCAGAGCAGACCAGGTCGTTCACGCACATCGCCACCAGGTCCTGGCCCAGCCCGTCCAGCCGGTCGAGCTGCCGGGCGAGCAGCAGCTTGGTGCCCACCCCGTCGGTGGCGCTCACCAGCAGCGGATCGCGCAGGCCGGGCGGCAGCGCCTGGGCTGCGGCGAAACCGATCGTGCCGCCCTCGACCATCGACGCGATAGCTGCCGTGTGCTGCCGGGCGGCCGCCAGGTCGACCCCGGCGTCCTGGTACGACAGCTCCCGCCTGGGCTCGCTCACGCCGGCGTGGGCTGGACCTCGAAGCGGCGCTTGTCGGCCACGGACGGCAACGGGATCGGGTAGTCGCCCGTGAAGCAGGCGCGGCAGAACGCGTCGCCGGGCCGGCCCAGCGCGCGCTGCAGGCCGGCGAGCGAGAGGTAGGCCAGGCTGTCGGCTCCGGTGAGCTCGGCGACCTGCTCGGGCGTGCGGCCGGCCGCCACCAGCTCCGAGCGCTCGGCCATGTCGATGCCGTAGAAGCACGGCCACAGGATGGGCGGGCTCGACACCCGCATGTGGATCTCGGCGGCGCCGGCGTCGCGCAGCATCGCCACGGTCTTGCGGGTCGTGGTACCGCGCACGATCGAGTCGTCGACCACCACCAGGCGCCGCCCGCCGATGATTGAGGGCAGGGGGTTGAACTTCAGCAGCACGCCCTGCTGGCGCAACGCCTGGTCGGGCTGGATGAAGCTGCGCCCGACATAGCGGTTGCGCACCACCGCCTCGGCGTACGGGATGCCCGATGCCCGGGCGTAGCCGATCGCGGCCGGGGTGCCGGAGTCGGGCAGGCCCACCACCAGGTCGGCCGCGACCAGGTGCTCGTCCGCCAGTTGCATGCCCATCGCGTGGCGCGACTCCCATACGGCCTGGCCGTTCAGCTGGCTGTCGGGTCGCGCGAAGTAGATGTTCTCGAACACGCACGGCTTGGCGCCGGCCGGCGGCACCGCCTGGCGGCTCTCGGTGCCGGTGGCGCAGATCCGCACGGCCTCGCCGGGGCGCACTTCACGCTCGACCACCGCGCCCACCTGGTCCAGCGCGCAGGTCTCCGAGGCCACGCACCACCCGCCCTCGGGCAGTCGGCCCAGCGCCAGGGGCCGCACTCCGTGGGGGTCGCGGAACGCCACCAGCTCGGTCTCCGACAGCGCCACCACCGAGTAGGCGCCCACCAGCCGCGGCATGGCACGGCAGACCGAGTCGAGCAGGCTGCCCTCGCCCCGGGCCAGCAGCGCGGCGATCAGCACCGAGTCGCTGGACGCCCGCACCTCGGCGCCCGCCTCGATCAGCTGGTGGCGCAACTCGTCGGCGTTCGTGAGGTTGCCGTTGTGCCCGAGGGCCACGATGCCCTGCTCGCTCATCTGGGCCACCGGCTGCGCGTTCTCCCAGTGGTTGCTCCCGGTGGTCGAGTAGCGCACGTGGCCCAGCGCGGCGTCGCCGGTGAGGCTGCGCAGGGCGGGCTCGTCGAAGACGTCGCCCACCAGGCCCAGATCGCGCTGCACGGTCACCCGCTCGCCGTCGCTCACCGCGATGCCGGCGCTCTCCTGGCCGCGGTGCTGCAGCGCGTGCAGCGCGAAGAACGTCATCCGCGAGACGTCGCGTCCGGGCGCGTTGACGGCGAACACGCCGCAGGCCTCGCGTGGCTCGTCGGCGCGGTTCAACGGAGCGCCTCCGCCAGCCCCGTCTCGTAGGCCTCGGCCGCCTCGTCGAGCCCGAGGGCGACGGGCTGCCCGCCGAGGTCCACCGCGACGTGCGCGCCGCCGGCCGTACCGATGCGCTTCAGGGCCACGCCGTGGGACGCGAACAGCTCGGCGAGCTGCGTCTCGCCGTCCCGCCGGCAGCTCACGACGGCCCGCCCGCCGCCCTCGCCGAACAGCGTCTCGTCACCTCGGCGCCCCACCGGCAGCGTCACCTCGACCCCGAGGCCCCCGGCCAGCGCCGACTCGGCCAGGGCCACCGCGACGCCTCCCGCGGCCACGTCGTGGGCGCTCCGAAGCAGGCGGCGCTCGGCGGCCTCCGCCAGTGCCGCACAGAGGGCGGCCTGGGCCGGCACGTCGGGTGCCGGCGGACGACCGCGGGCCTCGCCCAGCAGCTCGCTGCCGTCCAGCCGCGGCGTTGCAGCGCCGGCCAGCAGCACGGCGTCGCCGTCGGCGTCGAAGCCGTGGGTCACGCTGGCGGCGGCCTCGAAGAGCAGGCCCATCATGCCCACCACCGGGGTCGGGTAGATTGCGCGGGAGCCGCTCTCATTGTAGAGCGACACGTTTCCCGACACGACGGGCACGCCCAGCGCGCGCAGGGCCTCGGACATGCCGTCGATGACCTCGCGCAGCCGCCACCCGGTGGCGCCCTTCTCGGGGTTGGGGAAGTTCAGGCAGTCGGTGGCCGCCGCCGGTCGTGCGCCGACGCAGGCCAGGGTGCGGGCCGCCTCGAGCACGGCAGCAGCGCCGCCCGCGCGCGGGTCCAGCTGGCAGTGGCGCTCGGCTCCGTCGGTGGTCAGCGCGATGGCTCGCGACGAGCCCGGCAGCCGGACCACCGCGGCGTCCCCACCGGGGCGCTGTACGGTGTTCGCGCCCACCAGGTGGTCGTACTGCTGGTAGACCCAGCGTTTGCTCGCCACGTTGGGCCGGGCGAGCAGGTCCCGCCAGGCGGCGGCCAGATCGGAGGGCGCGGGCACGTCCTCCAACTGAAGTGGCTCGGGCTCCGGCGCCGGCTCGATCGGCACGTCGTACGCCGGCGCGTCGTCGGCCAGCAGGCGGGCCGGAACGTCGACCACGACGCGACCGGCGGCGCGGGCCAGCAGGTTCCCGCCGTCGGTGACCCGGCCGACGGCCGTGGCCAGGAGCTCCCAGCGGTCGCACGCGGCGATCACCTCCCCGACGCGCCCGGGCTCCACCACGGCCAACATCCGCTCCTGGCTCTCGGACACCAGGATCTCCGCCGGCTCCAGTGGCTGGCGCAGGGGCACCGCGTCCAGATCCAGCTCGATGCCCACCCCGCCCTTGGCGGCCATCTCGCTCGAGGCGCTGGTGAGGCCGGCGGCGCCGAGGTCCTGCAGGGCCACGAAGGCACCGCGCCCGGCCAGCTCCAGGCAGCAGTCGATGAGCTTGCGCTCGGTGAACGGGTCGCTGACCTGCACCGAGGGACGGCGGTCCTCCTCCTCGTCCAGCTCGGCGGAGGCCAGCACGCTGGCGCCCCCGATGCCGTCGGCGCCGGTGCGGTTGCCGATCAGCACCACGGCGTTGCCGGGGCCCGACGCGGCCGAGCGCAGCAGCGCGTCGTGGCGCACCACGCCGACGCACATCGCGTTCACCAGGCACGAGTCCTCGTAGCGGTCGTCGAACGCCACCTCGCCGCCCACCGTGGGCACCCCGATGCAGTTGCCGTAGTGGCCGATGCCGGCCACCGAGCGTGCGAACAGATGGCGGCTGCGCGCGCTGGCCAGCTCGCCGAAGCGCAGGCTGTCGAGCAGCGCGATGGGCCGCGCGCCCATGGCCAGGATGTCGCGCACGATCCCGCCCACCCCGGTGGCGGCACCCTCGAAAGGTTCGACGGCGGAGGGGTGATTGTGGCTCTCGATCTTGAGCGCGGCCGCCCAGCCGTCGCCCACGTCCACCACGCCGGCGTTCTCGCCGGGCCCCTGCAGCACCGACGGGCCCTCGGTGGGGAAGCGCCGAAGTAGGCGCCGGCTGTGCTTGTACGAGCAGTGCTCGCTCCACATCAGGCTGAACATGACCAGCTCGGGGTGGGTGGGCCGGCGCCCTAGCAGCTCATCGATGCGCCCGGCCTCCCAGTCGGTGAGGCCCAGCTGGCGGTGCAGCGGAGGCTCGAGGGTCGTCACGCGGCCACCGCCGCCTGGAACAGCGCGAGGCCGTCGGCCGAGCCGAGCAGCGGGTCGCACGCCTCCTCGGGGTGGGGCATCAGCCCCAACACGGTGCCCCGGTCGTCCAGCACGCCGGCGGCGGCGTCCACCGAGCCCAACGCGTCCTCGCCCACGTAGCGCAGGGCCACCCGCGCAGTCGTCGGGTCGCCGAACCAGGCACCCGAGTTGTTCTTGATCGGGATCGAAAGATGCGCCCCGGCGCCCAGCGCCCGGGTCCACGGCGCATCGGGATCGGTGACCTCGAGCGTGGTCTGGCGGCACACGAAGCTCAGCGTGGCGTTGGGTCGCAGCGCGCCCGGCAGCAGCCCTGCCTCGCACAGCACCTGGAAGCCGTTGCAGATCCCCAGCACCATGCCGCCCCGCTCGGCGTGTCGGCGCACGTCGTCCATCACGCGCGCGCGGCTGGCGATGGCGCCGGGACGAAGGTGGTCGCCGTAGGAGAAGCCGCCCGGGATCACCACGGCGCGCGTGCCGCCCGGCAGATCGGATTCGTCGTGCCAGACCTCGGCTGCGGTGCCGCCCGCGGTCCGGATCGCCCGTGCCGCGCTCTCGTGGTCGAGCGACCCCGGGAAACGCAGCACGGCGACGCTCACGAGCCGACCTCGACCCGGTAGTCCTCGATCAGGGCGTTGGCGAGCAGGCGCTCGCACATCTCCCGCGCCGCCGCGGCGGGGTCGTCGCCGGTCACCGACAGCTCGATGCGCTTGCCCACGCGTACGTCCTCGACCCCGGAGAAGCCCAGTCGCGCCAGCGCGCCCTGCACGGCCTGCCCCTGCGGGTCGAGCACGCCCTGCTTCGGCATCACGGTGATGACGACCCGGCTCATGCCCCCCCCGCAAGGTAGCTGGCGAACGACCGTCCGGTGATCCGCTCGTAGGCCTCGACGTAGCGGCTGCGGGTGCCCTCCACCACCCCGGCCGGCAGCTCGGGCGCGGGTGGACGGTGGTCCCAGCCCGAGGCGTCGAGCCAGTCGCGTACGTATTGCTTGTCGAAGCTGGGCGGCGAGCCGCCCGGCGCCCAGCCGCTCACCGGCCAGAAGCGCGAGCTGTCGGGCGTGAACGCCTCGTCGGCGAGCACGATGCGCCCGCCGGAGTCGACTCCGAACTCCAGCTTCGTGTCGGCGAGGACGAGCCCGGCCGCGAGGCACTCCTGGGCCGCCCGGGCGTACAGCGCGAGCGTGAGGCGCTCCAGCTCGGCCAGCACCTCGGCGCCCACCAGCTCCGCGGCCGCCTCGCGACTGATGTTCTCGTCGTGGCCCTCCTCGGCCTTGGTGGCCGGCGTGAAGATGGGTCCATCCAGCCGGTCGGCCTCGAGCAGGCCCGCGGGCAGCCGGTGCCCAGAGACCTCGCCGGCGGCGCGATAGTCGCGCCAGCCCGAGCCGGCCAGGTAGCCGCGGGCCACGCACTCCACCGGCATCATGGTCAGCCGCCGCACCAGCAGCGCCCGGCCGCGCACCTCGGGTCCGCGAAGGTCGTCCGGGAGGTCCTCCTCGCGAGCGGACACCAGGTGGTTGGGCACGATGTCGGCGGTGCGCGCGAACCAGTGCGCGCTGAGGCCCGTGAGCACCCGGCCCTTGTCGGGGATGGGCGTGGGCATCACCACGTCGTAGGCCGAGATGCGGTCGCTTGCCACCATGGCCAGGTGGTCCTCGCCCGCCTCGTGCATCTCGCGGACCTTGCCGCGGTGGACCACCGTCACAGCGCGGCGACCCGGGCCATGACGGCCTCGAGGTGCCGGGTGTGCCAGGCCGGGTCGAACAGCGCGTCCAGCCGCTCGTCCGACAGCAGCGCCGCCGCGCGTGCGTCGTCGCCCAGCAACTCGCGCAGCGGCGTGCCCGCCTCCCACGCGCGCATGGCGTTCTCTTGCACCACGGCGTAGGCGTCCTCACGGCTCATGCCGGCCTCCACCAGCCCCAGCAGCACGCGCTGAGAGTAGACCAGCCCAGACGACGAGCCGAGCACCTCGCGCATGCGCTCGGGCCGCACGACCAGCCGCTCCATGAGGCGACGCGCCCCGGCCAGCATGTAGTCCAGCGCGAGGAAGGCGTCGGGCAGCACGATGCGCTCCACGGAGCTGTGCGAGATGTCGCGCTCGTGCCACAGCGCGACGTTCTCCAGCGCGGCGACGGCGTGCCCGCGCACCACCCGGGCGAGGCCGCTGAGGCGCTCGGCGGTGATCGGGTTGCGCTTGTGCGGCATGGCCGAGCTGCCCTTCTGCCCGGCCGTGAACTCCTCCTCGACCTCGCGCAGCTCGGTGCGCTGGAGGTG
>JAUVPZ010000104.1 GCA_030598395.1 Miltoncostaeaceae bacterium | reverse complement strand
CGCCAGCCTCGGCCCGACGGTGTACATCGCCGCGCTCTCGATTCTGACGCTCGCCGTTCTGGCCATGATCCCCGAGACGGCACGTACGCCGCTGGGGACGGCGGCGCGCGCGCGCGCGGAGTCGGTCAGCGGCGCCATCATCGAGACCCCGACCTCGAGCGGATGCCGCGAATAGGCTGACCCTATGTCCATTGACGATGCACGACGCTGTGGCGCTTGCCAGCGACGAACGGGGCTTCCATGCAGGCAGCCCGCGATGAGGAGGCGCCAACGTCTGGCGCCGCCACTCCCCGGAGGAACGAACTCCGCCCGTGGGGTCACCGCTGGGGTCACAGGCGCGGAATCGGCTTCGTGAGGTCGAAGCGCCTCATACAAAAGCCCCGTATTAGCAGGGCTTTTGTGAGTAGCGGGGGCAGGATTCGAACCTGCGACCTTCGGGTTATGAGCCCGACGAGCTACCGGACTGCTCCACCCCGCGGCGTCACCTACAACTGTAGCGGCCGGGTAGCGGGGGTCAACCTCGCGGTGGCGACCGACGCCGTGATCGTGGCGCCCACACGCGCCCAGCCGGGGCGGATCACCCGGGCGTAGACGCCGAACAGGTTCTGCCGGTCGCGGGCCAGGCCGGCGAGGACGCGGTTGTCGCGCTCCAGCGTGTCGGGATCGAAGGTGGTGACCGCGCAGCGCTCCGTGTGCGAGACCACCCCGATGACGGGCCCGTTATCACCGAGCGAAAACGTCTGTCCCGGCCAGGCCGTCTCGGCGAACGGCTGCGGCTCGTCAAGCTCCACGATGACGTTGGCCCGGAAGCGGCGCGGGTCCATCTCCTCGCCGGGCGTCCACTGCGAGGCGGCGGCGAGCGACGACGTCGTGACCATATGCACCGGGGCCGCATCGTGCAGGCTGGCGGCGCTCCGGTCGACGGCGACGGGCTGCTGCAGGCGGCCGGCCAGGGCTGCGGCAAGGGCGGGGTCGTCCCAGGCGTAGTGGAGTCCGTCGGGCCCCGTGATCTCGACGCCCTCGGCGGCGTCGGGGTCGAGGTAGCGCGCGCGGTAGCCCAACAGCGCGCGGTTGCGCCGTGCCGACATGGCGTTGCCGTCGGCGTCGAGAACCGCGTGGCGACGGTCGCCCAGGGCGCCGACGGGCCCGAGGAAGGCGGCGCGCAGGCGCTCGCCGCCGAACGACTTGACGGGGTAGCGCCAGAGGTCGGCGACGATGCCGATCGCGGGCGGCGCGCTCAGCGGGTGAGGGCCAGCACGATCACCAGGATGAGGAGAATGGCCAGGCCGGCGTAGACGTAGCGCAGCGCGGCCCGGTGGGTCTGCGTGATGCCGCGCAGGTTCCTGCGGGCCTTCTCGATCTCCTCGGGGTCCTTGAGCGGTGGCGGCCAGTCGTCGTCGTAGCCCATCGGGTCGAGCGTAGCGCGCCGCGATGGCGGTGCGGAGAAGCACGAAGGGCCCCGGCTGGGGCCCTTCGGCAAGCGAGGCACACCCGGGCGCCGCGCCCGGGCTGGTGCGTGGGCCGGCTACGCCACCTCGCGCAGGCGCTGCGCCTCGGCGAGGGTGGCCAGCTTCTGCAGCGACTGGTTCTCGATCTGGCGGATGCGCTCGCGCGTGACGTTGAAGGTGCGCCCCACCTCGTCGAGGGTGCGAGGGTGCTCGCCGCCCAGCCCATAGCGCAGCTCGAGCACGCGCCGCTCACGGTAGCTGAGCGTGTTCAGCACGTCGTGCAACCCCTCGCTACGCATGACCGACTCGGCCGCGCCCTCGGGGGCCACGGCCTTTTCGTCGGGGAGGAACTGGCCGAACTCCGACTCCTCGTCGTCGCCCACCGGCTTCTCGAGCGAGATCGGGGTCTGGGCGCTGCGTTTGATGGATGCGACCTCGGGCTCGGGCAGCTTGACGGCCTGGGCGATCTCGTCGATGGACGGTTCGCGGCCGAGCTCGGAGACCAGCGTGCGCTCGGCGCGGTTGATCTTGTTGAGCTTCTCGACCACGTGCACCGGCATGCGGATGGTGCGCCCCTTGTCGGCGATGGCGCGGGCCACCGCCTGGCGGATCCACCAGGTTGCGTACGTGGAGAACTTGTAGCCCTTGCGGTAGTCGAACTTCTCGGCCGCGCGAACCAGCCCCAGGGTGCCCTCCTGGATGAGGTCGAGGAAAGCGAGCCCCTGGTTGCGGTAGTTCTTGGCGATGGAGACGACCAGGCGCAGGTTGGCCTCGACCATCTCCTTCTTGGCGTCCAGGTCCCCCATCTCGATGCGCTTGGCCAGCTCGACCTCCTGGGGGGCCGTGAGCAGCGCTACCCGGCCCACGTCCTTGAGGAACAGCTGCAGGGAGTCGGTGCTGGTCTCGGTGCGCAGGTTGAGCCGGCGCGGCGGGCGGTCGCCCTCCTCGTTGATCTGCGCCGTGCGCTCGCGCGCCGCCGCAGCGTCGAGCAGCTCGACGCCCGCCTCGTCCAGGTGGCGGTAGAGGCTCTCGGCTGCGGAGCCGTCGATGTCGTGGTTCTCGACGGCCTGGGCGACCTCCTCGAAGCTGAGGAAGCCGTGCTCCTGGCCTCGCGCTACGAGCCCCTGGACCTCTTCCAGCTGGACGATCTCGGTCACCGTCATGAGGTTACCTCCGCCCCTGGTGGGCGATCTGCCGCCGGCGTGGTGGCTGCCGCCGCTCCCAACGCACGAACAAACGTTCGATAGGTTACCGCTTCACTTGCTGAAGTCAAGGTCGTCCAGCGTCTTTCCATCGGAATCGGCAGCCGGCGGGAAAATCCTTACCTCCGGCTCGGACGTCTCCCAATCTTTTGTCCCGGCCGGCACGTTCCTGTTTCACTTCATCGTCCGACCGGGCGGCATGCTCTCAGCCGCGCCTTAAGCCGGGGTTAAGAACCGATGCGGACGGCGTGAATCATCGGCCGCACCTTCCGGGCGGAGCGGCTTCTAGGGGTTTCCGCCTGCGCGACCGCGCTCGATGGCCTCGAGCAGCCGTCCGGCCGTGCGACCGAGGCGCGTCTCGCCGCCGAGTCGGACCGTGCGCAGCCACGCGGTGCGCGCTGTGGGCAGGTCGCGGCGGTAGGCGGCAAGCCAGCCCTGGTTGAAGGCCACCAGCTGGTCGCGCGGGCGCTGGCCCGTCAGCCGCCTGAGCGCCCGGGCCGCCCGGTCGAGGCCCTCGGTGCCGGTGGCGCCGTCGGCCATCAGCAGGCCCACGCGCGCCGCGAGGTTGTCGGCGTCGAGCTGCAGCGCGCGGCGGTAGGAGGCTTCGGCGGCAGGGCCCTCGCCGGCGCCCTGCAGCGCGGAGCCAAGCTCCACGAGCCGCCTGGGGGTCGCACGCTGCTCGGCCCGGCGCCGCAGGACGGCGACCTGGGCCTCAGGCATGAGACCGGCGATGCGCGCCGGCGGGGGGGTGTCGAGCACCAGCGCCAGCGGTGGCAGGGCGCTCTCGCCCGCTGTCAGCTCCTGGCCGGGCGCCACCACGACCCCCGCAACGATCGGTCGGGCGCGATCGCGTTGCCCCGCGCCCGTCGGGTCGTCGAGGGCGAGGGCGATGCCGATGGCCAGGGCCGTGGCGGTGACCCACACCGCCACCAGCGCGATCACGGCGTTGCGCGACGGGCGCACGCCCCGCCGCCGTGTGCTCGCGCCCGCCCCCATCCGCACCAAGTTAGCGCTCGAGCGCGCGGCGTCGACGCCCCCGCCGCCGCCGGAGGCCATTCGTCCGTAGCCGCCGCGGCCATGTGGCCACGAGCGGCGCGGACCCCGGGTGCCTCATGGCGGCCGTCGGCGGTGCCGATCCAAGAGAGCGTGTCCGATTCTGCGCGGCCAGCCCACTCTGCCGGCGCGCCCGCGCCCGGCGACCTCGACAGCCTGCTCGCCTACGCGGTGCGCCGCGGGGCAAGCGACCTCCACATCAAGGTGCCCAGCCGGCCGGTGCTGCGGGTCAACGGTGTGCTGGAGCAGGTGCCTGGCCAGCCGCCCACCACCGCGGACCTCGCCGAGCGCTTCGCCGCCGAGTTGCTCGACGGCAAGGACGCCAAGAGCCAAGAGCTGCACGAGGAGGGCGAGACCGACGTCTCATACGCCGTGGAGGGGGTCGGGCGCTTCCGCGCGAACGTGTTCCGCCAGCGCGGCTCACTGAGCCTGGTCCTGCGCGTGGTGCCGATTGGCGTGCCGCCCATCGAGGACCTGATGCTTCCCGAGGCGGTGGCCCGGCTGGCGCGGGAGGAGCGCGGCATCGTGCTGGTCACCGGCACCACCGGCTCGGGCAAGAGCACCACGCTGGCGGCCATGATCGACCTGATCAATCGCACCCAGCACCGGCACGTGGTCACCATCGAGGATCCCATCGAGATCCTCCACCCCGACCGCGGCTCGCTGATCAACCAGCGTGAGGTCGGCGTGGACACCGGCTCGTTCGCGGCGGCGCTGCGGCGGGTGCTACGCCAGGACCCGGACGTGATCATGATCGGCGAGATCCGCGACCGCGACACCATGGAGACCTCGCTCAACGCCGCCGAGACGGGCCACCTGGTGTTCTCGACCATGCACACCATGGACGCCACCGAGACGGTCAACCGCGCCATCGGCTTCTACCCGCTGCACGAGCAGGCGCAGGTGCGGACCATGCTGGCCGGCACCCTGCGCGGAGTGGTATCGCAGCGCCTCGTCCCGACCGCCGACGGCCTGGGGCGGGTTCCCGCGTGCGAGGTGCTGATCACCACCGGCCGGGCCCGCGACCTGATCACCAGCCCCGACGACACGGGGCGCCTTTCCGAGGTGATCCGCGACGGCGAGTACTACGGCATGCAGACGTTCGACCAGTCGCTGTTCGAGCACGTCGCGTCAGGGCGGGTGACGCTGGAGGCCGCGCTGTTGGCGGCCAGCAGCCCGCAAGACTTCAAGCTGATGCTCGAGGCGGGCGCCGCGCGCCGCAACGTGGCCGAGTACGCCTCGACCCAAGGCTAGCCCGTCCGAATCCAGAGGATTCCCGGCGAGCGCTGGTATCCTCGGCATCCGGATGGGCGGTAGAACAGCAACGTCGGCCGGCCCCGACCCGCACTGCCCGGTGGTTGCGACGGCGGGGGTCATCTCGGGCAAGTGGACCCTGCTGCTGCTTCGCGATCTTGCCGAGCACAACTCGTGCCGCTTCAGTGAGCTGGAGCGGTCGCTGGCAGGCATCAGCCCGCGCACGCTGTCGCAGCGCCTGCGCGTCCTCGAGGAGCAGGGCGTCGTGGAGCGCCGCGAGTACACAGAGCTCCCCCGGCGCTTCGGGTACCGCCTCACCGACAAGGGGCGCGACCTGGTGCCGATCGTCGAGGCCATGCGCGCCTATGGCACCCGGTGGATGGGCCCGGTCAACGGCACCGCCCGGGCGCCGTCCCAGCTTCCTGGCTGAGCCCGGCTGCGTTGACGGGCTCGCCGCGCGTCGGCCCGATATTCGGAGATAGCGGGCTTCCCTGCGTCCTTGCGTCGCTCGGGATTCGCGCCCGAAACATGCGACGAACTTCCGGCTCAGGACACTAGCCGGGGCGGCGGGTGCGCAGGAAGCGCACCGGGAGGTACAGCGTGTGGGGGAGCCGGCCGGCGATCGCGGCCCGCAGGTCCCGCTGGCCCT
>JAUVPZ010000012.1 GCA_030598395.1 Miltoncostaeaceae bacterium | reverse complement strand
CCTGATGGCGACGGCGTTTGCCCTGGACCCGCACAAGCCCCAGGGCCGTGAGTGTGGCGCCAGCGGCTGTCGCGGTCATCGCCAGGGTCAACTCGAAAATGCCGAGGTGGGCGAACCCGGCGAGCGCTCCGAACAGGCCTGCTACTAGTAGCAGAGCGACGCCTCCTCTAATCGCTAGCTGAGCCGCCCACACACGTTGTGAACACCTGACGAGGCAGCCCGGGCCTCCGAGAAGCTGTGGGTCTTCGACACTGACGCTTCGAAAGGAAGCCCGGATGCCCACCCACGCCAACGCGCCGCTGACACCCCATCGTCGGCGGCGCCTGGTCCAGCGGATCGAAACGGGCCGTTCTCTTCGCGCTGCGGCGAGCGAGTTCTCGGTGTCGGTCGCCACGGCGCACCGCTGGTGGCACCGCTGGCGGCGCGCCGATCAGCGAGAGCGCCGCACAGGCAGCTGCCTGCGTGATCGCTCATCGCGCCCGCACCGCTCACCGCGGCAGCTGAGCCCGGATGAGGAGGCACCGATCCTCACGGCGCGCCGCCAGACACGAGGTGTTGCTCCTCATCGCCAGGGGGCTTTCGACCCAAGAGATCGCGGACACGTTGGGGATCTCGCCGAACACCGTCAAGAGCCACTCCCGGTCACTCTTCAACAAGCTCGGCGCACACAACCGCGTGCAGGCGCTCGCCGTCGCCCAGGAGCGTAACCTGGTCTGAGTCCCGCAGGTCACACCCGGCGGAGCCCCATCGTGGAGCGATCCGCTACCGCGACCACACCGGGACGCGCCAGTACGAGGGCGGCTTCCGTACCAAGAGCGACGCTGAGCGGGTCATCAACGAGCGCCTCCGCGCGCTCGACACGGGGTCGTTTCGGCCACACGAGCCGATCGCCTTCGATGAGTTCGCGGCGCGCTGGCTCGACACCTACGCCCGGGTCCAGGTGAAGCCTGCGACCTACCGCGGCTACGAGGGCATCATCAGAAACCACCTCGTCCCGTACTTCGGGAACGTGAGGATCTCGCGGATCACCCGGGAGATGATCCAGCGGTTCGTCGCCGAGGACGCGCTCGGCGTCGACGCCTCTCCGGCCCTCTGGGGCCACAGCGGGGCCACAGTTTCGCTCACCGAGGAGACCGCCTCCGAGGCATGAGAAAACCCCGCCGTGTGCGGGGCTTTCCTGAAGCTCCTCGGACTGGGATCGAACCAGCAACCCTCCGGTTAACAGCCGGATGCTCTACCGTTGAGCTACCGAGGATCGCTCGCAGGGAATTGTATCGGACCCCCCGGGGGCCGGATCAAGCAAGCGGGCCGGTTTCATGGGCGCCGCAACGAGTGCAGTCGCACGATCGGCCCCGATTCGTCGCGCGGTCCCTCGTAGGCGACCTCGCTGACCTCTTCGCTCCAGCCGGCCTCGCGGAGGGGCAGAAGGAGCGACGCCGCGTCGGGCCGACGTGGGTCGGCGATGAGCGCCTCGCCGCCCGGCGGGACCAGTAAGGGAAGGAGCGGAAGGAGCGCCGCGCCGTTGCGTCGCTCGTAGAGGACGTCGGCGCCGATCACCAGGTCGAAGGGCGCAGCCTCGAGCAGGGCGGCCGGTGGATGGAACCAGTCGACCACCATGGTGGTCAGCTCACGGCCGGTGGCGCGAGCGGCGTTGGCGCGTGCCCACCGAAGTGCGACCTCGTACCAGTCGGTGGCGAGCGGCTCGGCGTCGCGGCCGAGCGCCACGATGGACGGCAGCGCCACGCCAGAGCCCAGCTCGAGGATGCGCAGGCCCGCCAGGTCGCGCTGCGCCATCTCGGCCGCCAGCACGCGGGCGCTGGGCCACAGCTCGGCCCAGTACGGGAGGCGCTCGTCGCGGGCGTACTCCTCTTCGTCGATCAGGTCCTCGGCGGATGGCGGGAGGGTGAGGAGGACCGTCCGGCCGCCCACCTCGACCGAGCGGGTGACCGCCTCCTCGATGAACGGCGACGCCACGGCCGGCAGGGTATCCGCCGGGGAACCGCAGGCGCGAACAGGAATGACCGCCGAACTGCCCCCCCGGCAGTCACGGTGGGACCCTCCGTCACGTAGTGTCCGGAGCCCCGATGGCGTCCGCCTCGCCAACTGACTCCGGGCCACCACCGGAGGTCACCGACCTCCCCTTGCAGCAGGCGATCGATGCCCTGCTGCGGCACCGCAAGCTGACCCTGTCCGGCCTTGGGTCGCTGCTGCGCGCCGAGGGTCTCACCATCAGCCGCACTCGCCTCCACCAGCTGGCGACGGGCAAGGGAGCCGCCGCGACCGTCGATCAGATGGAGCGCCTCGCCAGCGTGCTCGGGGTCAGCCCTGGCCACTTCGCGGAGTACCGGTTGGCTCGCGCCCGCGCGCTGCTCGACCCCTCCGTCGTCGGCTTCGAGCGGGCGATGGCCAACCTCGAGCGGCTCCGCGGCCGGCGCGAGAGCCGCAGTCGCCGGGGCGACTCGGAATCCGGCTATTCTGCCCCGAGCAGACGAGCAAAGGGAGCGTGATGAGCGAGGCGCCGGAGATCGAGGAAGGCGCGGAGGAGCCGGCGGCCGGGCACGAGGAGGCAGCCGCCCCCGCGGCGGACGAGCAGCCTGCTGCCGACGAGCAGCCGGCCGCGAAGGAGGGGGCGGTCGATCAGCCGGCCGCCGAGAACGGCGATGCGTCCACAGACGAGGCCGCGGAGGACGGGGACGAGGGCGAGCTCGTCGAGCCCGAGGAGGACAGTGCCACCGACATCGGCGAGGCGGCCGAGGAGGGCCCGGAGCAGGCGCTGACCACCACGACGCTCGGCCCGCGCCAGGCCAGGGTCTTCTTCTGTGACCGCGGGCACCGCACCTTCAGCATCTGGAGCCAGCCCGAGGTCTGCCACGCTCGCCCCACCCGCCACGGCGAGGAGTGCGGGCGCACGCTCTACCCGATCACCGACCTGCCCGAGCAGGTCCAGAAGGCGCTGAACCCGCTGAAGGCCTCCAAGAAGGCGGCCAAGGTGGCCGCCGCCTGAGATCAGGCCGCCTCTGCGGCCTCCACCATGCCGTGCATCTCGGCGAAGCCCGGCTCCCACACGTCGGGATCGTCGAGGTCGATGCCCAGCGGCCGTAGCAGCTCGGCCGGCGCGGCCGACCCGCCGGCCGCGAGGAAGTCGAGGTAGCGGGCGGCGAAGTCCCCGCCCTCCGCCCGGTAGCGCGCGTACAGCGCCAGCGTCACCAGATGCGCGAAGGCGTAGGCGTAGGTGTAAAAGCGGGTGGAGATGAAGTGGGGAATGTACGACCAGCCCAGGCGGTAGCCGTGGGGCATCTCCATCGCGTCGCCGTAGTAGCGCGCGTTCTCCTGCACCCAGATCTCCGACAGCCGCTCCGACGTGAGCGTCGTGCCCTCCTCGCGGGCGCCGTAGGCGCGCCGCTCGTAGCGCGACAGCACGGTCTGGCGGAACACGGTGGCGAAGCTGCCCTCGGCGCGCTCCGAGATGAGGGCGCGCCGAGTTGAGGGGTCGGTCTCGGTGGCCATCAGGTGGTCGTGGGTCAGCAGCTCGGCGAAGGTCGACGGCACCTCGGCCAGGGCGAGCCCGGTCGTGGCCGAGAGCGCCGTCTGCCGCTCGCTGGACAGCGTGAAGTGCATGCCGTGGCCAAGCTCGTGGGCGAGCGTCATCACGTCGTCCATGCGGTCGGTGAAGTTCATCAGCACATATGGCGCTGCGTCCTGGGCGACCGGCGCGCAGAAGGCGCCGCCACGCTTGCCGGTGCGCGGCTCGGCGTCGACGCGCGACTCCTCGAAGAAGCCACGCGCCACCTCGGCGACGCGCGGGTCGAGCCGCCCGAACGCGTTGTCGATGAGCGCGCGCGCCTCCGCGTAGTCGACGGCACGAGTCTCGCCCAGCGGCGCGTACTGGTCGCTGAGGCGGAGCACGGGGAGGCCCAGCAGCCTGGCCTTGGCGCGGAACCAGCGCTGGGCCAGTGGGTAGTGGCGCTCCACGGCCGCGAGCATGCGGTCGACCACCAGTTCGGAGAGCTCGTTGCGCAGGTGGGTGGCCTCCAGCGGCGAGCCGTGCTGGCGCAGCGCGTCCATTGCCAGCCGGTCGCCGACCAGCGTGTCGTAGCAGTGGGCCAGCGTGTCGGCGTGCGGCGCCAGCCCCACAAAGAGCGCGTCCATGGCGCTCTGACGCAGCTCCGGGTCGGCCTCGCGCAGCAGGGCCAGCAGGCGATCGATGGTGTGGGGCTCGTCGCCCTCGCCGGCGTCGAACGGAATCTCCAGCGTGGAGGTGACGCGCCCGAACAGGGTCTGCCAGGCGCTGACCGCGGCCGGGCCTCGCTCGGCGAGCATCCGTTCCTCCGGCTCGCTGAGGGTGTGCGGCGCGAACCGGCGCAGCGCTCGCAGGTAGTGGCGGTCCCCCGCTACCTCGGGCGCGTCGGCCAGCGCCTCGGCCTGCTCGTCGGGCAGCGCGATCCACTCGAGGTCGAAGAAGCGCAGGGCGTTGGACGCCTCGACCATCGCCCGGTCGACGACCGACGCCAGGTCGCGGTTCTCCTCGTCCAGCGCGTCGGTCGCCTCGCGCAGGTGGGCGTACGAGCCTGCCCTGGACAGCTGGTTGTCGATCGCCGCCAGCTCGGCAAGTGCCGCGGCCAGCGCCAGCCCGTCCAGCTCGGCGACCTGGCCCCGGTAGCGAGCCTCGAACGCTCGGGCGCGCTCGAGAGCGGCCCGCAGATCCTCGCGCGCCGCCTCGGCGTCGCGGGCGATGGGTGAGAGATCCCAGCGGACCCCTGCCGCTCGGGGTCCGGGGCTCGGCGCGGTCCCCTGCGGCATCGGCGGGGAAGCTAGCGCATCGCCCTTACGGTGGGCCTGACGCCCAGCCGCTCGGGGACGTCCGTGGGCAGGGCCGGCTCGCCGGTGTCGCCCAGCCGGTCGGCCTCGGGCCGGTGGAAATCAGAGCCGCCGCAGGCCACAAGCCCGAAGCGCTGGGCCAGCCTGGCGAACTGGCGCCGGTGGCTCGAGCCGTGGTCGCGGCGGTACACCTCGATGCCGAGGAGCCCGGCATCGCCGAGCTGGCGCACGAACTGCTCGAGCGCTCCGTCCTCCATGGAGAGCGAGGCCGGGTGGGCCAGCACCGGTGCGCCGCCGGAGTCGGCCACCAGGCGTACGGCCTGGGTCGGCGTCAGCCCCGCGTGGCCCACGTGGGCGGGCCCCCCGTCGGCGAGGTAGCGGTCGAAGGCCTCCTGACGGTCGCCCACGTGGCCGGCGGCCACCAGCGCCTCGGCAACGTGAGGCCGGCCCACCGTGCCGGCCGCCAGCGCCTCCACGTCGGCGTACTCGAGGGCCACGCCCAGCTCGTTCAGGCGGGCCACGATCAGGCGGGCGCGGTCGGCCCTGCGGGCCCGCATGGCGCCCAGCTCGCCGACCAGCGGCTGCGGCTCGAACTCGCGGAAGTAGCCCAGCAGGTGCATCGACCCGCTTGGCGCCTTCACGCTCAGCTCGATGCCGGGGACGAGGTCCACGCCCAGCCGCCCCGCGGCGTCCAGCGCTTCGGGGAGCCCGGCCACGGTGTCGTGATCGGTGAGGGCCAGCGTCTCCACGCCGGCCTCGACGGCGGCGGCCACGACGTCGGCCGGTGCCAGCACGCCGTCGGAGGCCGTGCTGTGCGCGTGGAGGTCGGTCAGCCCCGTGGGGATGCCGCCACCGCCGGCCCGATCAGCCCGCGCGCCTCGAGCTTGGCCAGCACCTCCCCGGCGGCGTCCTCCGGGCTGAGCTCGGCGGTGAGGATATGAACCTCGGGCGACTCTGGAGCCTGATAGGGGTCGCTCACGCCGGTGAACTCCTTGATCTCGCCGGCGTAGGCCTTGGCGTAGAGGCCCTTCACGTCGCGCGCGGCGCAGACCTCCACGGGCGTGTCGACGAACACCTCGACGAACGGCCCGAACTCCTCAACCATGCCACGCGCCGTGGCACGGGTCTCGGCGTAGGGCGAGATGGCCGACACCAGGGTCCACGCGCCAGCGCGCGTGAACCGGCTGGCCACCCAGCCGATGCGCTCGATGTTGGTGTCGCGGTCCTCCTTGCTGAACCCGAGCCCCTTGCTGAGGTGCGTGCGGACGACGTCGCCGTCCAGGTACTCCACGATGCCGCCCCGGCGCTCGAGCTCCGGGCCGACGATGTCTGCGATGGTGGTCTTGCCGGTGCCCGAGAGCCCGGTGAACCACACGGTGAAGCCGTACGGCAAGTTCGCATCCTTCAGTTGGGGGCCGTGCCGGCCCCGGTCGTTGTCAAGGGCCGGTCAGCCCTCGCCGACGGCGAGGGGCAGGTGCAGGCCACACTCGGTCTTGGCCGTACCGGCCCACCGTCCGGCGCGAGGGTCCTCACCCTCGCTCACGGCGCGCGTGCATGGCACGCAGCCGATGGAGGGGTAGCCCTGGTCGTGCAGCGGGTTGTACGGCACGTCGTGCGCGAACAGGTACCCCTGGACGTCCTCGTCGCTCCAGTCGGCCAGCGGCTGAAGCTTGACCACGCCGCGTGTCTCGTCGAGCTCGAGCTTGCGGGCCTCGGCCCGCGTTCCGCCCTGCGCTCGCCGGATGCCGGTGATCCAGGCATCGACGCCCACCAGGGCACGGCTCAGCGGTTCCACCTTGCGCAGGGCGCAGCAGCGGTCGGGGTCGCGCGTCCACAGCTCGGACCCCTCGCTGTCGGCCTGCTGCGCCACGGTCCGCAACGGGTCGACCCGCTCCACGTCGAGGTCGTAGCGCTCGACCAGCCGGTCGCGCGTCTCGTAGGTCTCGGAGAACAGCAGCCCCGTGTCCAGCTCGACGATGCGCACCGTCAGGTCCAGCTCGTGCAGCATGTGCACGAACACGGACGACTGGCGCTGCCAGGAGCAGGTGAGCACGAGGCGGTCGCGGAAGCTGTCGACGGCCCAGGAGAGCAGCTCCTCGGCCGGCCGCGACTCGAAGTGCTCCGCCAGCCGCTCGACGTCAGGTCGACTGAGCGGCATGGTGGTCACAGGTCTCGCAGGCTACCAGAGGAAAAGGTCCACATGTCCGCCGGGAATCGAGGGAATTCCGAGAACTCCTTGTTCTGGGCTGATCCGCCGCACGGTGGCAACCGTGGCCACCCTCCTTGCCAGGCGCGGCGATGGCCATCCCAGGGGCTGGGCTAGGCTGTGAGCATCCGGAGGAAGAACGGGAACACCAATCGCGTCTACTCCACCCACGGCGGACGGATACGGCAGTCTCAGGCCACGCCGCCGGCGGCGCCGGGGGGCGACGGCAACGTGCGCGTGTCGCGCACCCGTACCGGCCGGAAGGGCAAGACGGTGACTTTGGTGACGGGCCTGCCGCCCTCCGACGCCGCCGTGGTTGCCAAGGAGTTGAGGCGCCTGTGCGGCTCCGGCGGATCGGTGAAGCACGGCGTCGTCGAGATCCAGGGCGACCACCGCGAGCGCATCGTGGGCCATCTGGCTGGCCGCTACTCGGCCCGGATGGCGGGCGGTTAGCACCCCTCGGCTCACGGGCCTGGCTCGGCAAGCAACTCCAGGCGGCGGCCGAAGGCGCGCCGGAACACCGGCGCCTCCAGGCCCGCCGACCACAGGGCGATGGCGGGATCGCCGTCGGCGCGCACCACCAGCCGGGCGGCATCGCCGTCCAGGTCCACGCGCAGGTCGTGCACGCCACGGGCGCGGCCGCGTTCGAGCTGTTCGGCGATGCGCAGGCAGGCGCCCAGCCGCTCGAGCAACTCCTCGTCGCCCGGCCACAGCAGAGCCGCGAGGGGCTCGGGCGCCGGCGCCGACTTGCGGTGCCCCCGGGCCAGCAGCGAGATGATCGCCAGCTCGCGGTGGCGGAAGCCGGGGAGGCCGGCGTTGAGCACCAAGTAGTAGGAGTGGTGCTGGTGGTCGTGGTAGTCGACCATCACACCCACGTCGTGGAGCATGGCCGCGGCCCACAGCAGCTCGCGATCGGCGGTGCTCGGCGCGTGCGCGCCGGCCTCGGCCATGCCGTCGCATACCCGCAGCGCCAGGCGGGCGACGTGCTGGGCGTGCGGCCGGTCGAAGCCGCAGTTGGCGGCCAGGTTCAGCACGCCCTGACGCCGGACGTCCGGGATCAGCGGCGGCTCTGCCGGCGCCAGGAAGTGCTCGTAGAACACGCCCTCGCGCAGCCCCTGCCCGCACACCTCCATCCGGTCGGCGCCGGCGCGCTCCAGAGCAGCCGCCACCACCACCGCGCCGGCCAGGGTCACGTCGGCGCGGTCGGGCTTGAGGGCCGGGAGGCGTGACCGCTCGTCGGCCGCCAGCGCCGCCATCGCCGCGATGAGCTCCTCGATCGCCTCTGCCGTGAGCACGAAGCCGTGCACCTCGGGCAGCGGGTAGTCCAAGCGGCGCTGGGCCATGGCCGCCAGCGTGCGGATGGTGCCGCCGGTGCCGACCAGCCGGCCGCCCTTGCGGCCGAGCCAGTCCACCTGCTCCAGCTCTTCGCGGGCATGACGTCGCAGCGCGGCCAGCTGGGCCTCGGTGGCCCGCTGCGGGTCGAGGAAGCGCTCGGTCATGCGGACGGCGCCGAGCGGACGGCTCAAGGTGTGTACGAGGTGCCGGCCAGCCACGCGGCCCATCTGCACGCTGCCGCCGCCGACGTCCAGGAAGTAGCCGTCCCGCAGGGTGGTGCTGTTGACCACCCCGAGGTACCCGTAGCGGGCCTCCTCGTCGGCGTCGAGAATCCGGACCGGCAGCTGACCGTCGGCCGACAGCGCGGCCAGCACCTCGTCGCGGTTGGCAGCCTCGCGCGCGGCGCTCGTGGCCAGGGCGCGGATGTCGGCGATCCCGGCGGCGCGGCAGAACGCCGCGTACAGGTGCGTGGCGCGGCGCGCGCGGCCGAGGGCCTCCGTCTGGATGCCGTCCTCCCTGGCGCCGGCCGACAGCCGCACGGTCTCGCGGACCTCGTCGACGAGCTGGAACGACCCTCCCGGCCGGTAGCGGAACACCACCAGCCGGAACGTGTTCGAGCCCAGGTCGATGACGGCGAGATGTCGCGCGCCGGCGGGCGGCTCCTTCACCGAGCCATAACGCGCAGTCAACCCGCCCGTCACCGGGCCCCGGAAGGATGCACGTCGTCACGGTCGACACCAACCGACAGGAGCATCCAGATGACCGCCACGGCCGCAGACAACCGACACGAGCCTCTCCGCATCCAGGGCCTCCTGGACCGGCTCGACCCGGTGCGCCCGGCGCCGTGCACGGTGCCTGGATGCGTGCACGTCGACCACCAGGCCGAGACCGCCGTCGAGCTGAGGCCGGCGGCGTAGGCGCTCACCCCGCGGGGCCCCCGCCGTTCGTTGCGGCGTCCGGGCCCTGCGGCACCTCCTGCAGGTAGGGAGGCTCAGGGCTGGCCGCCAGGGCCAGCCGCCCGGCGGCGAGGTCGCGTAGCGCATCACCCACCAGCTCGGCGCGCCAGCCCTCTCGAAGCGGACCGCCGCCGCCGGTCCCGTCGATTGCCGCCCGAAGGAAGGCCGCGATCTCATCGCGAGTGGCCACCAGGCTGGGTGCCACCTCGGCCGCCTGCGCCCGGCCCGCGACCAGGAGGGCTCCCATGGGCGCCAGCAGGTCCAGGCGCTCCTGCACCGCGCGCGGGGGCGGGGCCGGCAGCCGGATCGGCTCGGCGTCGTCGGCGGCGCGAATGGTCTGAAGCAGCGCGTCGGCCTGGGCGTCGCGGAGCCGCTCGGGCACCCCGCGCTCGGCCATGAGCGCCCGTCGTGAGCCGGGCCGGCGTCTGGCGATCTCGATCAGCGTGCGGTCGGGGATGATCCAGCCCACGGGCCGGTCGCGCGACGCCGCTTCCTGCTCGCGCCATCGCGCCAGCGCTGCGAGCGTGGCGCGGTCGCGGGGCGACAGGCGCCCCTGACCCTTCACGCGCCGCCAGGCGGACTCGGGGTCCGGCACCAAGCGCGCCTCGGGCCCGTAGCGGCGCTCGAGCTCCTCGGCCACCCACGCCCCCCGCCCGCGCGCGCGCACCTGCTCGGCCAGCCGGTCGTGCAGGGGTATGAGATGCGCCACGTCGGCCGCCGCGTAGTCGAGCTGACGTCGCGAGAGGGGGCGCCGGGTCCAGTCGGTGTAGCGCTCGCCCTTGTCCAGCCGCACCCCGAGCACGCGGTCGAGCACCGACGCCAGGCTCTGTCCTGCGCCCAGGCCCACGAAGCCAGCCGCCACCTGGACGTCGCTGAGCCGGCTCGGCCGGATGCCGAAGGCCATGCCCAGAAGCTGAAGGTCGGAGGACGGAGCGTGCATCACCACCTCGACCTCGGGGTCGGCAACGAGTTGGGCGACCGGCTCGAGGGGCGCGCCCTCGATGGGATCGATCAGGTAGACATCGTCGACCGCCAGTTGGGCCACGCAGGCGCGCGGGGCGTAGGTGCGCTCCCACAGGAACTCCAGATCGAGGGCCACCCGGCCGGCGGAGCGGGCGACGCCGACGACTGCGGCGACGCCGGCGGCGTCGGTGATGGCCTCACGCGCGACGGACATCGTCCGAAGACTAGTCGCGGCCTCCACCGAGGCGGTCGGATGGTCCAACCCCGCCGGCCACCTCGGCGGGCGGGCCGGCCCAGGCCGGCTCGCGCACCAGCCACAGCGCGCCGCCCGCGCCACCGGCCGCCGCCAGCGCGGTGCCGAGCAGGGCCAGCAACAGGCCGGGCTCGGCGTCCAGGCTGCTGAAGGCGATGGCGGTGGCCGTGGTCAGCGTCAGGCCCGCGAGGCCCAGGGCCGCCGCGCCCGCCGCCAGCGGACCCTCCGCCCGCCGGTGCCCGGCCATCGGGGCGATGGCGGCCAGAGCCGCCACCATCGCGGTGACCAGGCCCAGGGGCAGGAGCAGCCGCCCCGCCCGGAGGCCCGCGTCGAGGCCACCGACCGTCGTGACGTTCGTGGAGAACCAGGCCATGGGTGACGCCGCCGCGGCGAGCAGCCCGCCCAGACCCCCGGCCGCTGCCACGGCCACGCTGCCCGGCCGGGGTCGATCCGACATCAGGTCCTCACCCGGCGCGAACCCGCCGACCGACGCCAGCGCCGCGGTCCCGATGCCGCAGGTCAAGAGGAGAAAGACCGCGACGTCGCGATCGCCGGCACCAACCGGCACCGTGAAGGCGAACAGCGGCAGGCCGCACACGGCGGCCGCGGCGATCGTGGTGAGCAGGCGTGGAAGCTCGCGCTCGCCCCGTGCCCGTCCGCTCAGCGCCACGGCCAGCCACCAGACCGAGCCTGCCACGGAGGCAAGCGACACGATCAGCGCCTGCACGCCAAGGCCGCCCGGATCCAGCGACCAGGCCGTCTCGGTGGCGCCGGCTGCCGTCGCGACGAATGGCAGCCACGTCGCCACCAGCGCAAGCAGGGACAGCGCCACCGCCACGCCGGCGGCGGCGGGCCCCAGGTCCAGCGCCTGCGCCGGCCCGGCCGGCGGCGGCTCGGGCGGCTCCCCGGCGAGCGGCCCGGGGGCCGGTCGCGGCGGCTCGGGCTCGCTGCGCTCCGGCGGCGGCGGCTCGGGGGCGCCGGGAGCCCAGAGGACCCTGAGCTCGGTACCGCCGAGCGACAGCCGGTCGCCGGGGGCGAGCGGCGCCGGCCCGGCGGGGGCGGCGCCGTTGACCCGCGTGCCGCCGCCGCTCAGGTCCTCCAGCACGAGCGCGTCGTCCCCGAGGCGAAGCCGGGCGTGAAGGTGAGCGATGGACGGGTCGGTGAGGACCACGTCCATGCGCCGCCCTCGGCCGATCGTGGACTCGCCCGGCAGCACGTCGAAGCGTGCGCCGCGGTCCTGGCCGTCGGTGACCTCGAGGACCTCGTGCGGCATGTCGGCGCCGCGATCCTGAGTCTATTCGGTGGAGATGCTCGGGTCGGCCTGCTGGGCCACCGGGATCACGGCCAGGAAGTGCTCGGCCGGCTGCTCGATGAGGGGGTCGATCTCGGCGGCCGCCTCGTCCTGGCCCGACTGGGCCAGGGCGGCGCGGTACTTGCCGAGCAGGTCGGCGATGGCCGCGCAGTCCTGCTCGTCGGGCGCCACCAAGCTGACCTTGGCAGCCTTGGAGAGCCGGCGACGGATCGCCGTCTCGTCCAGGTTCCAGTCGTCGTTCTGGCGCACGTAGACCTGGCCGCCGGTCATGCCGCTGCACATCCACGGCCCCGGGTCGCCAAGCACCACCGCGCGTCCGCCGGTCATGTACTCGAACACGAAGCCCTTGCAGTTGGCGTGCGCCGCCAGCGTGCCCAGGCGGTCGTTGAGCGGCTCGTCGGGCGTGCCGCCCAGCACCATGTCGGCACCCGACAGGCGGATGCCGGCCCGCGCGTCGGCGTCGCCCTGGATGAGAAAGGTGCCGCGCTGCGCGCCGTAGGCGGCGCTCTTGCCCACGTGGCCGCCCACCCACCTGCCGGCGGAGTTGCGGCTCTTGAGCACCTGGATCTCGCCACCCAGGGCGCACTTGCCCACGCCGTCCTGGGCGCCGCCGAACACGCGGATGCGCACGCCCTCCACCGTGAAGGCGGCCAGCCCGCTGCCGGCGGCTGCGCCCTTGGTGAAGGCCAGGTCGACCATGGTGGTCGACGGCAGGGCACCGGGCTCGCGGTGGGGCGCTCCGTTGCCCCCCGAGCCGTTGCCCGACGAGTTCCCCGGGCCGGCGGCGGCGCCGTCGCCGTCCGCGGGCACGCCGCTGATCCAGGCGGTGTTGACGCCTGTGGAGGCGCGTGCGATCAGCCCGGCCAGATCCGTGCCAAGGTTGCGGTCCCTCGCCGAGGCCACCTCCTCCTCCACCGCCAGCGCGCCGCCCTCGGCCAGCCGGTCGGCGGCCACCTCGGGGGCACGGTGGGGCGGGGGCGGGATGAACTCGCGGAAGTACCTGGGACCCGACTCGGGCGCGGTGATGACGCGCTCCTCGGTGGGCGTGAGCAGACCCGTGAGGTCCAGTGTGTCGTGGTGCGAGACCTGCACCAGGCGGTCGGTCTGGCCCACCAGGTCCTGGACCTCGGCCACGCCCATCTCGCCGGCGCGCGCGCGGAGCGCGTCGCCCATCTCGGTGAAGTAGCGAACCAGGCCGTCGACGGCCGGCTCGAACACGCGCGGAACGAAGCGCTTGAGGCCCCGGTGCTGGGCCTCCTCCTCGTCGAGCTGGGTTGCGATGCCGACGTGGCAGGTGTCGAGCTGGCAGCCGCGGCAGATGGTGCAGCCGATGGCCACCATCGCGGCGGTGCCGAAGCCCAGCCGGTTGGCGCCCATGCAGATCAGCTTGATCGCGTCGTCGGCGCTGCGCAGGCCGCCGTCGGCCCAGATCTCGACCCGGTCGCGGATGCCGGCCTCGGTGAGCGCGTGGTGGGCCAGCACCGTGCCTAGCTCGCACGGCAGGCCGGCGCGGCGGAGCGCGTGCTGGCGCGCGGCGCCGGTACCGCCGTCGAAGCCCGACATCGTGATCACGTCGGCGCCGGTCTTGGCGATGCCGATGGAGATCGTGCCGATGCCCGGCACCACCGGAACCTTCACGATGACCCTGGCATCCGGGTTGGCCGTCTTGAGCTCGTCCACGAGCTGGGCCAGGTCCTCGATCGAGTAGAGGTCGTGGTTGTTGGACGGGCTGATCAGGTCCATCCCGACCTGTGAGTTGCGCGCGCGGGCGATCGTCTCGGTGACCTTCGATCCCGGCAGGTGGCCGCCCTCGCCGGGCTTGGCGCCCTGGCCGATCTTGATCTCGATCCACTCCGAGCTGTTGAGCAGCAGCGAGCTGACCCCGAAGCGGCCGCTGGCGATCTGCTGGCCGCGGTGCCTGGGGTACAGCCCGTACATGTCGGGGATCTCGCCGCCCTCGCCGTTCATGCACAGCATGTCGGCGCGGTATGCGGCCTCCGCGTAGGCCCTGAACGCCACCTCGCCCTGGCTTCCGAAGCTCATCGAGCTGATCAGGAAGGGCAGGCTGTGCTCGCCCACCGCGGCGCTGACCGCGTCGGCCGGCAGGCGCTCGTCGGGGGGCGCGAGCTGGGGCGCCACGGCGTGGCGCAGGCTGACGGGCTGATCGCGCTCGAGGCGGTCGATGGTCTCGGCGAACTCGTCGTACCCGCGCTCCGAGGTGACCACGCGCGCAAGGGCCTTCCACACCTTGGGGTAGATGCGCGGCAGCTTGACCTTGGACGGGCTCTCCTCGCCGGCGCGGATCTGGCGCCCTTGCTCGGCCAGGGCGTCCATGTCGTCCAGATCGAGGCCGCGCTCCTCGGACGCGCAGAATCCCGGTGTGGCGAGGATGTCGAGCACCTCGGGCGCCACGCCGATGCCCGAGACCAGGCGGGCATAGCCCCGGATCTCGTGGATGCCCAATGTGGAGAGCACCTTCTCCATGCCCTTCTGCAGGCCCTGCAGCAGGCCGGTGGCGGCGTCGGGCGGCTCGGGCGCTCCCTCGGTGGCCAGCTCGAGCATCGCGTAGGGGCACAGCGCCTGAGCCCCGAAGCCCAGCGTCACCATCACGTCGTGCACGTTGCGGATGCCCGCGGCCTGCAGCACCAGGCTGGCGTCACGGCGGATGGAGATGCCGCCCTCGCGGAACTCGGCGCGCAGCGCCCCGTCGACCGCCGCCACCGCCAGGTGCGGATCTGAGACCCGCTCGTCGGGCCCGGCCTCGGTGTCGTGCAGCACGATCAGCTCGGCCCCGTCGCGCACGGCCGCCACGGCCCGGGCCGCGAGGTCGTCCAGGTAGCCGCGGATGTGATCGTCCTTGGCGTACGCCAAGGACAGCCGCGTCGCCCGCTCGCCCCACGCGGCCAGCACGTCCTCCATGCAGGCCACGCCCTCGCCCACGGCCACCCGCCGCAGCTCGGCCAGGCTCAGGTGGGTGCCCTCCCGCATACCGCCCAGAAGCAGGGGCATGCGCAGCTCACACCGCACCGGCGGCTCGGACTCCACGCCCTCGATGGGCGGGCGGCGCCCCAGCACCACGCGGGTGCTGAAGTGCTCGACCTCACGCTCGCGGTCGATGGCCGGGGTGGTCACCACGGCCACGGTCTCCTGGAAGTAGTCCGACAGCGGCATGCGCACCGGCGCCAGCGGCGGCAGCGGACCGTCCCAGCCCAGCGAGCCGATGGGCTCTGCGCCGCGGTCGGCGTGGAATTGGACGTGCTGCTTGTCGTTCTCGATCCACCCGGCGCTGGCCATCAGCGCGTCGAGCGGAAGCTCCGGCTCCAGCAGCTCCTCGTCGGTCTCGTCGGCCACGGCCGTGGGGTCGAGGCCGCCGGCCAGCAACGCGCGGGTCTCGGAGCGCGGCAGGGCGCCGCGACGCTCGGCGCGGCGGTGCACCTCACGCTGCACCTCGCGGTAGTCGAGCACCTCTGGCACGCCGTCCTGATCGAGCACCACGGCGAGCTTCTCGCCGGGCGCCAGCGGCCTGGGGTCGGTGCGCAGCTCGTCCACTGACACGATGCCGGGCTCCGAGGAGGCGACGTACAGGTCGTCGGTCTCGATCCACCACAGCGGCCGCAGGCCCATGGCGTCGACCGAGAACACCATCTCCTCGTGCGCGCGGCACGCCAGCGCCACCGGGCCCTGGGCGTAGGGGCCCAGCGCCTCGCGGTAGTGGACGTAGAGGTCTTGCAGGCGCGCTGGCAGGCGATGCACCTCGCCGAGAATCGGCGGCAGCGCGAACTCGACCGCCTCCAGCAGGCTGAGCCCCCGCTCGTTGATCAGCCCGTCGAGGACGCGGTTGAGGTCCTGCGAGTCGGAGCCGTCGGCGGTCACCGCGAGCCCCAGCTGCTCGGCCTGCTCACGGAGCTGCGCGATGGTGTTGATCTCGCCGTTGTGGCCCAGCAGGCTGAACGGCTGGACCCTGCTGAAGGTGGGGTAGGTGTTCGTGGAGTAGCGGTTGTGCGCGATGATTCGCGACGCCGCGAAGTCGGGCTCGCTGAGGTCCTCGTAGTACTCACGGATGACCCGCGGCTGGCCCTGCACCTTGTAGACGGCGTCGTTGGCCGAGAACGAGGCCACGTGACAGTCGAGCTCGCGCTCGATGGCGATGCCGGCGCGGTAGCAGGCCCGCGACCCCGCGCGGCCGGGCTCGGCGGCGAGCAGGCCCAGCTGCCAGAAGACGGGAGGCGTCTCGCTGGCCCGCTTCCCGAGGGCCTCGCGGCTGACGCGGCCCTCGGCGCTCCACAGGGTGGTGAAGCCGCCGTCCGCGATGAGGCGCTCCAGCTCGGGGAGCTGGCGCTCCGCCGACCCGGAGCTGCCGAAGAACAGGTGCGCCACCACGAAGCGGGGGTCGTCGACCGCGGCGCGGTCGGCGCCCGCCTCCTCCAGGCGACGTCGCCAGGCCGGCCGAGGGATGTCGAGCAGCAGTCCGGAGCCGTCGCCCTCGCCGTCGACGCTGCCGGAGCGGTGCACCATCATCTGCAGCGACGTCAGCGCGCGCTCGACCACTTCGCGGCTTGGCACGCCGTCGCGCGCGATGAAGGCCGCAAGCGCGCAGGCGTCGTGCTCGCGCAGCTCTGGCAGGCCTCGCGGCGGGGTGGTGGCGAACGGGGAGGGAACGCTCATCTGCAGATGCCTCTGCGGACAGGAGGACAGGTCGGGCGGTGAGCGCCCACGGCTGAGCGCGTATCTAAGCCGCCGCGGGCGAGGTGGTCAATGCCACGCTAGCCCGAACGCGGACCGGAAGGGCAGCCGCGAGCCCTCAAGCGCGGCGCTGAGGTCCGACCCGGAGGCCGAACGGTCTGCTCAGCCTTGTCGCGCTGCGCGTAAAAGGGCGCACGCGCAGCCGGCGTCACGCCGGCCCGCTGGGCTGGCGAGGGTCCGCCGCCGACCGCGCCGCGCCGCCGCGCCCGGCGCCGCCGGTACCCTTGGGGGCGGTGTCCGCGCCGCATGATACCGGGACCAGCGCCCCCGAGGCGCTGCACTGCTACCGCCATCCCGGTCGCGAGACCCTGGTGCGCTGCTCGCACTGCGACCGGCCCATCTGCCCGTCGTGCATGCGGCAGGCCGCCGTGGGGTTCCGGTGCCCGGAGTGCGCGGGGTCGCGTCCCACCCACCGCGCGTGGCAGGGGCGCAAGGTGCGCGCCCCCAGCGGGCGGATGCCCGCCACGATGGCCCTGGTGGCGATCAGCGTGATCGCCTTCCTGGTCGAGGTGGCCCAGAGCGGCAGCTTCGGGCCCACTATTGCGGCCACCCCGCTCATCCAGGACGGCGCGATCTTCGGGCCCCTGATCGCCGACGGCGAGTGGTATCGGCTCGTCACGGGCGCCTTTCTGCACGGCAGCCTCCTGCACCTGGGCTTCAACATGCTGCTCTTGTGGTGGCTCGGTGGCCAGCTGGAGCGCTACGCCGGCACCGGCCGCATGCTGGCGATCTACTTCAGCGCAGTGCTGTGGGGTTCGGCGGGCGCGCTGCTGCTGTCCGGCGACGTCCCGACCATCGGCGCATCCGGCGGCGTCTACGGCCTGATGGGCGCGCTGTTGGTGCTTCAGCGCCAGCAGGGCCTGGCGGTGCTGCGCAGCTGGGTCGGCATGCTGCTGATCATCAACCTGGCCTTCACCTTCGTCGCCTCCAACATCTCGGTGGGCGGCCACCTGGGCGGGCTCGCCGGCGGGGCGGCAGCCGCCTGGGTGCTCTCGGGATTCGGGCGGGGCAGCATCGCCTACGGGCGCCTTGGTCTCATCGGCTCCGCCGGCGTCATCGGCCTTCTCGCCGGCGCCGTGGTGATCTCCCTGGCGGTGGCCTGAGCTCAGCTCATGAGCTCGCCGGCCCGCTCGATCAGGCCGACCACCAGCGCCACCGCCCCATCCACGTCGGCGGGGTGGCACGCCTCCACGCTGGAGTGGACGTAGCGCGTGGGGATCGAGACGCAGCCGGCGATCGTGCCTTCGCCGGCGAGCTGCATGGCCCCGGTGTCCGTGCCGCCGCGGCTCGCGACGTGGAACTGGTGCGGGATCTCGCGCTCCTCGGCGATGTCGGTGAGCAGCCGCACCAGCCCGGGCGCGCCGATGGCGCTGGCGTCCATGATGCGGATGGCCGCTCCCTCGCCCAGTCGTGTGGTGCCCGGATCGCTCGCGCCCCCCGGGCCGTCGTTGGCCGGGCAGGTGTCGATGGCCAGCGCCACGTCCGGCCGGATTCGGGTCGCCGCCACCCGGGCGCCGCGCAGGCCCACCTCCTCCTGCACGGTGGCGGCCGCCCAGACCTCGGTTGCGCCCGGTGCCGCGGCCCGCAGCGCCTCGATCATCACCAGCACGCCCACGCGATCGTCGAGGCCCTTGCAGGTGACCAGGTCGCCCAGCGACCGCAGGCGCCGCACCCGGGTGATCACATCGCCCGCCCTCACCAGCCTCCGGGCGCGCTCGGGGGACAGCCCCAGGTCCACCGCGAGGTCGGTCAGCTCCGGCACCTTCCGGCGCTGATCCGGCTCGAGCAGATGCACCGGGGTGGTGCCCACCACCCCCGGGAGTGAGCGGCGCCCGTGCACCCGCACGCGCTGGCCGATCAGCGTGCGGGCATCCCAGCCCCCCAGGGGCGTGAAGCGCACGAAGCCACGGTCGTCGACCTGGGTCACCATGAGGCCGATCTCGTCCATGTGCGCGGCCAGCATCAGGCGCGTCCCCCCGTCGCCCACGCGCACGCCTGCAAGCCCGCCCAGCGGGTCGGGCTCGAGCCGGTCGCACAACGGCCCAAGCTCGGCCGCCACGATCTTTCGCACGCCCTCCTCACGCCCGGGCGCGCCGTGCGCCTGGGCCAGCGAGGCCAGGAGCGCCCGGTTCACGTCGTGAGCACCAGCTTGCCGAAGTGCTCGCCGGCCTCCTCGCGGGCGTGCGCGTCGGCCGCCTCGGCCAGGGGGCGGACGCTGTCGATCACCGGTGCCCAGCCCTGGTGGCGGACCGCCGACAGCAGCCCCGCGAAGTCGCGCGCGCTGCCCATCGTGGTGCCCAGGATCGCCACCTGACCCATGGTGACCGGGCGGACCATCATCTCGACCTTGCCGCCCCCGGTCCCGCCGAACACCACCAGACGCCCTCCCGGGCGCAGGCAGCTCACCGACTTGGCCCATGTGGCGCCGACCGAGTCGACCACCACATCCACGCCGCCGCCCGACATCTCCACGGCCGCGTCCACCCAGCCCTCGTCCGTGTAGTTGACGCCGCCGGCCGCGCCCAGGTCCCGTGCCCGCGCGATCTTGTCGTCCGAGGACGAGGTGACCAGCACGCGGCACCCCGCCGCCCTGGCGATGTGCAGCGCGAACGTGGCGACGCCCCCGCCGATCCCCAGCACCAGCACGGTCTCGCCGCTTCGGATGCGCGCCCGCGACACCAGCGCCCGGTAGGCGGTGAGACCTGCCAGCGGCAGCGCCGCCGACTCCTCCCACGACAGCCTCGAGGGCCTCGGGAACACGTTCTCGGCGGGGATGCCGATCAGCTCGGCATAGGTGCCGTCGTTCGGGCCGCCGAGGATGCGAAAGCCCCGCTCGGGGGCGGCCTCGCCGCCGCCCCAGCCGAGCGAAGGGAAGATGATGACCTCGTCGCCCTCCGCGACGCCGTTGACCCCGTCGCCCAGGGCGCGCACCACGCCCGCGCCGTCGGAGCCCGGGATCACGGGAAGCGGGCTCGGCGCGATGCCCTTGCGAAGGAACACGTCGCGCCGGTTCAGGGCGGCCGCCACCAGCGCCACCACCACCTCGCCGGGCCCGGGCGCCGGATCGGGCGCGTCCTCGAGGCGCAGCACCTCCGGCCCGCCGGTGTCGCGCAGCACGATTGCGTTCACTGGTCCCTCCCGCCTCTCGGTGGCCGGGGGCCAGCCTACGCCAGCGGGTCTCCTACGGGGCCGGCGCGGGGACGGCGGTCTCGGGGACGCCGTCTGGCGGCCTGGTGGCCGCGAGCATCGCGTACGGGTTGACGCGGGTGCCCCCGCGAGTCCAGGCCACCCGGAGCGGGCCTGCAGACGTGCCGAGCGGCTGGCCCGCCAGGACGCGTGAGCCGTCGACGAGCCCCTCGGCGTAGGCGGCCAGCGGTGCGTAGCCGACGGCGTCCCGGACTCCCTGGATCCAGAAGCCGATACCCGACTCCTGCTCCTCGGGCGTGGCCGTGCGCACCGTGCCCGGCAGCGAGGCCACCGCCACGGCGCCCGCGTCCGCGTGCAGGTCGACGGCGCACTGCCAGGGCCGGCCGTGGCAGCCGGGCGTGCCGGGGGCCGCGAAGTCGTCCGCGTAGCGCACCTGGGCCCGTCGCTGTACAGCGAGCGGGAAGACGAAGCCCTCGATCGAGGCCGCCTCGCCGGTGACGGGGTCGGCGCCGTTCCAGGCCTGGCGGCCGCCGGCGGCCGGCGGCGCGCCGCCCCAGGCGGTCACGACCGGTGGGCCGGAGGGCGGGGGCTCGGGTGCGGGGGCCCGGGGTGCCCCGGTGTCGGCGGTGGCCGAGCAGCGTGCGGGGCGCTGCTCGGCGAGCAGCACCGGCTCTTCGGGATTCCCGCCCAGCTTGCGGTAGTAGTGCGCCACGCCGCTCGGCCAGGCCTCGTTGAGGTGCGTGGGGTCGTTGTCGGCGCCAACGGGCGCCCACTTCGGTCCGATCGTGGCGACGGTGGTGCGTCCCTCGGACAGGTAGCCGGTGGCGAGCACCTCGGCGGCCGTCTGGATGGCCGCGTCGTAGCTCGAGAAGCGCCAGCCGGGGCCGAGCCCGAACGGGTTGCGCGGACCCTGCGAGGGGCCGTAGGTGGCCAGCAGCGTCTCGTGGCCTGCGATCGCGACCAGGGCCCGGGGGTCCAGCCCGACCGCGCTCGCGCTCCGCACGAACGTGGCGCCGTGGCCGGCAAGTGGGCTGCGGGCGTTGGCCAGCGCCGCGTCGATGGCCTGGACGTCCTGTGGCGCGACGCACGCGAGCGTGTCGACCAGCGCCGGCGCAGTGGTGTGCACCGGCTGCACCGGCGGCGGCACGTCGGGCGGCAGCACCTCGTCGGTGGTCGCCAGAGCGGCGCCGGCGGGCACGGCGATGGCCAGGGCCGCGCCGACCAGCGCGGCCGCGATTGAGGGACGCGACATCCGGATGGGGAGGATAGGTGTTCGGGGCCCGCCGACCCAAGGGCTCTGGCAGGCTTCGGTACCCTCATCGGCATGCGGACGGCCGCACAGGAGGAATCGCGGCGGCGCCTGATCGCCGTGGGCATGATCGCCGTGGTGGTGTTGCTGTTCGCGGCGCAGTTGATCGCGCTGGCGCTCGGCAACGCGGTCGTCGCGGCCGTCACGTTCGCGATCTTCATCGCGCTCTGGTTCGCGCTGCGCTCCTACCAGAAGCGGCAGGGGCGCGCCTGATCAGACCACGACGCTGACCGTGATGCCGTCGGCCACCGTCAGCAGGGCGGTCTCGAGGCGCGGGTGGTCGAGAGTAGCTCGGGTGAAACGCTGCATCGCCGCCGTGCCCTCATCCGGCTCGGGCTGCGCCACCCGGCCCCCCATCAGCACGTTGTCGGCCACGATGAGGCCCCCGGTGCGGATGAGGCGCACGGACTCCTCGAGATAGCCGGGATAGCCGGTCTTGTCGGCGTCGATGTAGCAGAGGTCGTAGGCGTCGTCGGCGAGGCCGGCCAGGGTCGACGCGGCGGGCCCGTGGTGCACCACGACACGCCCGCCGAGGCCGATCTGCTCGAGCCATCGCCGGGTGTCGGCGGCCCGCTGCCCGTCGATCTCCAGCGTGTCCAGCCGCCCCTCCGGTGCCAGGGCGCCGGCGATCCACGCCGCGGAGATGCCGACGAACGTGCCGATCTCAAGGACAGCCCGCCCGCCCGTGGCCCGCGTGAGCACCGCCAGCAGGCGGCCCAGGTCGGGGTGGCTCATCATGGGCGCCTGCGGGTGATCGGCGTGCTCGCGGTAGCGCGCGGCGATGGGCTTCGCCACCTCGGCCAGGTCGTCGAGGTAGGCCGCGAGCGAACTGTCGATCGGCAGTCGCTCGAGGGCCATCAGCCGGACACCCGTCTAATGGTCGCCAAGCTTGCGCAAGCCGGTGACCGCCCAGGCGCCGAAGACCAGCAGCAAGGCGATGCCTGCCAGAAGGCCCGGCCACAGGCCACCCCAGGTCACCGTGGCCAGCACGGCCTGCCGCGAGGTCTCCATCAGCTGCGTCACCGGGTTGACGTCGGCGATGACGCGCAGCCAACCCTCGAACGCCTGGCGCGGAGCGTAGGCCACCGACATGAACACCGCCAGGAAGACGACCACCTGCATCAGCGGCGCCGACTGGATGCTGCGCGTGCGCAGCGCCACGCCCATCGACCACCCGGCGGTCACGGCGGCGAAGATCGTCGCCATCAGGTAGACCACCGCGAGCCCCAGGGGCGTGGGCAGCTCGAGGCCACCGATGAGCGCCGCCAGCAGCACGATCGTGGTGGTGAACACGCTTCGCACGCACGACGCCAGGGTCGGCCCGGCGATCAGCACCAGGCGCGGGACGGGGCTCACCACAAGGCGGTCGGCGAAGCCCCCCTCGATGTCGCGCGCCAGGGTGAGGCCCGAGTTGATGCCGGTGAAGCCGGCGCCCATGACCGTCGCCAGCGGGACCGTGAAGGCCAGGTACGAGACGCCCGCGAAGACCGGCAAGCTGGCGATGCCCTGGAACGCTCCCGTGGTCGCGATGAGGATGAACAGCGGCATGATGAGCGCCGGCAGGAAGACCGACGGCATGCGGCGCACCAACACCAGGTAGCGCCACGCGATGCCGACGCTGACGGCCGCGCCCCGGCTCATGTCGCACCTGCGATGCGCCGGCGGAAGGCCAGCGCGCAGCCGCCCAGCGCGATGGCCGCGAGCCCGGCGGTGATGCCGATCGCCGTGAGCGTGGAGCCGGCCTGCGCGTCGCCCACGATCTGCTTGCGCATGCCCTCCACGACGTAGGTGATCGGGTTGGCGTCGGCCACGGCGCGGAACCAGCCGTCCATGGTCTCCCTCGGGAAGAACACCCCCGAGAAGAACAGCATGATGAGGAACAGGGGGAAGGTGCCCTGCACCGCCTCGGCCGATCCCGTGCGCAGCGCGAGGAAGATGCCGAGCCCGCCGGCGGCGACCGCAAGCAGCGCGCCGATCGCCAGCACGGCCAAGAGGCCGGGCAGCCCGTTCTCGATGCTGGCGCCGAAGACGAGCGCGATACCGATGAACAGCAGGGCCTGCACGATGGCCAGCGCCACGCTGCCGCCGAGCCGGCCGGCCAGGATGGACGTGCGGCTGGTGGGCGACGCGACGAGCCGGTCGAAGAAGCCGCCCTCGATGTCCTGCGCGAAGGCCGCTCCGGCGGTGGTGCCGCCAATCAGCACGCCCTGCAGCACGGCGCCGGCGATCGCGAAGTCGAGGAAGCTGCGCACGGGCGGAAAGCCCGGGATGCCTCCGGGAGCGCTGGCGAACGAGCCGGTGAAGATCGCCATCAGCACCAGCGGGAAGAACAATGCCGGGAACCAGGCCTGCGGCAGCCGCGCCACCCCCGTGACGGAGCGCCACGCGAGCGCCCAGGTCTGCCGCAGGCCGACCGTCACGGTGAGGACGGCGCCGCGGCCTCCGCCCCCGCTGCGACTGCGTCCTCTGCGTCGCCCTCGAGACGGCGACCTGTCTTGGCCATGAACACGTCGTCCAGCGTGGGCTGTGCGATGTCGAGGCCTGCGGCCGCCACGCCGGCCAGATCGAGCCGGCGGACCACCTCGGGCAGCGCCGCAGCGCCCTCGGGCAGCCGCAGGCACACGCGGCCCACCCCCGACGGCATGGCACGGCCCAGGCCGACGAGCGCCGCCTCGGCCGCCACGGCGTCCCCGGTCCGCTCGAGGGTGACCGTCAGCGTCGGGTCGCCGATCTCGGCCTTGAGTTCGGCGGGCGTGCCGTCCGCGACGATGCGGCCGTCGTCGATGATCGCCACCCGCGCGGCCAGCTGATCGGCCTCCTCCAGGTACTGGGTGGTGAGGAAGACGGTCGTGCCGGCCTCCGAATTGAGGCGACGCACCTCCTCCCACAGCGCGAACCGCGAGGTGGGGTCGAGGCCCGTGGTGGGCTCGTCCAGGAACATCACCTTCGGCTCGTGCACCAGCGCCATGGCCAGATCCAGCCGCCGCCGCATGCCTCCCGAGTAGGTGCCCACCCGCCGGTCGGCGGCGTCGGTGAGGCCCACGCGCTCAAGCAGCTCCACTGCGCGGGCCTGGCCCTCGCGCCGGCGCAGCCCGTGCAGCACCGACTGCAACCGCAGGAGCTCGCGTCCGGTCATGAACGGATCGATGGCCGCATCCTGCAGGGCGACGCCGATCGCGGCGCGCACCGCGGCCGCCTCGCGCACGACGTCGTGCCCGGCCACCCACGCCGCACCGCCGGTGGGACGCAGCAGGGTGGTGAGCATGCGCACCGTGGTGCTCTTGCCCGCTCCGTTGGGGCCCAGGAAGCCGTAGACCTCGCCGGTCGCAACCTCGAGGTCCACGCCCGCCACGGCGCGAATGCCCCCCTTGAACTCACGCTCCAGGCCCTCGGCCCGCACGGCGTGTGGCACGGCGTCTCCTCCTGGCATCACCGACGCGCAGCAGGGTAGCGCGGCCCGCCCGGCGGGCGAGCTACCCTGTGGCGGTGGCTGCGACCGATCGCGACCTCGCCGAGGACGCCGCCGAGCGCCTCAGCCATCTGCGCGCCGAGCTGGCCCGGGCGAGCGCCCGCAGCGACCTGGCCGCCGACGGCGACGAGCGCAGCGACGGCCACCACCACCCGGCCGAGGCGGCCACCGACGCCGACCTGCGCGAGCGCCAGCTGGCCAGCCAGATGAAGAGTCACGAGCTCGAGGCGCGCATCCGGGCCGCCGAGGAGGCGATCGCCGACGGCAGATATGGCACATGCGCCGCCTGCGGCGAGGCCATCCCCGAGGGCCGGCTCCGCGCCGTGCCCGACGCCCTGCGCTGCGTCGCCTGCGAGACGCGCGCGCGGCGCCTGGGACACTAGTGTCCTGAGTCAGAAATTAATGGGCAGTTTCGCGGCTGCATCCCGTCGCCATGCGGTGTCCTCGGTCGGCCCATATCCACCGATATAGGGCCTCCCTGCGTCCTTGCCTCGCTCGGGATTCGCGCGCGAAGCATGCGACGAACTTCTGACTCAGGACACTAGCGCTCCGTCGTCAGCGCCTCGTG
>JAUVPZ010000082.1 GCA_030598395.1 Miltoncostaeaceae bacterium | reverse complement strand
GGCCGCCCGCGCCCTGGAAGCCCCGCGGTCCGGGCGGTCCGGGCGGGCCGGCGGGCCCGGGGGCGCCGCGCGTCGAGGCGCCGGCCTCCAGGTCCTCCACGCGCGCCACGGTGTCCTTCAGGCGCACTTGGAGGGCGGCGATCCGCCGCGAGGCACCCCGGAGCCGGGCGGGCAGCTTGCGCAACCGCCTGAGCAGACGCGCGTCGGCGCGGGCAGACCCCTTGCGGGCGTGCTCGACGGTCGTGGCCGCCACCGCCCCGGACACCTCCAGCGGTCCGGACGGGACCAGCGCCACACCGATCGCCGCCGCCGCCGCGACGGCTGCCAAGACGTGCCGCACGCGAAGCGCCATCGGCCCACTCTCCTCGCTGGACGGGTTGACCGCGCCGCCGGCCGGGGGCCGGCCCGACGGACATCGGCTCGTCATCCAGGGCATCGGCCCGGCGGCCGCCGAGCATCACCCTTCAGAGGGAGACCAACCGCCAGATCCTGCCATCCGACGCACAACCCCTAACTCCGGGGAGCGTGACCACTGGCGCGTCGGTAGCGCGCTCGAGCCCGGCGGCTCTCAGCGCATCGGCGACGGCCGCCCGCGCCTCGTCCCATGAGGTCACGCGGTGGCCGCCGCCCTCGGCGCGCACCTCGCGATGGGCCGCAGCCACGGTGGCGCCGCCCAGCGACCAAAGGCGCACGTGGTCACGCTCCTCGGGAGGGCCGAGCGCTGCGTGCGATGCCATCCGGCGTGGCAGGCGCCTGCCCCATAGGCAGTGCACACCTCCCTCCTTCGGGTCGAGCTCCCAGGAGGCCCGGGCCAGCGCGCGCTCCACGGCCGCCAGCGATGCCAGCACGAGGAGGTTGACCGGGTCCACCAGCGCCTCCTCGGTGCGGCGCCGCAGATGCCGCCAGCCCTGGGTGTAGGGCCAGAAGGCAGGCGCCCCGCGCGGCCCTGCGCCCGAATGGAGGGCGCCGTCGCCGTCTAGGTGGACGAGGTCTCGGGTGATGCCCACGCGGACGCGTCGCGACTGCCCGACGCCGTCCAGCCGTCGAGCGCCTCACCCCCCGGCACGGGCGGCAGCAGGTCGGGCTCGGGACCGGCGCTCAGAAGATCGGGCGGCGCCACGTTCCAGTACTTGCGGCTGGCGATGGGCAGGCCGCGCTCGCTTCCCACCAGCCGGGCGAACCCCTCGAACAGCTGGTCGGGCAACACGTTGAGCACCGTCTGCAGGCGGTCGAGGATGCGATAGCCGCGCGCGTGACTGCGCACCGCTCCCCGGTAGTACGCCAGCGCAGCCGGAAGCTCCATCTCTCCCATGCGCACCCTGTCGGCCAGACGCCCCGCCACCTGGCCGAACACCAGCGCAGGGCGGATGCCCTCGCCCGAGACGGGAAGGCACTGTCCGGCCGCGTCGCCCACGCAGAACATGCGGCGGCGCACTGGATCGACGAGGCGAGACGTGAAGAACCCGCCGTGCGTGTGGCCTGGCTCGCCGATCTTGTAGCGGCCCAGGAACCGGGCCAGGTCCTCCGAGAGCGCCGACTCGCCGGTGTAGGTGGCGAGGCCGGCGCGGACGTGATCGCCTGCCGGGAAGATCCAGTAGAAGCGCCGGTTCCCGTTGCCACGTCCGACATAGAAGTGGAGCCCGTCGCCGCTGAAGGGCTGGCGGCTCTCCACGCCGAAGCTGCGACGGGGCGCGCGCGCGCGCCGGGAGGCGCGGCCCTTCTCGGCCGCGGTGCGCCAGCCCACCGCGTCGACGATGACCGGGGCTTCGAAGTCGCCCTCGGTGGTCTGCACCCTGCCGTCGCCGGCCCCCGTGACCCGCGCCCGCAGGAACTCGGCGCCGGTCCGCTGGAACAGGTCCTCGCAGAAGCGGCGGTAGTCGAAGGTGCAGAAGGGAAAGAAGCCCATCCGCTGGCTGTGGCGCTTCGTGTGGACGACGATCTCCTCGTGCACCTGCTCGACGCAGTCCAGCAGGTCCATGTTCTCGAGGCAGGCCAGCGGCAGCGCCGAGGCCGAGGTCTCGCCGTCACCGATCGGGAGGCGGTCGATGAGCAGCACCCGCCCCTGCATCTGGCTGGCGGCGGCCAGGCCGCCGAACGAGCCGCCGCAGACGATGGCGTCGTAGCTACTCATGTGCTTGGAGGACCCGCCCCGTCCCTACTTGCGCGGGATGACCTCGCCGGTCTCCGGGTCGATGCGGATCCCGTCGGTGATCCCGGGGCCGGGGGGCGCCCCCACGGCGAGCCAGACTGCCTCACGGTCCGAGTTGTTCTGGATCCGGCGCGCCACGTCCTTGTGGAAGCGCAGCCAGTCGCCGTCCTCCACCGTGACCATCTCGCCCTCCACGAAGACCTCCTGCGGGCCGCCGGAGATCAACTGGTAGATCTCCTCCTGCTCGCCGTGGCGGTGGTAGGCCATCTGGTTCCCTGGGGGGTAGCGCCACACCCGCAGCACCATGTTCTCGCTGCCGAGCGCCCCCGCCAGATCGCGCGAACTGGCGCCGCCCCCGCGACGCTCGCGCTCCTCGACATCCTTCGGTGTGACCTTGCTCCAGCTGGCCTCGGACATGGCGACCCCCTTGTGGCCCTGAGATTCTAGTGTCCCGGGCCAGAAATACATGGGCAGTTTCGCGGCTGCATCCCGTCGCGACGCGGTGTCCTCGGTCGGCCCGATATTCGGAGATAGCGGGCCTCCGCGCGTCCTTGCGTCGCTCGGGATTCGCGCCCGAGACATGCGACGAACCTCCGGCTCAGGACACTCGTGTCTGCGGACGGCTACTCGTTCTTGATGATCTCCTCGACCTCGGTGACGAGGCTGCGCAGCGAGTTGCGCGCGTCGCCGAACAGCATGGCGGTCTTGTCCATGTAGAAGAGGTCGTTGTCGATGCCCGAGAAGCCGCTGGCCATGGACCGCTTCATCACGATGCACGAGTCGGCCTCGTCGACGTTGAGGATGGGCATGCCGTAGATCGGGCTGTCGGGGTTGGTGCGCGCCTGCGGGTTGACCACGTCGTTGGCGCCCACCACCAACACGATCTCGGTCTGGCCCAGCTCGCGGTTGGTCTCCTCGAGGTCGTACAGCTGGTCGTAGGGCACGTCGGCCTCGGCCAGCAGCACGTTCATGTGCCCGGGCATGCGTCCGGCCACCGGGTGGATGCCGTAGCGCACCGTGGCGCCGCGGGTGGCCATCAGGTCGCCGAGCTTGCGCAGCTCGTGCTGTGCCTGCGCCACGGCAAGTCCGTAGCCCGTGACGAAGACCGCAGACCTTGCGTACGCCAGCATGGTGGCGACGTCCTCGGCGTTGACCGAGCGGTAGCTGCGCTCGCCCTCCTCTGCCACCACCGCGCCCGACTGGCCGAAGCCGGCGAACATGACGTTGGCCAGCGAGCGGTTCATGGCGCGGCACATGATGGTGGTGAGGATGAGCCCCGACGCTCCCACCAGGGCGCCGGCCACGATGAGCAGGTTGTTGTCGACCGCGAAGCCGGTGGCCGCGGCGGCGAGCCCGGAGTACGAGTTGAACAGCGCCACGAGCACGGGCATGTCGGCGCCGCCGATCGGAATCGACAGCAGGATGCCCAGCAGCATGCCGGCGGCCAGCAGCGGGATGACCAGCCACGTCTGTTCGGATACCGCGACCAGCGCCACCCCCAGGCCCACCACGATCACGCCCATCGCGAGGCTGAGCACGTTGCGCGCCGGCAGCAGCACGGGGTTCTGGTTGATCGTGCCCTGGAGCTTTCCAGCGGCCACCAGGCTGCCGGTGAGCGTCACGGTGCCGATGGCGATGCCCAGCGCAATGGCGATCGCGGTGTCGACCTCCACGTCGGTGCCAGCGTCGTTGAACCGGATGAGCGCTGCAGTCGCCACCAGCGCCGACGCGATGCCGCCGGACGCGTTGAAGATCGCGACCATCTGCGGCATGCCGGTCATCGGGACCGTGCGCGCCATCCAGGCGCCGATCAGGGCGCCCACCAGGATGGCCGGCAGGATGAAGTGGTACGAGACGATCTCGCGGTCGAAGATCGTCGCCACGATCGCGATGAGCATGCCCATCGCGGCGACGCGGTTGCCGGTGCGCGCCGTTGCCGGCCTGCGCAGCTGCGCCATGCCGTAGATGAACATGATCGCCGCCACGACGTACACGGCGTTGATGACGTTGAGGACGTCCTGGTCGCTCACCGCTGCTTGGGATCCTCGTCGCCGCGTCGGAACATGCGGAGCATGCGCTCGGTGACCAGGAAGCCACCGAACACGTTCACCGCTCCGAGCACCACAGCGACGATCGCGATGATCTCGCTGAGAGTGTCATCGGACGCCCCGGCCACCACCAGCGCACCGAGGATGATGATGCCGCTGATCGCGTTGGTGCCGCTCATCAGCGGCGTGTGCAGCGTCGGCGGGATCTTGGTGATCACGTAGTAGCCCACGAACGTCGCCAGGACGAAGATCGTCAGCGACGTGATCAGCGCCTCAGTCACGCCTCACCTCCATCGTTCGCTCCGCCCGCGTCAGGCCGCAGCCAGCTCGCCCACGAGCTTGCCGCCGTGCGTCACGGCCGTGCCGGCGACGATCTCGTCCTCGAAGTCGAGCGAGAGCCCGTCCTCGCCAGTGATGAGCTCCAGCAGGCCCTGGAGGTTGCGCGAGTACAGCACGCTCGCCTCCTCGGGCATCATGGCCGGCACGTTGAAGGGCGCCTCGATGATGACCCCGCCCGCCTCGGTGCGCTCGCCCGGCACGGTGGCCTCGCAGTTGCCGCCGCCCTCCGCCGCCAGGTCGACGATGACGCTGCCGGGCCTCATGCGCTCGACGGTGGGCCTGGTGATGAGCTTCGGCGCCGGTCGGCCCGGGATCTGCGCCGTGGTGATCACGACGTCCGCCTTCACCAGGTACTCGGCCAGCTGGTCGCGCTGGCGGGCCTGCTCCTCGTCGCTGAGCTGTCGCGCGTAGCCGCCGGCCTCCTCGGCGTCGGCCACCTCGACGTCGATGAACTCGGCCCCCAGGCTCTCGACCTGCTCGCGAACCGCTGCGCGCACGTCGAAAGCCTGCACCTTAGCGCCGAGACGCCTGGCCGTGGCGATGGCCTGCAGGCCCGCCACGCCCGCGCCCAGGATGACCACGGTGGCCGGCGGGATGGTGCCGGCCGCGGTCATCATCAGCGGAAAGAAGCGCCCGATCGTGTTCGAGGCGATGAGCGTGGCCTTGTAGCCCGCCAGCGACGCCTGCGAGCTGAGCACGTCCAGGCGCTGCGCCCGGGCGATGCGCGGCACCATCTCCATCGAGAAGGCGGTGACGCCCCGGCTGGCCAGGCGCTCGAGCAGCTCGCCGTTCTGGCGCGCGCGCAGCATGCCGATGAGCACGCAGCCCGCCGGCAGGTGCTCCTCCTCCGCGGCGGTGGGCTCGCCCACCTTCGTGACGATCGAGACGCCCGCGAGGACACCCTCCAGATGCGATGCGATCTCGGCGCCCGCGGCGCGGTAGGCGTCGTCGGAGTAGGACGCGGCGTCGCCGGCGCCGGACTGGACGGTCACCGTGTGACCCGCCTTGGCGAGGCGGCCGACGGTATCGGGGACGAGGGCGACGCGGGTCTCCCCCGGGGTGCTCTCGGCGAGGACGGCGATCTTCATTGCGGGTGTCGGAGCGCTCCTGGTTCGGGGGGCTCTGCGCACGGGCCGACGGGCCCACCCGGGCCGGAGCCGCGCGACACTCTACGCGTTTCGCGCGAGCCGGTGGGGGCCTCTACCAAGCCTCGCGCTGCGGCTGGATGGCCGGCCGAACCCCCCGGCGGGGCGTCACTCGTCGTCGAAGAGGAGCGGCTCGATGCCCACGGTGAGACCAGGGCGCGATCCCACGCGGCGGACCGCCAGAACCACGCCCGGCATGAAGCTCTCGCGCGACAGGGAATCGTGGCGGATCGTGAGCGTCTCGCCGGCGCCGCCGAGGATCACCTCATGATGGGCAACCAGCCCGGGCAGCCGCACCGAGTGAATCGGGACCTCGCCCTCGATCATCCCGGCGGTGCGCAGCGCGGTCCCCGAGGGTGCGTCGAGCTTGCGGTCGTGGTGCAGTTCGATGATCTCGACGCGGGGCATGTACCGGGCGGCCTCGGCCGCGAAGCGCATCATCAGCAGGGCGCCGATGGCGAAGTTGGGCGCCACCACCAGGTTGGCCGAGCCATCACCGGCCAGCTGGCCGAGCTTGGCCAGCTGGTCCTCGGACAGGCCGGTGGTGCCGATCACGCCGTGCACCCCCTCGTCCAAGTACTGGCGGGCGTTGTCGAACACGACGTCGGGCCGCGTGAAGTCCACCGCCACATCGGGTCGCGCGCCCAGCGCCGACGATACATCGGGGTAGGCGTCGCCGCCTGGAAGCAGGGACGGGTCGGCCCGGGCCACTACCTGCATGTCCCCCGCGGCGCTGACCGCGGCGACCACGGCCTGGCCCATGCGGCCGGCTGCGCCCGAGACGAGCACGCTGATCACCTGGGCAGACTAGCGGGCAGCCGCGGGCGGCCTCGTCCGCGGCGGATCGACCCGGTAGGCTCTCGCGCGCGATGAGCGCCACCATCGTCGTCGACGGCCTGGTGAAGCGGTACGGCGAGCACGAGGCCCTGAGCGGCATCAGCTTCACTGTCGAGGCGGGGGAGGTGTTCGCCCTGCTCGGCCCGAACGGCGCCGGCAAGACCACCACGGTCGAGATCCTGGAGGGTCATCGGCGGCGCAGCGACGGCCGCGTGGAGGTGCTGGGCTTCGACCCCGACGAGGGCGGCGAGGCCATGCGGCGGCGCATCGGCATCGTGCTCCAGCCATCGGGCATGGACAGGGAGCTCACTCCTCGCGAGCTGCTGACGCTGTACGCCACGGTCTACTCGCGGCCACGGCCGGTCGATGAGGTGATCGCCATGGTGGGACTCGAGGAGAAGGCCGACTCCCGGGTCAAGACACTCTCCGGCGGGCAGCAGCGCCGCGTCGATCTGGGCCTGGGTCTCATCGGCGACCCGGACCTGCTCTTCCTCGACGAACCCACGACCGGCTTCGACCCGTCGGCCCGGCACGGGGCGTGGGCGTCGGCCCGGGGCGTGGGCGTCGGCCCGGCACGGGGCGTGGGACTTGGTGGACGGCCTGCGGTCGCTGGGCGAGACGGTGCTGCTGACAACGACTACATGGACGAGGCCCAGCACCTGGCCGACCGCCTGGCGATCCTGACACGCG
>JAUVPZ010000111.1 GCA_030598395.1 Miltoncostaeaceae bacterium | reverse complement strand
TGATAGGCTGGATGTGTACGCACAGCGATGTGCTCAGCAGACCAGTACTAATCCGCCGAGGGCTTGACATTTGTAGATCGCACCGACGGCCGCTATGCAGTCTTGAGGGTGCGCCCTTTTTGGGGTTTACCCGGTGGCTTTAGCGAGGGGGAAACACCTCTTCCCATTCCGAACAGGGCAGTTAAGCCCCTCAGCGCCGATGGTACTCCGGGCGAAGGCCCGCGGGAGAGTAGGTCGCTGCCGGGTTTGATGTGAATGGCTGCGGGGCGTTTGGTCCCGCGGCCATTTTACGTTTGGGGGTTCGTGTGAGCGACGGTAACGGCAGGCGCGTGGTGGTGAGTGGGGGCACGGGCGGGCTGGGCAGCGGCGTGGTGCAGGTGCTGGTGGATGCCGGGTTCGCGCCGGTGGTGACCTGGATTGAGGAGCGCGAGCGCGAGCGCGCCGCCGGGGTCTTCGGCCGCTCGGTCGAGCTGCGCCAGGTGGACGTGACCGACCCGGATGAAGCCGACGCGCTGGCTGCGTCGTTGGACCGGGACGGCGGCGCCTGGGCCCTGGTGCACCTGGTGGGCGGCTACCTGGACGGCGCGCCGGTGGCCGGCATGGATCTGGGTGGCTGGGACCGGCAGATGGAGCTGAACCTGCGCTCGGCGGCGGTGATGATGCGCGCCTTCCTTCCGGGCATGGCGGCGAGGGCGGGAGGTCGTGTGGTGGCCGTGGGCACCAGGGCCGCGCTTCGGCCGTTCGCCGGCGCCGGCGCCTACGCTGCGTCCAAGGCAGGACTCTTGGCCCTCGTGGCGGCGACGGCGGAGGAGATGAAGGATCGGGGCGTCACGGTGAACGCGGTGATTCCCAGCGTGATCAACACGCCCGGCAACCGCGCGGCGATGCCGGACGCCGACCCCGCGGCCTGGGTGCAGCCCGAGGAGATCGGGGCCGTCATCCGCTTCCTGATCTCCGACGAGGCCTCGGCCGTCGTGGGCGCCGCGATCCCGGTATATGGGCGGGCCTAGAAGGTGACCGCTGGTAGCATCGCCGGCCATGACGGGCGAGCGAGATCGCGCCGGCGCGAGTTGCGTGGTGGTCGGTGGCGGTGTGGCAGGCCTGTCGTGTGCCCTGCGGCTGGCGCGCCTGGGGCACGAGGTCCGGGTGCTGGAGGCCGAGTCCGACCTGGGCGGACGGGCCCGCACCGACTGGCACCGGGGTCGCCCCGTCGACCGCGGCTTCCAGTCGCTGTTCCGGTCGTACCCTGAGGCGCGGTCCTTCCTGGGCGACGCCGGGATCCCCAGGCGCGACCTGCGGCCGTTCGCCGCCGGGGTCGTGTTCATCGGCCCGGAGGGCCCCCGCCGACTGTCGGCACGCCCGGGAGCGTTGTCCCGCTTCGCCGGCCTGGCCCCCCGCGAGCGCGCCCGGCTAGGGCGCCTGGCGGCCGAGGTGGCGCGGCGCTCGCCGCGCCACCTGCTCGACGTGGATGACCCCGAGCCGCCCAGCACCGAGCAGTACCTGCGCGATCGGGGTTTCGCAGAGGAGGCGATCGACGGTTTCTTCCGGCCGCTGTTCGGCGCCATGCTGCTGGACCACACGCTGGCCGCGGACGCCGGCTACTTTCGCTTTCTGCTGTGCATGCTGGCCCGTGGGGCCCCCGTCATCCCCAGCGACGGGCTGGGGATGCTGTCCGACTGGTCGGCGGCGGCCATTCGTCAGCTGGGCGGCGCCGTGGAGGCCGGTGCCCGCGTGGAGGGGATCGAACCGGACGCGGGGGGCCATCGCGCCGCGAGCCTGCGGCTGGCGGACGAGCGCCGCGTGAAGGCCGACTGGTTCGTTCTGGCCACCGATGCGCCCGCGGCGCGCCGCCTGCTCGAGCCGGTGGACGCCGCGACCGCCGAGCGGGTGCCGCGAGAGGCGACGTCGACGGTCACCGCCACGTTCGCGCTGTCGCGGCCCCTCTATGCCGGGCGCTCGGTGCTGGTCAACGCCGCCCCGCGGCCGGCCGCGGGGCCGTGCGTCGACATCATGTGCCAGACCACCAACGTCGTGCGTCCGGGCGTGCCGGAGGGCCCGCACATCCTGCTGGCGACCTGTGTGACCACCGACGGCCGGTCGGCCGACGGCCTGGTCGACGAGGTCGGCCGCCAGGTTGCCGCATGGGCGCCGCAGTACCGCTGGGAGGCGCACGCCGAGCCTCTTGAGGTGGTTCACCACGATTTCGCCGGCTACCGCCCGCTGCCCGGGGTGCGCGCCGCCCTGCCGGGGCCGCGCACGGCGCTCCACAACCTCATCCTGGCGGGCGACGTCACCCGGCACCCGTCAATCGAGGGGGCAGTCGACAGCGGTCACCGGGCGGCCGGCGTCGTCGACGCGCTGTCGCCCTGAGCCGGAGGTCCGCCGAATGAAGCGGGTGGGGCAGCGCAAGGTCTACTCGCTGTCGGAGCTCAGCCAGGCGGTGTGGAGACGCTTCCAGGACGTCCCTTCCGTGTGGGTCGAGGCCGAGGTGCAGGACCTGCGCGAGCGACGGGGTCAGATGCGCTTCCGGCTGGTCGGAGATCATTCGATCAACGCGTCGATGAGCGCCATCGTGTTCGAGCGTCTGCCGAACCGCCCCAGTGACGGCAGCCAGGTGCACGCCTACGGCCGCGTCGAGTTCTACCGGCCTGCACACGCCGTGGCGATGCGGGTGGAGCGCGTGGAGCTCACTGGCGAGGGCCTGCTGCGCGCCCAGATCGAGGCGCTCCGGGCCGGGCTCGGGGCCGAGGGGCTGCTGGCGGCCGAACGCAAGCGTGCCCTTCCGCTCTTGCCCGGGCGGATCGGCCTGGTGACCAGCGCGGCAGGCGCGGCCCGCGACGACTTCCTGCGCAACCTGTGGCAGCGACACCCAACTGCCGACGTCGTACTGGTCGACGTCCCGGTGCAGGGTGAGCAGGCGCCCGCCGGCATCGTGCGCGCGCTGCGACACCTGGATCGGCGGGCGGACGTCGACGTCATCGTGGTGGCCCGCGGCGGCGGCTCGCTGGAGGATCTCATGGCCTTCAACAGCGAGCCGGTCTGCCGCGCCGTGGCGGCGTGCACCACGGCGGTGGTCGCCGCGATCGGCCACGAGACCGACGTCACTGTCTGCGACCTGGTGGCCGACCGGCGGGTCTCCACTCCCACCGCCGCGGCCGAGGCGGTCGTGCCCGACATGGCGGACCTGGAGCGGCGGCTCGCCGCCGGACAGGCAGCCATCCGGCGCGCGCTCGAGGCCGCGCGGCGGGACGGCGAGCAGCGCCTGCAGCGCCGCTCGGCCGGCCTCGTCGCCGGCTTGCGTGTGCTCGGCGACCGTGCGGGCGTGCGCCTCGAGGGGCTGGGATCGCGGCTGGCCGCCGGCGCTACCCGCGCCGCCCTTCGGGCGCCGGTCGCGGTCGAGGCGCGGGAGGGGGCGCTGACGCGCGCCGTCCGCGCCCGCCTCGCCGAGGACACGTCCCGAGCGGGGCGTTCCGAGGCGCTCCTTGGCGCGCTTTCACCGCGGCGCACGGTGCAGCGCGGTTACGCCATCGTGCGCGACCCGGCCGCAGGTGCGGTGGTGAGCTCGGTCGGCGCCGTGCGGGCAGGGCAGGAGCTGGTGCTCGAGCTGGCCGACGGCGAACTGGCTGCGACGGCGGGAGAGCGGCGGTGACCGACCCAGGGGAGGGCGCACCTCCGGGGACCCAGCTCAGCTTCGAGCGGGCTCTGGAGGAGCTCGACCGGGTCGTCGGGCGCCTCGAGTCGGGGGACGTCGGGCTGGAGGAGGCGGTGGCCCTGTTCGAGGAGGGCCAGCGGTACCTCAGGGCGTGTCGCCAGCGCCTGGGCGCGGCCCAGAAGCGCATCGAGGAGCTCACCGCCGACGATCTGCCGGGCGAGGCAGGCGATGCGGACCCGGCGCAGCCGCCCTTCTGAGCCCTCAGGCAGGCTTGGAGGAACCGCCGCGGTGGGCTGAGGACGTCGCCGAGCACCGTGACCGTCAAGGGACCATCTGAGGAGCCGATGCCGTCCGGGTGAGGCGGCGCGAGGAGAAGCACCTCCTGAGCTAGTGTCCTGTCTCAGGAATACGTGGGCACTTTCGCGGCTGCATCCCGTCGCGATGCGGTGTCCTCGGTCTGCCCGATATTCCCGATATCGGGCCTCCCTGCGTCCTTGCCTTGCTCGGGATTCGCACACGAAACATGCGACGAACCTCTGAGACAGGACACTAGGGCTGGATCGTGGCGGCCTCGCGGGGCCGCTGGCGCTGCCAGCGCTCCAGCCGGCCGAGATCGCGCTCGATGCGCCCCAGCGAGACCTGGCATCCGGCATTGGCCACGTTGGCGTAGGCCAGGAGGCGGTCCTCGTCGGCGCGCAGCGTCATCCACTTCGCCAGGACGTCGTCGCCGGCCGGCAGGGCGCGGCTGCGCTCGCCGCCGACCTCGGGGAACTGGATGCAGTACTCGCGCACCGGCGCGAGTGACCGTGGCAGCAGGGCCACCACCGGCAGGTGCGGATAGATGAGGTAGCGGTGGCGCGGCCCGTCGCCCGGGCCGCGCCGGCTGGCAGGCCGGTTGCCCGCAACACAGATGAAGCCGAGATCGCGGAACATCGCCCACTCCTCGTGGTTCACCACCGACCGCAGGAGCGCGAGCGCGCGCCGCTCTGCCTCGGCCGGCGGCACCGGGCGTTCGGGCGGCGCCGGGGGGGCCGAGCGCCGGCGAGGCCGCCGCCGCGGGGGCCTCGCCGCGCGCAGGGCCCGCACCAGGGTGAGCGCGATCACGCCCAGCGCGGCCAGCAGCAGCACGATGCCGATGCCGGTCATCGCGCCGTCACGGCCCTACGGGCGGCTCGCCGGCGCGCCGCCGGCCGCGCGCGGCCAGAACAGGACCCGCTCGGCCGAGGTCGGGACCTCCTCGAAGCGCGTCACCAGCGCCGCCTCGCGGCGGCCCGTGGCCGCGTCGGCCACCGGCACGGCCGCCCACATGCCCAGCTCGAGCTGGCGGCGGAACTCGGCCACGAGGCGCTCGCGTTCTTCGTGGACGAGCGGATCGCCCTCGGCGAGCAGGGTCTCGCCGTAGCCGGGCATCATGCGCAGCAGCCTCACGCGGCTCCCCCGAGGGTCAGACCGTGGTCGCACGGGCGCGACCTCGACCCCGTTTATACCCGTTGTCCGAGCCCGGCCGCAACGCGTCCGGCCGCGACATGCAGGCCGCTCAGCCTGCGCGCTCGGGCTCGCTGAAGCCGATTCGGGAGTGCGAGCCGTCGCAGAACGGCTTGTTC
>JAUVPZ010000137.1 GCA_030598395.1 Miltoncostaeaceae bacterium | reverse complement strand
CGATCGCGGAGATGAGCCGCCAGAGGCGCCTGGAACGCCCCGCCGGTCCAGCGCGGCGCCTGCCCCTCCTGAGCCCCTCACCGTCGCCAAGGCGGCGCGGGGGCTGGTCCGCGGCATGGTCGCCGGCACCGCCCGGACCAAGACAAGCACCGTCTACAAGCCCTCCGTGATCAGGAAATACGAGGAGGCATTGCGCTGCCTCGTGCTCCCTGCGATCGAAGCCGTCCCGGTGGCCACTCTCAGCCGAGGCGACGTCCAGCGCTTGGTCGACGAGCAGGCGGCAGAACGGACCCCCGAGCACGCGCGGAAGGCCCTCGTGGCACTCCGGGTGGCCGTGCGGGACGGGGTGCTCGCCTCCAACCCCAGCGAGGGGGTCACAGCACCGGCGGCATCGGCCGAGGAGCGCCCGGCGCGCGTCCTGGCGCCGGAGGAGGTCGGCGCCATCATCGACGCGGCAGAGGCCGACGATGCCCGGCTTGGGCGCAGCTTCGGCGGTCCGCTGTTCGCGCTGCTGTTCGGCGCTGGGCTGCGGCTCGGCGAGGCCCTGGCCCTCCCCTGGGGCGTCGACGGCCTCGGCCTGGAAGAGGGCGTCGTGCGGGTGCGGCGCTCCCTGGATCGCGTGCGCGGCCCGGTGTCGGGCACCTTCCAGTTCGTCGAGCCGAAGACCCGCAAGAGCCGGCGGGACGTGCCGATCGGGCCGTCCGACATCGCCCGGCTGCGCCGCCACCGGCTGGCGACGGGCCGCCCCTCAGACGGCGTGCTCGTCTTCGCCGACGAGCGAGGGCTCCCGGTCACACCGAACGGGCGACCCCGACGCGCCTTCGAGCGAGCCGTCCGAGACGCCGGGCTCGAGCAGCCCCTTCCCCGCCTCCACGACCTGCGCCACGCCTACGGCTCGGCGATGCTCGCCGCGGGGGTCTCGCTCCACGCCGTTGCGGACCTCATGGGCCACAACGGACCCGAGCTGCTGATGCGCCGCTACGGGCACGCCTACAGCGACGAGGTCGCAGGCGCCGCCCTGGCCCTGGAGAGGTTCCGAGAGGCCCGGATTGCCACTGGTTCTGCCACTGGAGATACCACCGCGAAGGTAACGCCCCTGCAAATTGACGGGTAGTCGCCGCCCTCTCACGGCGGTAACGCGGGTTCAAATCCCGCACGCGCTACCTGTTCAAAGCCCCGTAATTACGGGGCTTTCTTGGAGGACGGTGGGCCCGCCTACGGCCGGGGCGCGGCCCAGCACCACTGCCACCCCGGGCGCCAGGGGCCGGACGGCGACGCTCGCGAAACCCGCCCCCCGGAGCAGCGCATCGAACTCGGCCGGCGAGTGGAAGCGCTGAAAGCCGGGGTCGACCCGGCCCGACAGCGGAGCAAGCCGCCGCGTGAGCCACGGCTCGACCGTGTCCACGATCGCGTAGACGCCGCCTGGCCGCAGACATCGGAGAGCCTCGGTCGCAACGAGCTCCGGCCTCGTGAAGTGGTGGTGGGCCAGCGAGCAATGGACGAGGTCGAACTGGGCCTCGAGCGCGTCGGGCAGCGCCGCCGCGTCCGCCTGCAGGAGGCTCCAGTTGTCGAGCCCCGACCGGCGCAGGCGGCGCCGGGCCCGAGCGAGCATGCCGGGGGCGAGATCGACTCCCACGACCTGGCCTCGGGGCACGAGGCGCGCCAGGGATCTGAGCTCCCGCCCGGGGCCCGAGGCCAGGTCGAGCACGCGGCCGTCGAGCGGAAGGAGGGGCTCGATCACGCCGCGGACAGCCGCGAAGAGCGGCGCGGTCAGCGGCCAGGACACGGCGTCGTAGAGGCGCGCCAGCCGATCGAACTGGGCCACTCCGGGCTGGGGACCAGGAGGGGCGCCGGGCGTGGCGGCTCGCGTCGCACCGAGACTGCGGGGCGGCCCCGGCAAGGGCCGGCGCGGCGGCTCCGACCCGCGACGACGCGCGACGAGCCACGGGGTGAGCACCAGCGCGGCGTAGGCCCAGTGCGCGGCGAGAAAAAGCGCCGACCCCGCCAGTCGAGTGGGTGTCATCCGGGGCGGCGCAGCGGGCCGAGCGGGCCGCGCAGGCGCAGCCTGCGGTTCTCGAGGAGGGTCTGCCACTCGATGCTGAGGAACAGCCAGACCGTGAGCGCGAGCACGCCGAGCGAGATCGCGACCGGCACGGGCCCGAGCGCTTCGTGCAGCCGATCGGTGAGATCGCCCGCCGCAAGGCCCGTCAGTCCCACGCCGAGACCGTAGGTCACCGTCCTTCCCGCGAGGTTGGCCGCGAAGACGATGAAGATTGGTGCCGCGAGTAGGCCGGCGGACGCGTTGACCACCCAGGACGGCGGCGGTGAGACGGCCAGAAGACCCGCCATCCCCAGCCGACCGCGCCGGCCGCGCAGGCGCTGGGCGAGGTACTCGACGTTCTCGCGCGGTCCGGTGGTGAGGATCCCGGGTCCGAAGCAACGCACGGTCCACGCGAGCCCGGCACGCCCGGCGGCGGCGCCCACAGCACCGGCCACGACGACCCCGGCCGGCCGGAGATCGAACTCGAGCGCGATGACCGAGAGCGTGAGCCACGACGGCGGCCACGGGAGGGGCGTCGCCGAGATGAAGGCGATGAGTAGCGCGATCGCGAGGTACTCCATCCGGTCGGAGGTTGGCACAGACGATCCCCGTCCGGCCGCGTTCCGGTGGCCTCGGTCGCAGTGGCCATGGCCAGCCGAGCTTCCACCGGGGCACCGGCAACCGCCGGGTCCTACTCGGGCGGCGAGCCGGCGCCCTTGAGCACGCCCCGGCCGCCTGCGCCGGCATGCTTGACGAGCACGCCGCCACGGCGACCGTCCGGCAGGACGATCGTGGCCATCCCCTCGCCGAGCGCTGCCGTCAACAGGGGATCGACGACGATCGTGCCGCCCCAGGCGCCCTGCATCAGGCCGGTGGGCTTCCGCGCCCAAAGATCGACCCGCACGTCCATCGAGCCCGACGACATCTCCAGAACCGCTGGGCCGGCGTACATATCGCAGATTATGAGGCCTCTGCCGCCCTGATCGCCACCGGGCGGTGCCCTCCTCGACCGTCCAGCCCCCGCCGTCGCGTCGGACCCAGATCACCGTCGACGTCATGGCGGGGCTGGCCGGGGCGGATGCTCGCATCGGCGGCGACGAACTCGCCGAGCAGGGTGTCCTCCCGCTGCAGCCGGTTTCCTCGTGCCCCGGCGCTACGCTGGGCGACGATGTTCCGCGCTTCCCTGCGTTCCGCTCGAACCCGCGTCGCGCTGCTCCTGGTCGCAACCGGAGCGATTGGGGCTCTCGCAGCGTGCGGCGGCAGCGAGAGCGTGCTGGTGCCCGATGTCGAGGGCCTCTCCGTCGGCGACGCGGCGGAACGGGTGTGCAGCCGGTTCCTGGAGCCAAGGTTGGAGGAGGCCGCTGGGCAGGCGAGCGACGGCGCGGCCCGCGTGGTGGGGTCGCGGCCGCCCGCCGGCGAGCAGGTGGACGTGGACGCGGCGGTGACCCTGCTGGTGGCGGTGCCCGACGGCTCCGGGCTGCCGCCGGAGCCGGCCTGCGACTGACGCCCGCGGCGTGGGCGAGCCGGACAGGCGCGCCGCGGTCGAGCGCTACGCGCTGCCCGTCGCGCTGTGGGTCGTGGGCCTCGGGCTGGTGGGGCTGGCGTCGCAGCTGCGCCCAATCGAGGCGGCGCCGGTGGCAGCAGTAGGGATCGCCCTCGCGCTGATGGGCGTCGCCCGCTCGCTGGCCGGCCGGCGTTGACGCCTGTGGGCGCCGGACGCTCCGTG
>JAUVPZ010000073.1 GCA_030598395.1 Miltoncostaeaceae bacterium | reverse complement strand
GCAGATGGCCACGACTGCCCGTACCGCGGGCTCCATCGCGGCGGCGTGCAGCGCCAGGAAGCCGCCCAGCGACGAGCCCCGCAGGCCGATCGGCCCGTGCCCGGCCGCGGCCAGGTGGGCCACGCCGTCCAGGACGTCCTCCAGCATGCCGGCCCCGGGCGCGCCCGTGCTGGCACCGTGGCCGCGCAGGTCCACCGCCAGGGCCGCCCAACCGCGCCCGGCGCACCTGGCGGCAAAGTCGGCGTGGTTGCGCGCGCGGCTGCCGAGCCCGTGCACCACCAGCACCCCCGGGGTGCCCGCCGGGCCCGGCCACTCGAGGGCCGTCAGCGCGGTGCCGTCGCCGGAGGTCAGCGTCAGGTCCTGGGGTCCGGCGGCGGGGGTGATCGCGGCGAGGATAACTCAGGTGCACTCTGGTACCGTCCGCGGGCCGATGATCCAGCTCGATCAGGTTCTGCCGCCGTCGGCGGCGGTCACGCCGGACGGGCACCTCGAGATCGGCGGCTGCGACCTCGTTGAGCTTGCGGAGCAGCTGGGCACGCCGCTAGTCGTCTACGACGAGGGCCTGCTGCGGACCACCGCGGCCGCGTACCGCGACGCCTTCGCGGCGCAGGCGCCCGGCGCCGAGGTGATCTACGGCAGCAAGGCGTACTGGGGCCTGGCCATGCTGCGCCTCGCCCGCGAGGAGGGCCTGGCGGTCGACGTGGCCTCGGGCGGCGAGCTGTACGCCGCGCTGGCGGCCGGGTTCGAGCCTCAGCAGATCTATATGCATGGCAACAACAAGGACGAGGCTGAGATCACCGAGCTGCTCGACGCCGGCGTGGGCACCGTGATCCTCGACAACTTCGACGAGCTGGCCGCGCTGGCGCGGGCGGCTGGCAAGCGCGGCGCGGTGCAGCGGGTGCTCGTGCGCGTCACGCCGGGCGTGAAGCCCTCCACGCATTCCTACATCGCCACCGGCCAGCTCGACTCCAAGTTCGGCTTCCCGCTGGCCGGCGGCGCGGCCCGCGCAGCGGTCGAGGCCGCGCGCGCGGCGCCCGGGCTCGAGCTGGTCGGCCTGCACGCGCACATCGGATCCCAGCTGTTCGACCTGGCGTGCTTCCCGGCCACCGCGGAGGCGCTGGCCGCCTTCGCGGCCGAATGCGGGGGCCAGGACCTGGGGCTGGTCAACATGGGCGGCGGGCTGGGCATCGCCTACACCCGCGACGACCGGCCGCCGTCGATCGCCGAGTACGCAGAGACCGTGGCCGCTGCGGTGCGCGAGGCATGGGCAGCCCGCGGCCTGGCCGAGCCGCGCATTGCGGTCGAGCCGGGGCGCTCGGTGGTGGGGCGGGCGGGCCTCACCCTCTATCGCGTGGGCGGCACCAAGGTGGTATCCGGCGTCCGCACCTACGTGTCGGTGGACGGCGGCATGAGCGACCACCTGCGCCCCATGCTCTACGGGGCCGTCTACGAGCCCATCCTGGCGAACCGGGCCGACGCCGAGCCGACGGGTGTGGTGCGCGTGGTGGGCAAGCACTGCGAGAGCGGCGACGTGCTGGTGTCCGAGGCCGACCTGCCCGCGGTGCAGGCCGGCGATCTGATGTGCCTGCCGGCCACCGGCGCCTACGGCGTGGCCATGGCCTCCAACTACAACGGCGTCCCCCGCCCGGCGGTCGCCTTCGTGCACGAGGGCCGCGCGCGCCTGGTCACCCGCCGCGAGACCTACGCCGAGCTGATCGCGCGCGACGTGTGAGCGCCGGGGTCACGCGCATCGGCCTGCTGGGCTGCGGGACGGTGGGCGGTGCCGTTGTCCGCGCCCTGTCCCGGAACGGCGACACCATCGCGCGGGCCTCCGGCCACCGCCTGGAGATGGGTCCCATCCTGGTGCGCGACGTCTCGCGCCCGCGCCCCGGCGTGGATCCTTCACTGCTGACCGACGACCCGGCCCGCGTGCTCGACGACCCCGGCGTGGCCATGGTGGTGGAGGTGATGGGCGGCCTCGACCCCGCGCTCGACTACCTGCGGCGGGCGCTGGAGGCCGGCAAGCCGGTGGTCACGGCCAACAAGCAGCTGCTGTCGCGGGAGGGGCCGCGCCTGCTCGAGATCGCCGAGCGCTCCGGTACCGAGCTGCGCTTCGAGGCGTCGGCGTGCGCGGCGATCCCCGTCATCAAGGTACTGCGCGAGTCGCTGCTGGCCGCGGAGATCCAGGCCGTGACCGGCATCGTCAACGGCACGACCAACTACATGCTCACCGAGATGGCCCGGGCCGGCCTCTCGTACGACGACGCCCTGGCGCAGGCGCAGGAGCTGGGCTACGCCGAGCCCGACCCCACCGAGGACGTCAACGGCGCCGACGCCGCAGCGAAGATGGCGATCCTCGCCTCGATCGCCTTTCACGCCCGCGTGCCCTTCGACGCCGTCCCCTACGAGGGCATCGACACCCTCACCGCCGAGGACGTCGGGCTGGCCGCCGAGCTGGGCTTCGTGGTGAAGCTGCTGGGCATCGCCCGCCTTGTGAACGGCTCGGTGACCGTGCGCGTGCATCCCACGCTGGTCCCCGAGGGCCACCGCCTGGCCGCAGTGTCCGGCGCCGACAACGCCGTGCTGCTCGAGTCCGACACCGCGGGCGAGATCATGTTGCTGGGCCCGGGGGCCGGCGGGCCCGAGACGGCCTCGGCCATCGTGGCCGACATCCTGTCGATCCTGGGAACGCATCGGGGGTCGTTCCTGCACAACGCGCTGGCCGACGCCGGGCGCCCCGTGCTCCCGCCCGCGGAGGTCACCTCAGCCTTCTACCTGCGACTGTCGGTGGCCGACCGGCCCGGGGTGCTGGCCAACGTGGCGTCGATCTTCGGCGAGGAGCAGCTGTCGATCCGCACGGTGGTGCAGAAGGGCGAGGGCGACGGGGCCCGCCTGGTGCTGGTGCTGCACCCGGGGGTCGAGGGGCGCCTGCTGTCGGCGGTCGGCCGCGTGGCCGCGCTGGCCGAGGTGCGCGACCGGCCGGTGGTGCTGCGGGTGCTGGGCTCCGGCGACGACGGATGACGTCCACGCCGCTCATCGAGCGCTACCGCGACCTGCTGCCGGTGGGCGACGCCACGCCGGTGGTCTCGCTGGGCGAGGGCGACACCCCGCTGGTGGAGATGCCGCGGCTGTCGGAGCGGGCGGGAGTGCGGCTGGTGGCCAAGATCGAGGGCGCCAACCCCACGGGCAGCTTCAAGGACCGCGGCATGACGATCGCCGTCAGCAAGGCGCTGGAGGGGGGCGCCGAGGCGGTGATCTGCGCCTCCACCGGCAACACCTCGGCCTCGGCCGCGGCCTACGCGGCCCGCGCCGGACTGCGGGCCGCGGTGGTGGTGCCCGAGGGCAAGATCGCTGCCGGCAAGCTCGCGCAGGCGCTGGTGCACGGGGCGCGCGTGCTGGCGCTGGACGACGGCTTCGACGCGGCGCTCTCGATCGTGCGGGCCATCGCGGAGCGGCACAACGTGTCGCTGGTGAACTCGCTCAACGAGTTCCGCATCGACGGCCAGCGCACCGCCGCCTACGAGATCTGCGACGCGCTGGGCGACGCCCCCGACGCGCTGTGCATCCCCGTCGGCAACGCGGGCAACGTGAGCGCGTACTGGCTGGGCTTCACCGCCTACCGCGACGCCGAGCGCTCGGCGCGCCTGCCCCGCCTGTACGGCTTTCAGGCCGAGGGCGCGGCGCCGCTGGTGGGCGGCGCCCCGGTGGAGCGCCCCGAGACCGTGGCCACTGCCATCCGCATCGGCAAGCCGGCGCGCGGCCAGCAGGCGCTCGGCGCCATGGCGGAGTCGGGCGGCGCCGTCGATGCGGTCAGCGACCAGGAGATCCTGGACGCCTACCGCGCGCTGGCCGTCGAGGAGGGCCTGTTCTGCGAGCCCGCCTCGGCCGCGGCGGTGGCGGGGGCGCTGCGCCGCGCCGCGGCCGGCGGCTTCGGCGACGACGACACCGTGGTGTGCGTGCTCACCGGCCACGGCCTCAAGGATCCCGACACCGCCATCGAGGGCAGCGCGGGCCTGCAGCGCATGCCGGCTCGCCTCGAAGCCGTGGAGGAGGCGCTCTTTGCCTGAGCCGATCACCGTCAGCGCCCCGGCCACCTCGGCCAACCTGGGCCCGGGCTTCGACGTCCTGGCGCTGGCCCTCGACCTCACCAACGTGGTCACCGTGGAGCGCCGGCCGGGCCCGCTGAGCGTGGCCGTCGACGGCGAGGGCGCGGGGGAGCTGCCCGAGGACGCTGGCAACCTGGTGTGCCGGGGGCTCGCCGAGGGGCTGGGCGACCTGGACGGCCTGGGCGTGCGGTGCCGCAACCGCATCCCGGTCGGCCGCGGCCTGGGCAGCTCGGCCGCGGCCATCTGTGCCGGGCTGGTGGCGGCCAACGCCCTGGGCGGCCTGCGGTGGTCGCCCGACGAGATGCTCGCGCGTGCGGCCGCGCTCGAGGGACACGCCGATAACGCGGCCGCCTGCATCCACGGCGGCGTCGTGGCCGTGGCCCCCGGACCGCGCTGCACCGCGGTGGGCGCCCCGGACGACCTCGCGCTCGTCACGGTGATCCCCGCGGCGCGCGTGGCAACCAACCAGGCGCGCGGCGCGCTGCCGTCCGAGGTGCCGCTGGCCGACGCCGCCGAGTCCATCGGCCGATCGGTGGTCCTGGCGCTGGCGCTCCGCGACGGCGATCTCGACGTCCTGCCCGAGTTGCTCTCCGACCGGCTGCACGAGCCCGTCCGCGCGGCCGGAGTCCCGGGCATCGAGGCGCTGCGCAGCCTGGTGGGGGAGGGAGGCTGCTTGGGCGCCAGCATCTCGGGCTCCGGCCCCACCACGCTCCTGTGGGCGCGCGCCGGAGCCGCCGAGGAGGTGGCCGGCGCGGCGCGGGCGGCCATGGCCGCCCTGGGCCACCGGGCCCAGGTCACGCCGCGCCAGATCGCGCCCCTCGGGGTGCGCGCCCGCTGGGGCGGAGCCCCCGAGGCTCGGCTGGCGCGCGCCGTCGGATGAGGTGGCGCCACGCCCGCGGCGAGCTGGACTGTTCGCGGGGGCGCCTGGTGGGCATCGTCAACGCCACGCCCGACTCGTTCACCGACGAGGGCCGGCATTTCGGCACGGAGCGGTCGGTGGCCCACGGGCTCGCGCTGGCCGCGCAGGGTGCCGCGGTCGTGGAGGTGGGCGGCGAGTCGCTGCGGTTCTCGCCTCGCACCCCGGCCGGGGAGGAGATCCGGCGCGTGGAGCCGGTGGTCGCGGCCCTCGCCGCGGAGCTTTCGGTGCCGGTGGCCGTCGACACCTTCAAGGCGCCCGTGGCCGAGGCGGCCATCGCCGCGGGCGCGGCGATCGTCAACGACCCCACCGGCCTGCGTGACCCCGCCATGCGCCGGGTTGTCGCCGCCTCGGACGTGGGCCTCGTGCTCACCCACTTCTTCGGGGCGCCCAAGGTGCGTCCGCAGACGTTCCCCGACGTGGACGTGGCGAGCGCCGTGGCGGGATGGGCACGCACCGCCATCGCCGATGCCGCAGGCGCCGGGATCGCGGCCGAGCGCATCGTGATCGACCCCGGCGTGGGCCTGGGCAAGTCGCCGCGGCAGGACCTCGACCTGCTGCGCCGCATCGACGAGGTCGTGGCCGTGGGGCGCCCGGTGTTCGTGCCGATCTCCAACAAGAAGGTGATCGGCGCGGTCACGGGGGCCGCGGCACCCGACCGCCTGCCGGGGACCGCCGCCGGCATGGTGTGGGCGCGCTCCCGGGGGGCCACGCTGTTCCGCGTGCACGAGGTGGGGTTCCTGCACCAGGCGCTCGAGATGGCCGACGCCCTGGCCGAGGGGGAGCCCGAGCGCTGGCACGAGGTGGTGAGGTAGCCGGCTGCCGAGCTTTCATGCCGGTGGAGGCCGGTGATAGCCTCGCCTCAAGGAGGAGGGGTCCTCCCGGCGCCCGAGGGCCGCGGGCCCGCTCGGCACACCTGCAACCAGGAGCCACCGTGAAGCTGTTCGTCGACACCGCCGACCTGAACGACATCGAGACCATCGCCGGCTGGGGCGTGTTGAAGGGGGTCACGACCAACCCCACGCTGCTCAGCAGGGTGGAGGGCGACCCCGACGACATCTACCGCCGCGTCTGCGAGCTGGTCGACGGCCCGGTCTCGGCGGAGGTCGTCGCCGACGCCCGCGGGGACATGGTCAAGCAGGCCACGCGTCTCGCGGGCATCCACCCCAACATCGTCGTCAAGCTGCCCATGGGCGCAGAGGGCATCTCGGCCACCGCCACGCTGGCCGAGAAGGACATCCGCGTCAACATGACCCTGGTCTTCACCGCGCCGCAGGCCCTGCTGGCCGCCAGCGCGGGCGCTGCCTTCGTCTCGCCCTTCGTGGGCCGCTTCGACGACATCGGCGAGCACGGCCTGGAGGCCCTGCACGAGGTGGTCGACGTCATGAACTCGCCCCACTTCAACACCGAGGTGATCACCGCGTCGGTGCGCAGCCCGGTGCACGTCATCGAGGCCGCGCGGATGGGCGCCGACATCGCCACCATCCCGCCCAAGGTCTTCTACCAGATGCTCCAGCACCCGCTCACGGCCAGGGGCATCGAGCAGTTCACCGCCGACGCCGAGGCGCGCGCGGCGCACCAGGGCTAGCCCGGGCTGCCGAGCATCAGATGGCGACGAGTGAGGCCCCCGAGGCCGTCGCGGCGGTCGACTTCCTCAAGGTCACCGAGCAGGCTGCCCTGGCCAGCGCGCGCTGGCTTGGCCGGGGGGACAACCACGCGGCCGACCAGGCCGCCGTCGACGCCATGCGGCAGTCGTTCGGCGAGCTGCCCATCACCGGCACCGTCGTCATCGGCGAGGGCCAGAAGGACGAGGCCCCCGAGCTGTACGTCGGCGAGGTGCTGGGCGCCGGCGGCATGGAGTGCGAGATCGCCGTCGACCCGCTGGAGGGCACCAGCCTGGTGGCCCGCGGCGACAGCGGCGCGCTGGCCATCTGCGCCGTAGGCCGCCCGGGCGGGGTCATGCCGGCCCCCGACATCTACATGCAGAAGCTGTGCGTCGGGCCAACGGCGCGCGGCCGGGTCGACATCGACGCCCCCATCGCGGACACGCTCGACGTGGTGGCCCGCTGCTACGGCCGCCGCGTGCGCGACCTCACCGTCATCGTGCTCGACCGGCCGCGGCACGCCGAGCTCATCGAGCAGATCCGCGCTGCGGACGCCCGCATCAGCCTGATCCCCGACGGCGACATCACCGCCAGCATGTCGGCCGCCGTGCGGGGCACCGGCGACCACCTCTACGTGGGCATCGGAGGCTCCACCGAGGGGGTCATCACGGCGGCGGTCATGGAGTGCCTGGGCGGCGAGATCCAGGCCAAGATGTGGCCGCGCACGGAAGAGGAGCGCGAGCTCATGGTCGAGTTCGGCATGGACGACCCCGACACGGTGCTCACCACCAAGGACCTGGCCCCCGCGCCGCTGTACGTCATCGCGACCGGGGTCACCGACGGCAACCTGCTCAAGGGAGTGCGCTACTTTGCAGACGGTGCGCGCACCCACAGCATCGTGATGGACCTGGTCACCAACACGGTGCGCTTCATCGACACCGTGCACCTGTTCAGCCGCACCATCATCCGCGAGATCCGACTATGAGCGACGATCCCGACTTTCCCTTCCCCTTCGCGTTCGGCGAGGACGCCGCCGAGGAGTTCAAGGAGCGCCTCAAGGAGCTGATGCGCGCGCAGCGCGACGCCTTCGACGAGATGCAGGCCGAGTCGGGCGGCCAGGTGGCCGCCGTCGACCGCTGGCAGATCATCCAGCAGGCGATTCAGCTGACCGCGGCCGGCCTCAGCGCCCTGGAGCCGCGGCCCACGCCAGACGAGGCGGCCGACGCCATGGGCCTGCTGTTCGCCCGCTCCATGGCCGCCCTGTCGGGCGCGCTCCAGCCCGAGCCCTAGTTTTCGCGGCTGCATCCCGTCGGGATGCAGCGTCCTCGCTCGGCGCGATATCTCCGAGTAGAGGGGACCCTCGGGACGATCTGAAGGCCCTGCGACGGCCGCGCTCGGTCGCCCGCCGACGGGCTGCCACCATCGCGCGGGTGGGCCGCCTGCGCATCGATCGCCTCGCCGGTTCGCCCCGGCCGCTGGTCGACGGCCGCGGTCGCGTCGTCGCCGGGCGCTGCTACCCGGCCACCACCACAGCCGCGCGCTTGGTGGGCCTCTTGGGCACGCCCGACCTGGCCGACGACGAGGCGGTGTGGCTGGCGCCGTGCTCCAGCGTGCACGCGCTCGGACTCCGCGCCCGCGTGGGCTGTGCCTTCGTCGATTCGGAGGGCGTGGTGCTGCGGGTGGTCGACCCGCTGCGGCGGGTGAGGTCCGTGCGCGGCGCCGCGGCGGTCGTGGAGTGCGCTGCCGGCGCGCTGGGCGGTGTCGCGCCCGGCCAGCGCCTGCTGCTCGCCGGGTGAGCCGCTGAATCAGGTCAGTCGGAGGCCAGGACGGGCGCGCGGCGCATGCCGCCTGGCCAGACGGTGTCGCGGTCGGCGCGCACGCCCATCATCCGCGCGCCGTGCAGATCCGCGCCCCAGAGGCTGGCGCCGCCCAGATCGGCGTCG
>JAUVPZ010000066.1 GCA_030598395.1 Miltoncostaeaceae bacterium | reverse complement strand
GCCGCCGCCCTCGACCCCGCCGCCCGGGCGCTGTTGAGCCGCGCGGTGGCCGAGGAGGCCGAGCGGGGGGCTGCCGTGGTGCTCGCCACGCACGACGTCGGCGAGGCGCTGCGCGCCGACCTGGCCATGGTGCTGGCCGGCCGTGTCGTGTCGGCGGGCCCGCCGCGCGAGGCGCTCAGCCGCGAGGCGTTGCTCGCCGCCTTCGGCCTCGGGGTGCTCGAGGGCCCCGGCGGCCACCTGGTGGCGCTCGACCCCGGCCATGGTCACGCCAGCACCGACGCGAGCGCGTCGTGACGCCGAACCCCTTCGCCCACCTGCCCACCGTCGCATCAGGTTCCGTGCCGTGGCTCTCGGTCGAGCAGATGCGCGAGGTCGATCGGCTGATGATCGACGAGCTGGGCATCGTGCTGATGCAGATGATGGAGAACGCCGGCCGCAACCTGGCCGTCGCGGCCCGGGCCATGCTGGGCGGCGACGCCCGGGGCGCGCGCGTGGCGGTGTTGTGTGGGCCCGGCGGCAACGGCGGCGGCGGCCTGGTGGCCGCCAGGCACCTGGCGGTGGCGGGCGCCGAGCCGGCCGTCCACCTCGCATCTCCGCTCGACGGCCTGGCGCCGGTGCCGCGGCACCAGGCCGCCGCTCTCGCCGCGGCGGAGGTGCCGCTCACCGAGGGAGCGGGGCGGCATCTCGGCGCCGTCGACCTGGTGGTCGACGCGCTGCTCGGCTACAGCCTCAGCGGTGCGCCGCGCGGCGCGGCAGCCCAGCTGATCGCCGCCACGCAGGGACGTCCCACCCTGGCGCTGGACGTTCCGTCGGGTCTCGAGCTGTCCACCGGCATCGTCCGCCAACCTGCGGTGCACGCCGACGCCACGGTGACGCTGGCGCTGCCCAAGGAGGGTCTGCGCGCTCCCGGCGCGCCCGGGGCGGTGGGCCGGCTGCTGCTGGCCGACATCTCGGTGCCGGGGGCCGTCTACGCGCGCATGGGGCTGGACGACCGCAGCCCGTTCGGGCACGGTCCCCTGGTCCGTGTGGAGCCCTGACCTCGGGAGCGCGGGATGAGCGCCCCCCCAGAGCCGACCGTCCGTCGCGTGTCGGTGGGCGACGTGCGCCTGACCGTGCGCGCGCTGGGCGAGGGCGAGCCCGTGCTGCTGCTGCACGGCTTCCCCGAGCTGTGGTACTCGTGGCGCCATCAGCTGCCTGCGCTGGCCGACGCCGGCTACCAGGCGGTGGCGCCCGATCTGCGCGGCTACGGCGACTCGGACCGCCCCGATGCGGTCGAGCGGTACGCGCTGCCCGACCTCGCCGCCGACGTCGAAGGGCTCATCGCGGCCCTGGGTCACGAGGACGCCCACCTCGTGGGGCACGACTGGGGCGGCAGCCTCTGCTGGGCGCTCGCGGCGCGCCGGCCCGAGCGGGTGCGGTCGCTGACGATCCTCAACTCGCCGCACCCGGTGGCGTCGGCCGAGGCGCGCCAGGTGCCCGAGCAGCAGCGCCGCAGCTGGTACATGCTGCTGTTCCAGTTCGCCGGCGTCGCCGAGGCGTGGCTGTCGGCCGACGACTTCGCCAACCTGCGGCGATTCGCGTTCGACACCGCCGCGCCGGGCACGTTCACCGCCGCCGACCAGGAGGTCTTCCTCGCGCCCCTGCGCCGCGACGGCGCCCTCACGGCGGCGCTCAACTACTACCGGGCCAATATCCCCCCGGCCTCGTGGCTACGTTCACCGCCCGACCTGCCACCGATCACGGTCCCCACCATGATCGTCTGGGGCGAGGACGACGCTTACACGAGCGGGGTGCTCCTCGAGCGGTCGATGGCCAAGTGCGAGGGCCCGTTGCGGGTCGAGCCGCTGCCCGGCGTGAGCCACTGGGTGCAGCAGGAGGTCCCCCATCGGGTGAACGAGTTGCTGATCTCACATCTGGGCGGGCTGGAGCGATGAGTGGGCCGCAGGTCGCCGTGGCCATCGACACCGCCCCGGGCGCCGCCGATACGGCCGTGTTCGCCCGGCTGCGCGAGGCCGCCGACGAGATGTACGAGCTGGGCCGGCTGGAGCTGGCGCACGCGCCCGACGGCCGCCTGAGCTTCACGTTCTTCGTCGACACGGAGAGTCCGGCCCGCGCCGAGGAGGCCTGCGTGGCCGCGGCCGAGGGCCTGCTGCGCCTCGCCGGCGCCGTGCACGCCGTGCTGGACCGCGTGGTGGTGGAGCCGGTCGGCTAGCTAGCCGTCGCGGAGCCGTCGCCGGTCGAGCTTGCCGGAGGGCAGCCGCGGCAGCTGCTCGACGATGGTCACCCACCGCGGCGCGTGGTGTGGCGCCAGCCGCACGGCCACGTGGCGCCGCAGGTTGCCCGCCAGGTCGTCGTCGTCGGCGCCGGGGGCCAGCACCACGTACGCGGCCGTGCGCAGCAGGCCGTCGTCGTCGGGCCGGCCCACCACCGCCGCCTCGGCCACGTGAGGGTGCTCCAGCAGCGAGGCCTCCACCTCGACGGGGCTTACCCAGCGCGCGTCGACCTTGAACAGCTCGTCGGCTCGGCCCAGGTGGCGGTAGACGCCGCCGCTCTCAGACAGCACGTCGCCCATGCGGATCCACTCTCCGTGCACGACGTCGCGCGTCTCGGCCGACCGGCGCCAGTAGCCCGTGGTGTTCGAGCCGCTCCTGATCCACAGCCGGCCCGGCTCGCCCTCGGCGACCTCGCGCCCGTCGGCGTCCAGCAGCCGCACCTCCACGCCGTCCACGGCGCGCCCCAGGGTTCCCGGCTCGGCGGGCTCGCCGGGTCGCGTGGAGATCACCACGTTCGAGCACTCGGAGCAGCCGAGCCCCTCCAGGAGCTCGATCCCGGCGGCCGAGCGAAGCCGTTCGGCGACCGCGGCCGACAGCGCGTCGCCCGAGCTCACGGCCAGGCGCACCGAGTCGAGGGAGCCGCCGCCGCCGCGCCGCTCGATGAAGCGCGCGAGCTGCGACCAGAACGTGGGCACGCCCGTGAGCACCGTGACGCCGTGGCGTGCCACGGCGTCCAGCACCGAGCGCGGGTTCGGCGCGACGGGGGACAGCACGCAGGCCGCCCCGCGGCCCAGCGGGCGGAAGAAGCCGTTGCCGAAGCCGAGCGAGGTGAACAGGCGCGGCACCGCGTGGCAGCGGTCGCCGGGCGCCAGGGCCAGCACGCGCCGCGCGTAGCCCTCGAGCGAGGTGAGAGGATCGCGGTGCGCGTGCATCGCCGCCTTCGGCCGGCCGGTCGAGCCGGAGCTGTACACCATGTAGGCCAGGTCGTCGGGGTGCACCGCCGCGACCGGCAGCGGCTCGCCGGCGAGCGCCTCGGGCGCCAGGGCAGGCCAGCCCGCCGGCGCATCGCCGGCCTCGGCCACCACGACGGCCGGCTCGCAGTCGTCCAAGAGGTCGGCGAGCCGCTCCTGGCTGCCCGGGTCCAGCGGCACGGGCACCGCCCCCAGCCGGGCCGCTCCCAGCGTCGCCGCCAGCCACGGACGGCCATCGCGCAGCGCCACCGCGACGCGCTCGCCCCGCCGTGCGCCGGCGGCCTGCAGCGCGCCGGCGGCGCGGGCGGACGCCGCCGACAGCTGGTCGAACGTCCACTCGCCCTCCACGTCGATCGCCGCCGGCGCATCGCCCCGGCCGGCCTCGCGCTGCCGCTCCACGAGCAGGTGCGCCATGTTGTGGGCCACCTCGCCCGAGCGCGCGAGCCGGACCGGAGGCGCGGGAGCGGGCTCGGGCGGCCGCGGCGCGCCGAGCACGCACTCGGCCAGGGCGTCCGCCAGCTCCACCGGGGCGCGGTTGGGTGGCACCAGGACCGCGTGCGTTGCGCCGGCGGCAGCGTAGGCCGCCAGCGCGTCGCGCACCTCCGCGGGCTCGCCCGCCATGCCCACCGTTCGCAGCCAGCGCAGGAGCGCCGATGGCGACGTGCCCAGGAACTCGGCCTCGGGGCCCAGCCAGCGCTCGGCCTCGGCCCGCGAGTGGAACGGCAGCGCGTAGGCGTACAGGCAGAATTGAAGCGGCGGCCGGCCGGCCGCCTGGCGCGCCTCCTCCGCCACGGCGCGGCGCTCGGCCAGCGTCTCGGGGCTCGCGAACGCCACCACCACGCCGTCGGCCCGCTCGCCCGCCACCCGCAGCAGGCGCTTGCGGTGCGCGGCCAGCCACACGGGCGGGCCGCCGGGGCGCGCCGCCGGCGGCAGGTTGGGCGCCCCCTCGATGAGGCCCGACACCGACGCGCCCTCGGGCGAGCCGGTCATGGCCTCGAACACATCCAGCGCCCGGAGCAGCCCGTCGGTGCGCTCGGCCGGGGTGCCGAAGGCATAGCCGAACGCGCGATGCTCGGCTCGGTCCGACCCCGCGCCCAGGCCCAGGATCAGCCTCCCGCCCGACATCGCGTCCAGCGTCGTGGCCAGCTTCGCCGTCAGCGCCGGTGGCCGGTACGCCGCGTTCACCACCGAGATCCCCAGGCGTGCCCGGCGCGTCAGCGGGGCGAGTGACGCCAGGGCCGTGAAGGCCTCGAACGTGGCCTGGCGCGGCTCGCGGCCGGGCGTCTGGAAGTGGTCGTTGACCCACAGCGATGCAAACCCCAGGCCCTCGGCCCGCAGCGCCGCGTCGCGAAGGTCGGCCCACGTGCCGCCGTACTGCGGCAGCCGGAGCCCGACCTCCAACTCAGGCACTACTAGCCTGGGCCGAGTACCAGGATGACCACCGCGTCGGCCGGGGCCGCGGCGGTCAGGGGGTCGCCGGACGGCAGTGGCTCGACCGACACGACGTCGAGGTCCTGGCCCACCCGGGCGGCCGCGGGCTCGGCGCCGACGCGGTAGTAGACCACCGAGGGCCCGGTCTGGGTGGGCGCGTTGCCGGCGGTCACATCCAGGTAGCCCAGCGCCTCGGCACGTTCGGCGTTCTGCCCCGCCAGTCCCGTCGTCTCGGTGCCGTTGAGCACCGCCAGCGCGATGTCGGCCCGCGGCGGCGGCGCACCCGGCTCGGTGCCGGTCGTGTCCGTGGCGGTCTCGGTCGTGGACGCTTCGTCGGTGGTCGTGGCGTCGTCCGTGGTGGCGGGCTCGGTCGTGGTGCCCTCCGTGGTGGCGGGCTCGGTCGTGGTGCTGGCGTCGGCGCCGGTCGTGGTGGTGGCGGGCGGCAGCACGGTCACGGGCCCGTCGTCGCCGCGCAGGATCCAGCCGACCACGAAGCCGATCACGAGCATCGACACGGCCAGCGCCACGGGCCGCGTCCAGGCGGCGCCGCCCGGGCGGTCGTCGTCCGGCGGCGGTGAGGGGATGGGCCCCAAGTCAGTGGGGTCGGAGTTGGGCACGACCGGTCCGCGCGATGCTACCTGCGCGAGGGCCCGCCGGGACCGGCGGCGGCTGCCCTTTCCGCTCGTCCGGCCCGGGTGGTATTATTCACGACGGTCGTTCCCGCCCCCGCCCGCGCCCTCTTCATGCGCCGGGCAAACCACTGACACAACGCTCACGCGGGCCGGCCAGTGCCACAGCGACGACGCCTCCCGAACGCGAGGCGCTGTCACGAGATGCACGACTCACCGGAGCACACCACCGTCATCGAAACGGACGCCCCCGGCGCCGCCGGGCAGGCGCTGCGCGCTGCGCTCGCCGACCCCGCCGCGGCCTGGCCCGACGTCGTCCTGCGCCCGCACCAGCTCGAGGCGCTCGACGAGTTGGCGGGCCGGCTCTCGCTGGGCGCCGCGCGCACGTGGGTGGACGCCCCCACCGGCTCGGGCAAGACCATCATGTTCCTCGCGCTCGCCGGCGCGCTCGGCGGCAGCACCCTGGTGCTGGTGCCGCGCCGCAACCTGGCCGACCAGACCGCTGAGGGTGTCGCGCGGCACTTCTCGGGCGTGCCGTGCAGCGCCGACGGGACCGCCGCCGCGGGCCGGCCCGGGGTCGTCATCTCCACCTACCAGGCGGCACTGCGCCACGCCGACGAGATGGACTGGGACGCCGTTACCCTGCTCATCTGCGACGAGGCGCACGCCACGCTGGGACAGCAGACCCGGCTGCTGCTGGACCGGGCCACCAACGCCGTCATCGTGGGCTTCACCGCTACCGGTAGCACCACCACCGGCCACGTGGAGCAGATCTTCGGGCCCGTCGCCGCCACCCTCGACCGCCAGTCGGCCATCGAGCGCGGCATCCTGGCTCCGCTGCGCTCGCTGCGCGTGGAGCGCTCGGTCGACCTCTCCGACGTGGCGCGCGTGCGGGGCGACTTCGACCAGGCCAGCCTGGGGCGGGCGCTTGACCGGGCGCGCTGGCACAAGGCCTGCGCCGACGTGTGGCACGAGCACTTCCAGTCGCTCGAGCTCGCCGGCGTCGCGTACACCGCGACCGTGGCCCAGGCCGAGGCGCTGGCCGAGGAGCTACGGCAGCGCGACGTGCGCGCAGAGGCCGTGTCCGGTCAGACGCCAAAGCGGGACCTCGCCCGCATCCTGTTCGACTTCGGGGCCAAGCGCATCGACGTGCTCTGCAACGCCGACCTGCTGACCGAGGGCTGGGACGAGACGCGGGCGTCCGTGGTGCTGCACCTGGCGCCCACCACGTCGGAGCGCGTGTTCGTGCAGCGACTGGGGCGCGTGATGCGCCCCGCGCCCGGCAAGGAGGCGGTTTCGGTCGAGTTCCTGCCCGCCGGCGAGCAGATGGGCGTGCAGACCAGCCACGACGTGTTCGGCCTCGGCTGGTACAAGCCGCTGGGGCGTGTGGCGGGACCTCCCGAGGGCGGCGAGCGCGGCAAGTTGGCCAAGGCTGCCGAGCTGCTGGCGGCCGACGTCGATGAGGCGTCGGTGCTCGTCAACCCCGGGGCGTCGCCGTCCGAGCTGGCCGCCGGGCTCGCTGCCGGTGGCTGGCGCCACGCCGATCCGGGCGCGCTCCCGGCCACGTTGCTCGAGGACTGGGTCGAGGCCGCGGCGCGCGACGTCGACCTCGACGAGGTCGTGCAGCGTGTGGACGAGGGCATCGAGCCGGCTGCCGTGGTTGCGTGGTGGGCGCTGTCGGGTCTGCTGGCGCGCGACGCCCGCGACGGTCAGGATCAGCCGCTCTGGCGCGCCTGGGCGATGGCCCTGCTCACCCAGCCCGACCTCGAGGAGGCCCTGCCCGACGACGTCCCGCGCAAGGTGCTGGACCGGCTGCGCATGACCTCGCGCGAGCGTCTGCGGGCGCTGTGGTCGCACGCCGACGCGGCGGGCCGGTGGGAGCGCCTGGCCACGCTCGAGCAACTCGGGCGCTCGGGCGACCGCCGCCGCCGCTGGTCGGCCCTCGACGAGGCCGGCTCGTGGGCGCCGGCCTGGACTTGGGAGGTCTCGCGCGGCCTGGCCGACTCGAACCGCCCGGGCCGCAACCAGGAACTGGCGCGCATCGCGGCCTGGGAGGCCAACCACCTCATCCAGAGCGGCGGGGAGCTTGCGCTGGTGGGCGCGTGGATGCGGGCGGCGGGTCAGCCTCCGCCGGACCCCGTTCCCCCGGACGACCCCCACGTGCTGCGCCTCGGCCAGGCGGCCCGTCTGGCGGCCATGCTGGGCCCGGGCGACGTCCCGTTGCGCAGCGAGCACCTGCGGCTCACGGCGCGTGCCGCCGCAGCGGTGGGGGGCTGGGCCCGGCTGCGCGGTCTGCTCGACGGAATCGACTTCACCACCCCGGAGGCGCGGCGGGCGCTGCGCGCCGCGATCGGCTCGATGCACCCGCGCGCGCTGTCCAGCCGGCGGGCCTGGAACTCGCTGCGCTCGCGCTTTCCCCGCCTTCCCGAGGCCGACGCCGTCGGTGTCGGCGAGGGGCGGCGACGGGGCGACGGCCGCCGCCGCCGCCGGCTGCGCGACGGGGAGGCCACCAAGTCAGGCATGGGCGCACCGGTCCCGGCCGCTGCCGCGGCCCAGGCCACCAGCGACGGCCAGCCGGCCGGGCCCAAGGACGCCAGCCGGGGCTCCGGCTCCGGCGGTCGACGGCGCCGCCGACGGAGGCGCCGCGGCGCACGCCCCCAGTCGCCCGACGGCGCCGCGTCCAACGCCGCGCCCGCCGCGCCGGCCGATGCGCCGTCGCCCGACGGCGCCCCCTGATCCTGCGGCGGCTTTATGTCGTCCTTCGGTTTCTTAAGCGCGCCTAACGCGATCTCACAATCTGGCCAACCACAGGGACGCCGCGGCGCGCTAAAACCTGACCCGTGACGGAGGGACTCCCCCTGCTGCCACCCCGCCCCGAGCCCGGCGCCCACCTCCCCCCCCTTGCGGCCCGGCCGGACGCGCGCGGTCTGCCGCCCCTCAGCCCCCGGCAGGGCGCTGGGGGTGAGGGAGCAGACCTTCCGTCACTGGGTCCATCGCCCGAGACCGCGGACGTGCCCCGGGGGGAGGCGGCATCCACGCCCACGCCGCGGCCGCGCAAGCGCCGAATGGGCCGCTCCGGCACGGCGGCGCTGGCGCTGGCAGGCCTGCTCGGCGCGGGCGTGCTGGGCGGCGCGGTTGCCACCGTGTTGGATCAGGATCCCTCGCCGCTCAGCGCGGACGCACCGGTCGACGAGTCGCCGATCGTGCCCGACGACAGCGCCGTGCCGCTGCAGGACGCGGTGCGCATCGCCCGCCCGTCGGTGGTGGTGGTGCGCTCCGACGGCAGCCAGGGCAGTGGCGTGATCATCAACCCGGGCGAGCTCATCATCACCAACGCCCATGTGGTGGGCAGCGCCGACACCGTGGAGATCGTCACCTCGGACCGGCGCCGGGTCCCGGCCGACGTCGTCGAGGCCGACGCCCGCCAGGACCTCGCCGTCCTGCGCCCGTCCGGCGTGGTGGGCCCGGGCGCGCGCCTGGCCCGCGAGCCCGTCGGGGGCCTGCGCCTCGGCGACCAAGTTTTTGCCATCGGCAGCCCGTTCGGTCTCCACAACACGGTAACCGCCGGCGTGGTCAGCGCCACCGGGCGGCAGAACCGCAACGGCGTCCCGATGATCCAGACCGACGCGCCCATCAACCCCGGCAACTCCGGCGGTGGCCTCTTCGACCTGCGTGGCCGCCTGGTGGGGATCCCCACGTCCATCGCTGCCCCGATCCGCGGGAACGTCGGCATCGGCTTCGCCGTGCCGGTCGGCCGCGTCCGGGCGCTGCTCGACTCCGTCCCCGCGCCATGACCGACGCCCCGAGGAAACCATGACCAACCAGCCCCGATCCGAACCCACCGCCGTGCCCGCCCCTGGCGCCAGCCCCCGCGAGCGCCTCGAGGCCGTGCTGTACGAGCTGCGGCGCGTGATCGTTGGGCAGGACCGCCTGCTCGACCGCGTGCTGGTGGCGCTGCTCTCGCGCGGCCACGTGCTGCTGGAGGGCGTGCCGGGCCTCGCCAAGACCCTCACCCTCGAGACCGTGGCGCGCGTGGCCGGCGGGCGCTTTCACCGGATCCAGTTCACCCCCGACCTGGTGCCCTCCGACGTGGTGGGCGGCCAGGTCCTCGACTCTGAGGGTAACTTCAGCACGCGGCTTGGCCCCGTGTTCGCCAACTTCGTGCTGGCCGACGAGATCAACCGTGCGCCCGCCAAGGTGCAGTCCGCGCTGCTCGAGGTCATGGCCGAGGGGCACGTCAGCATCGCGGGCGAGACGCACCAGGCGCCGCGCCCGTTCTTCGTGCTGGCCACCCAGAACCCCATCGAGAGCG
>JAUVPZ010000158.1 GCA_030598395.1 Miltoncostaeaceae bacterium | reverse complement strand
TGGCGTCGCTCGGCGACCCGCTGAGCGACTCGGCCCGACAGGTCAACACGCTGCTGAAGGAGCGAAAGGGAGAGTTGGAGGCGGCGCTGCCGGGAGACGCTGCGGTGCTGCTCACCGGCCAGCCGGCGCTTCTCACCGACTTCAACCGCGCGGTCAACGGCCCGGTCCCCTGGCTGGTGCTGGCGGTGCTGGCGGCGACCTACCTGACGCTGCTGCGGGCGTTCCGCTCGGTGGTGCTCCCGGTCAAGGCGGTGATCGCTAACGTCCTGTCGGTCCTCGCCACCTACGGCCTGATCGTGATCGTGTTCCAGTGGGGCGTGGGCAACGAGTTGCTCGGCATGGACCACACCGTGCGGGGTGTGGCGGCCTGGGTGCCCGTCTTTCTGTTCGCGTTCCTGTTCGGACTCTCGATGGACTACGAGGTGTTCCTCATCAGCCGCATGCGCGAGGTCTACGATCGCGGCGCCACCACCCGCGAGGCCGTGGCCCGTGGCCTTCAGCGCACCGGGCGCATCGTGACCAGCGCGGCGCTCATCATGATCGTGGCGTTCAGCGGCTTCATCACCGGCAGCGCAACCGACCTGAAGGTGTTCGGCTTCGGCCTCGCAGCGGGCATCGCCATCGACGCCACGATCGTGCGCGTGCTATTGGTGCCGTCCCTGATGCGGCTGATGGGGCGATGGAACTGGGTGCTACCGCCCCGCCTGGCCCGCCTGGCGCGCGTGCCGGCCAGCCGTGATCCCGCATCGTCGGCGGGTGGCGAGGCCGGACCGTGAGCGAGCGCGCGTCAGTCTTTCCGGCCTTCCTCGAGATGGGCCTGGGCGTGGACCTCGTGGGCGAGGACCAGACCAAGGTTGCGCGCCGCGCCGTGCGCGAGGCCATCGGCCGCACCTCGCTGCCCGGCATCGTCGACCTGGTGCCCTCCGGGCGGCGGTCCGACATGCGCGTGGAGGTCACGGTGGCCGTGCCGCGCCCCGACGAGGTCGACGCAGAGGCGGTGGCGGGCGAGTTTCCCTACGGCCAGGTGACGGTGCGCGCCGTTGAGGGCGGGCTGCGCATGCCGAACGGCACCCGCGCGGCGCCCGGCGAGGACCACCTCGTGTGCGCCGTGGCGGTCGTGGCAGTTGGCTGGTGAGTGCGAGCGGCTCCCAGACGGTGCCGGCCCTGCGCTGTCAGGGCGTGGTGAAGCGCTTCGGAGCCCTGACCGCGCTGGCGGGCCTGTCGCTTGAGGTGCCCGAGGGGGCCTTCTTCGGCCTGCTGGGCCCGAACGGCGCGGGCAAGACGACCCTGATCCGAGGCGCGGTGGGGCTCACGCGCCTCGACTCCGGGAGCATCGAGGTGTTCGGGCTTCCCGTGAGCGGAACGACGGCCGCCCGCACGCGCACCATGCTGGGCTACGCCCCGCAGGAGGTGGCGCTGGATCGCTTCGTGCCGGTGCGCGAGGCGCTCGTCCTGCACGGCCGCTACTTCGGCATGACCCGCCGCGACGCCGCGGCCCGGTCCGACGAGATGCTCCGCGTGTTCGACCTGGCCGACCGCGCCGACAGCTACGCCAACGAGCTGTCGGGCGGGATGCGCCGCAGACTGCACCTCGCGCGGGCACTCGTGCACGGCCCCCAGCTCGTGATCCTCGACGAGCCCACCGCCGGCGTGGACATCGAGCTGCGGCGCGACCTGTGGGAGTACATCCGGCGGCTCCACGCCGACGGCACGACCATCCTGCTCACGACGCACTACCTGGAGGAGGCGGAGGCGCTGTGCGAGCGCGTGGCGTTCATCCGCGACGGCACCATCGCGGCAGAGGGCACGCCTCCCCTACTTCGCGAGCAGTTCGGCGCCGGCCGGCTGGAGGAGGTCTACCTGCGCCTGGTGGGGCGGTGACGGCTCGCGCCGCCCACGGCGGCGAACTGCGGCGCGTTCAGTGGCGGGGCATGGGCGCGCTGGCCGAGCGCGAGACGCTGCGGGTGCTGCGGCTCTGGAAGCAGACGCTGATCCCGCAGATCCTCGTGGCCGTGCTGTTCATCGTCGTGTTCGGCATCGCCCTGGGCGAACGGATCAACGACATCGACGGCGTGCCCTACGAGCAGTTCATCGTGCCGGGGCTGGTGCTGATGGGGGTGGCCACAGCGGCCTTCGCGAACAACGGCACGAGCATCTATCAGGCCCGAAGCGACGGCTTCATCGAGGACCCCGTCAGCAGCCCGATGACCCCGGGACAGCTGCTGAGCGGCTACCTGTCGGGCGGCGTGCTGCGCTCGGCGCTGATCGGGGCGGGCATCCTGCTGGCGGCGCGTGTCTTCGTGGCGTTCCCGATCGAGAACGTGGCCATCACGCTGGCCGCGCTGACAGCGGCCGCGCTGGCGTTTGCGTCGCTCGGCACCGTGGTGGGCCTGTACGCGCGCGGCTGGGAGCACCAGAACTTCGTCGGCAACATCCTCATCCAGCCGCTGGTGTTCCTGGGCGGGGTGTTCTACTCGGTCGACGACCTGTCCGAGCCCTGGCGCACGCTCACCCAGTTCGACCCGATCTACTACCTGGTGGCCACCACCCGGAAGGGGATGCTGGGCAGCTCCGGGGTGGCGCTGGGCCTCTCGATGGGCATCACGCTGGGCCTCGCCGCGCTGATGCTGGCCTGGGCCTACGTCTCGGTGCGCCGCGGCGTGGGCATCCGCACCTGACGAGCAAGGGTCAGGGACGACGGGCGATCGCGAAGGTCTTGGTGAAGGTGTAGCGCCAGCCGCCGGGGCCGCTGCCGCGGCGCACGGCGTCCTCGATCCGCGCGAGCATCTCGTCGACCGCCTGGGGTTCCATGATGGCGTGCCAGATGTGGCTGCCCACGGCCCCCATGCGCCCCAGGTAGCGCTCGGGGTCGACGGTCCGGTGCCGCGTCTCGAACCAGACGTCCAGCGGCTCCAGCCCTGCGTCGA
>JAUVPZ010000041.1 GCA_030598395.1 Miltoncostaeaceae bacterium | reverse complement strand
GCGCCCGCCAAGGTGCAGTCCGCGCTGCTCGAGGTCATGGCCGAGGGGCACGTCAGCATCGCGGGCGAGACGCACCAGGCGCCGCGCCCGTTCTTCGTGCTGGCCACCCAGAACCCCATCGAGAGCGAGGGCGTCTACGCCCTGCCCGAGGCGCAGGTCGACCGGTTCGCGATGAAGCTGTCCGTGGGCTACCCGACGCCGGCCGACGAGGAGGAGATCGTGCGCCGCATGGCCTCCGATCCGCCGGAGCCGCGCCAGCTGCTCGACCCGGGGCAGATCCTCCAGCTCCAGGAGGCAGCCGACACGGTCTTCGTGGACCACCGCGTGCGCGCCTACGCCGTGCGCCTGGTCAACGCCACGCGCGACCCGGCCTCGGAGGGTCTGGAGCACCTGGTGCCGTACTTCGACCTCGGCGGCTCGCCGCGCGCGTCGCTGGCGCTGATCCGTGGCGGGCGGGCGCTTGCGGTCATGCGTGGACGCACCTACGTGATGCCCGAGGACGTCCACAGTCTGTTCCACGACGTGCTGCGTCACCGCGCGATCCTCTCGTATGAGGCGCTCGCCGCGGACGTGGACACCGATCGCGTGCTCGATGCCATCCTCGAAGCGATCCCCCAGCCCGAGGTGGAGCTGGGCAGTGGCCGCTCGGTCGCCTGAGGCTGTCCTCCGGCGGGTCGAGTTTCGCGTCGCGCGGCGGCTCGACGGCCTGCTCCAGGGCGAGCGGCGCGGCCGTCGGCCGGGCGCCGGCAGCGAGCCCGCGCTCACCCGCGCCTACGAGCCGGGCGACGACGTCCGCTGGGTCGACTGGCCGCTGTCGGCCCGCCTGGGCGAGCCCACCGTCCGCGTTCCCGAGATCGAGCCCGTGCTCACGGCGTGGGCGCTGGTGGACGCCTCGCCCTCGATGACCTACGGCACCTTCGCCGAGACCAAGCTGCAGCTGGCCCAGGAGGTCGTGGCGGGCCTGGCGACGGTGTTGCGGCGGCACGGCGATCAGCTGGGCGCCATCGTCACCCTGGCCGGCGACCTCGACGTGGTTCGACCGCCACGCGGCGACCGCCGCGGCGTCATCGCCGCCATCGCCGCGGTGCGCGGCGGGATGCACGAGGCCCCGCCGGGCCGCACCGACCTCGCGCGCGCCGTCACGGGGCTGGGTCGCCTGGCGCGCCACCGCGGGGCGGCCGTGATCCTGTCCGACTTCCCGCGCCAAGACGGCCTCGAGCTGGCGCTGGGCACGCTGGCCCGGCGGCATGAGGTGGTGGCGGTGGAGCTGCGCGACCGCCGCGAGCGCGAGCTGCCCGCCGTGGGGCCGGTCAACCTGCGCGACCTCGAGACCGGCGAGCGGCGGCAAATCGACACGGCCGACCCTCGCTTCCAGCGGCGCTTTGCCGAGGTGGTCGCCGAGGCCGACCAGGAGCGCGCCGCGATGCTGGCCCGGGTCGGTGCCCGCCATGTGATCGTCGAGACCGGCGCCGACTGGCTGCTGCCGCTGGCCCGGGCGCTCGAGCGGCCCATGCGCCGGCGCGCCGCATGAGCTTCCAGCAGCCCCTCTTCCTGCTGGCGCTGCTGGCCGTGCCGGCAGGGCTGGTCGGCTACCTGCTCTGGCGCCGCCGCCGGCCGGCCCGGGGCGTGCCCCACCCCGACCTCGACCTGGTGGCGATGGCCGCGCCCATGCCGCGCCGCCGCCGGCACCTGCCGCTTGTACTCGCCGCCCTCGCGGTCGCCCTGCTGGCGGTCGCGCTGGCGCGGCCGCAGATCTGGCGCGACGAACCGCGCGAGCGGGCCACCATCATGCTCGCGATCGACGTCTCGGGATCGATGGCCGCCAGCGACGTCGACCCGTTCCGCCTGCGGGCCGCCCAGGACGCCGCCAAGACGTTCGCCGACCAGGTGCCGCGTCAGTACCAGGTGGGCCTGGTCAGTTTCTCCGGGCAGGCCACCGTGCTGCTGCCGCCCACCACCGATCGCCTGGCGCTCGAGCGGGGCATCGACAGCCTCGTGCCCGACGGCGCCACCGCGATCGGCGACGCGGTGGTCACCGCGCTCGACGCGATCCGCGCCACCCAGCCGCCGGACGCCGACGGCCAGGTGGAGGCGGCCCGCATCCTGCTGCTCTCCGACGGCGCGTCCACCACCGGCACGCTGATCAGCACCGCGTCGGCCGAGGCGCAGCGCGCCGGCGTGCCCGTGTTCACCGTGGCGCTGGGCACCGACGCTGGCGTGCTGCCCAACGGGCAGCGGGTGCCCCCCGACGCCGAGGGCCTGGCCCGCCTGGCCGAGGGCACCGAGGGCCAGGCCTTCGAGAGCCGCGACGCCGAGTCGGTGGCGGCCGTCTACGAGCGGTTGGGCTCGTTCATCGGCACCGAGCGCGTGCGGGGCGAGATCACCGGCTGGTCGGCCGGAATGGCGGCGATCGTGTTGGTGCTGGCCGGCCTTGCCGCCTATCGCTGGAGCCCGAGGCTGGGATGACGTTCCAGGCCGCGCACTGGCTGTGGGCGCTCGTGGCGCTGCCGCTGCTGGCCCTGGGCGTGCTCGCCTGGGGGCGGTCGCGCCGCCGCGCCGCCGAGCGCTACGCCGACCCCTCGCTGCTGGCCGTGGCGCCGCCGCCGCGTCAGCGCGGCCTCCAGGCCGCCGCCGCCGCCGCACTGCTGCTGGCCGTCGCGGCTGGCCTCGTCGCCCTGGCGCGCCCTTCGGTGGACCGGGCCGGCCAGGAGCAGCGCAGCACCGTGATGATCGCGGTGGACGCCTCGAACTCGATGGTCAAGACCGACCTCCGCCCCAGCCGCCTCGCCGCGGCACTCGACGCGGCCCGCCGCTTCGTGGACGAGGCGCCCGACGGGACAGCGGTGGGGGTGCTGACCTTCGCCGACCGCATCCAGGTGGTCCAGCCGCCGGTCGACGACCCCGAGCGCGTCAAGCGGGCACTCGCCGGCATCGAGGACACCCGGGAGGGCACCGCGCTGGGCGAGGCGGTCGTGTCGGGCCTCGGCGCCCTGCGAGCCTCAGGCGCCCTGGATCCGCCACCGGCCAGCCCCGGGGAGTCGGCGGGCCGCCTCTTGGTGCTCACCGACGGGGCCAACTCGATCCTCCGCGCCACCCGGCCGGAGGACGCGGCCGAGCGGGCCGCCGCCCAGAACGTGCCCCTGTACACGATCCTGCTGGGCGACGACCCGGCCGGGCGCTCCGAGGCCACCCCGGCCGAGACGCTCTCGCTGATGGCGAACCGCACCGGCGGCGTCTACGCCCAGACCACCACCACCGAGGACCTGCGCGCCGTGTTCGCCGACATCGGCACCATCCTCGCGCCGGTGCAGCGACTGCGCGACCTCAGCGTGTTCGCGGTTGCCGCGGCCCTGGCCCTCATCGCCCTCGCCGGAGCGCTGCTGGTGCTGGCGCGGCCCCGCCGGGCTGTCCCCGCCCCGCCTCCAGGCCGCCACGCCGGCGCTCACTAGCTCAACTAGCCCACTCCGCCGCCGGCCGCGCTCCATCGCGGCTGCCGCTGGAATTCCTGCTCACGCCAGCCGCAACGTTGCAGGGGAGGTTGTCGGAGGTTTGAGCCCGCTCGGCGTTTTACCGCTCCCGTCCGCCTCGCCAGAGTGGGCCCGTTCGTGGCGCCCCGCCGGCGCCGCCCCTCGACGACGGGAGGACCGTGGCACACGCGCGACCCGCCCTGCGCCACTGGAGGCCCATCCTGGCCACCGGCGCTGCGGCCATGCTCGCCGCGCCCGCCGTCGCGGCGGGCATCGGCATCTCGCTCGACCGCTCGCCGGCGCCGCCCCAGGCGGTGAAGCGCGGCGGCGGCACCGAGCAGCTGAGCTACCAGGTCACGTTCAACACCACGGCCAAGACGCTGATCCAGACCATCACCGACCCGAGCGGCGCGGTGCGCCAGTCGGCCACGCTCGACGTCAGCGGGCAGCCGACCCCGATCGGCGGCTCCTTCTCTTACTCGCCCAGCGCCCCGGCGCCTCTGGGTCGCTACCGGGGCATCGCGGAGTTCCACACCGTCGCCGGCTTCGAGAGCTCCGGCACGGTGGCCTTCGACGTGGCTGACGACCTGGGCACGCTGCGCCTCGAGAAGTACGAGGACCTGAACGGCAGCGGCACCCGCGACGCGGGTGAGCCTGGGGTGCCCGGTTGGGTGTTCAACCTCACCAACCCGCAGGGCAACGCCAGCATCGGCACGACCGGCGCCGACGGATCGGTGAGCCTGGCCGGCGTGCCGGCGGGCCTCTGGCAGGTACAGGAGGTCATCGACTCCGGCTGGCAGCCCACCGCGCCTCCGGGCGGCGCGGGCTCGGTAGAGGTGCCGGCGAACGGCACGGGCACGTTCCAGGCCGGCAACGTGCGGTGCGCGCCTCTCACGGGCACCGTCTACATGGACGCCAACCGCAACGGGCGTCTGGATGCCGGTGAGGTGGGGCGCGCCGGCGTCAAACTCACGCTGAGCGTTGGCGGCTCGGCCACCACCACGTCGGCCGGCGACGGCACCTACGCCTTCAACTGCCTGATGCCCCGCGCGTACACCGTGAAGATGGCCGTGCCGGGTGGGCTGGACGCCACCTCGCCCAACCCCCTCACCGGCATCCAGGTCATCTCGGGCCGAAGCGCCGACAACAACAACTTCGGCCTGGCCGCTGCGGGCACGTCGCCGCAGGCGGCGTCGGCCCGGCAGCCCGACATCCGCATCGCGAAGTCGGGTCCGCGCACCAGCAAGCGCGGCGGGGTGTTCAAGTACACGATCGTGGTGCGCAACCGCAGCGGCTTCACCGCCCGCAACGTGGTCGTGACCGACGTCTTGCCAAAGCAGCTGTCGCTCGTGCGCCAGCCGCGCGGCTTCACGCTGCGCAACGGCTCGATCACGTGGCGCATCGGCAACATGAAGGCGAAGGCGCGGCGAACCCTCTCCTTCCCGGTGCGGGTCATCGCCGGCACGCCCTCGACCCGGATCAAGAACACGGCCTCCGTGACTGCCACCGGCCTTCCGGCACGGCGGGCGTCGGTCACCACCACGCTTCAGGGCCCGCCTCCCGTGGCGCGTAGCGGCGGGGTCATCGGCTGATGCGGACCCTCTGGGCGGCCGCCGGCCTCGGCGCGGCGGCCGCCGCGCTGGGCGTCGCCGTGGCGGGCGGTACTGCTGCGGCGCCGGACGGCGAGCAGTCCGCGCTGGCCAAGCGGGCGCCGCGGGCGATCGCCAGCCGGCCCACCACGCGCGACGCCTGGACCGCGCGCGTGCTGTTCCCGGTGGTGGGACGCGCCGCGCCCCGGCGCAGCGCGCGGAGGGTGACGCGTATCTCGCCGCAGGCCAGCTACAACCGCGGGTCGCAGGTGCTGCTGGTGCTGCGGTCCCACGCATCGCGCAGGAACGGCGTCTGGTACCGCCTGCGCCTCGCGTCGCGGCCCAACAGGGCGTCGGCCTGGGTGCCCGCGCAGGCGGTCCAGGTGAAGCGGACGAAGTGGCGCATCAAGGTGGACCTCAGCAGTCGCACCGGCGAGCTGTATCGCGCCGGACGGCGCGTGGCGCGGTGGCGCGTGGCGGTGGGGGCGTCGGCTTTCCCAACGCCCGCCGGCCTCTTCGCCATCAGCGAGGTGGTCCCCCAGCGCAACCACAACGGCTTCTTCGGCCCCGCCATCCTCACCATCTCCGCGCACTCCGAGCGCCTCAACTACTTCGACGGCGGCGACGGCCGGGCGGCCCTGCACGGCACCAACCGCCCGGGGCTGCTGGGGACCGCGGCCAGCCACGGCTGCGTGCGGTTCTCCAACGACGCCATCGAGCAGATCGCGAACTCGGTGCCGCCCGGCACGCCGGTCGACATCGTGCCCTGAGGGTCACCGCCCGGCCGCTGTCGAGGGCTCTCCTTTCGGATTGGCGGCGAGCGCTGCCCGCGGAGCTACCCGGCGAGCTCCACCGGGTGCGCCAGGCGCACCGCCGCGCCGATCTCGGCGAGGCCGGCGGTGATCTGCATCGCGCAGCCGGGGTTGGCCACGGCCACCACGGGCGCGCCGGTCGCGGCGATCGCCTCGGCCTTCAGGCGGCGCAGCCGCGCCGACAGCTCGGGCTGGGTCACGCCGTAGAGGCCGGCGGCACCGCAGCAGCGCCCGCCGTCGGCGAGCTCGCGGACCTCGCCGCCCGCGGCCCGAAGCAGCGCCCGCGGCTGCTCGCGGATGCCCTGGCCGTTCAGGTGGTGGCAGGCGTCGTGCATCGCCACGGCGCCCACGGAGCCCTCGCGGGCTGCCAGGTCCAACTCCAGCACGTCGCGGGTGCGGGCCGCCACGCGGGCTGCGCGCTCGGCCCACCGCGGGTCGTCGGCGAGCAGCTCGCCGTAGGTCTTCATGTGCGCGCTGCAGCCGGCGGCGTTGACGACCACCACGTCGGCGCCGTCGACCTCGGCGATGCGCTGCCGCGCCATCGTCTGCGCGGCTTCGGGGTGGCCGTGGTGCATGGCCAGGGCCCCACAACAGCCGCCCGGCGCGGTCATCCTGGCGCGGTGACCGCTGGCCGCCACGAGGCGCATGGTCGCGCGCAGCAGGGGCCGGTACGCCACCGACACCACGCAGCCCGCCAGCACGGCCGCCGCGGGCCCCTGGTCTCCCTGCGCGCGCGGGAGCGGTCGCGCCAGCTCACGCAGCCGCACCGGCGGGCGGGCCGTGCCGTGGCGGCGGGGGAGCGCGCGGTCGAGGCGCGTGGCGGCGCCCAGGCCCGCCACCCAGGCGGCGGTCATCACCGCCCGGCGACGCGGCAGCAGCCACACGAGGCCGGCGCGGCGGCCCAGCCGCCCGCGCGGCGCGCGCCCGGGCTCGGCCTGAGCCCGGGCGGCCTCCACCATGCGCCCGAAGGGCACGCCGCTGGGGCATGCGGTCTCACACGCCCGGCAGGCGAGGCACTCGTCCATCATGGTGCGAAACGAGCCGTCGACCTCGCCGCGGCCCTCGTCGACGGCGCGCATGGCCGCGATTCGCCCGCGGGGCGAGGCCGTCTCGCGGCCGGTGAGGCGGAAGGTCGGGCAGGCCGGCAGGCACAGACCGCACGCCACGCACGAGGCGATGTCCTCGGCGTCGGGCGCGCGGGTCGAGCTGTTCCAGCCGGCGCTCATGCCGGCGCGCGGCCAGGGTTGAGGATGCCCACGGGGTCGAGGCCCTCGCGCAACCTGCGCATGATGGCCGCCCCGGCCGGCGGCGCGCCCCAGGGGTCCTCGCGCAGCGCGTCGGGGCCGTCGGCCACGACCGCGTGGCCGCCCAGAGCCGTGGCGGCGTCCCGCACGGCGGCGACCGCGGCCGCCGAGGCGACGCCGACGCGGCACACCCCCACCCCGAGCTGCGCCTCGTAGGGCAGCCCCATCGTCTCGATCCGCGTCACCAGCCGCGGCAGCCGGGCCGGGCTCACGCCGGCCGCCACCAGGCCGGGCGCCGCGATGGCGGGCGGCTCGTCGGCTGGTTCGAGGCCATCGGGCGGCGCCACGTCCTCGGGCGCGCCCACCAGCTCCACGTGGAGCCCGCCGGGCGTCACGATGACCGCCCCGGGCCGCACCGCCCGGCGGCGCAGGCGCTTCCCCCGCTGGAGCAGGTCGTCAAGGCCGCCGCCGGTCGCGAACCACGCCCGCGCGGGCGGGAGCGGCCACAGCTTGAGGGTGGCCTCCACGATCACGCCCAGGGTGCCGTGCGCACCCACCAGCAGGCGGGGCAGGTCGTAGCCGGCCACGCCCTTCACCGTCGCTCCGCCGCCGGTGACCAGGCGCCCGTCCCCGGTGGCCACGACGGCGCGCAGCAGCGAGTCGCGCACCGGCCCGAACCGCAGCCGTGCCCGGCCGGACGAAGCGGCCGACAGGATGCCGCCCACACTCGCCCCGGGCCGCACGTCGGCCTGCGGCCAGCACTGTCCCGGCCCCGCGAGCAGGTCGGCCAGCTCGGTGGCCGGCAGGCCCGCGCCCACGGTGATCGTGAGGTCGGCCGCGGTGTACTCGACGACGGCGCGCAGCCCCGCGGTCGACAGCTCCAGATCGGGTGTCGGGGCCGGGCCGCCCTGGCGTCCGTGCGTGCCGCCGCCCACCACCGCGACGGTTTGTTCGGCCGCGCTCGCCTCGGCCAGGGCGGCGGCCACCCCGCCGCCCGCGTCGGGCGCGATCACAGCCACGTGCCCTCGGGGAGGTGGCCGGCCTCGAGCACCGCCTCGCCGCAGCGCGCCGCGCCGGGCAGCACCTTGTGCGGGTTGAAGCGGCCGGCCGGATCGAGGGCGTCGCGCGCGCACGCCTGGGCGCGCAGATCGTCCTCGTTGAAGGTCAGCGGCATGTAGTCACGCTTCTCGAGGCCGATGCCGTGCTCGCCCGACAGCACGCCGCCGACCGCGACGCAGGCCTCGATGATGTCGCGCCCTGCCGCCGCCACCCGGGCGACCTGGTCGGCGTTGCGCCGATCGAAGGCGATCAGCGGGTGAAGGTTGCCGTCGCCCGCATGGAACACGTTCATGATGACGAGATCGTGGCGCTCGGCGATGCGCCCGATCTCCTCGAGCACCTCCACCAGCCGCGTGCGCGGCACCACGCAGTCGTGCAGGTAGTAGTTGGGCGCCACCCGGGCCACCGCCCCGAAGGCGCTCTTGCGGGCCTTCCACAGCAAGGCCCGCTCCTCCTCGTCGGCCGCCACGCGGATCATGCGCGCGCCGTGCGCGCGACCGACCCGCTGGACCACCGCCGCCTGGCGGGCCACGTCGGCCGGGCTGCCGTCGGCCTCGACCAGCACCACCGCGGCCGCGTCCAGTGGCAGGCCGGCGCCGACGAACTGCTCGACTGCCGCGATCATCACCTCGTCCATCATCTCCATCGCCGCCGGCACGACGCCCTCGGCGATGACGGCGCTCACGAACTCGCCGGCCGCCCGCACGGATGCGAAGTCGCACAAGGCGGTGTAGACCGCGGGCGGGTTCGGGGTCAGCCGCACGCAGATCTCGGTCACGACGCCCACCGTGCCCTCCGAGCCCACGACCAGGCCGCGCAGGTCGTACCCGGGCGCATCCGGCGCGGGCCCGCCCAGTGCCAGCACCTCACCGGCTGCCAGCACCACCTCGAGCCCCAGCACGTGCTCGGAGGTGACGCCGTACTTGAGGCAGTGCGGGCCGCCGGCGTTGGTGCTGACGTTGCCGCCGATGGAGCACGCAGCCTGGCTCGAGGGGTCGGGCGCGTAGTGCAGGCCCAGATGCCGCACCGCCTCGCTGAGGTCGAGGTTGAGCACGCCCGGCTCCACCCAGGCGCAGGGCACGTCCTCGTCGATCTCGACGATGCGGGTCATCCGCGACAGCGCGAGCACCAGGGCGCCCTCGAGGGGCACCGCGCCGCCGGCCAGGCCGGTGCCGGATCCCCGCGGCACCACCGCCATCCCGAGCTCGGCGGCCAGGCGTACGCAGGCCGACACCTCCTGGCGCGTCTCGGGCAGCACCACCAGCCCCGCCTCACCCTCGGCAATCGAGCCGTCGCGGCCGTAGAGCAGCCGCTCCAGCGGCGCGTCGATGACCCACTCGTCATCCAGCAGCGCACGAAAGCGGTCGGCCGCTGAGGGCGGGCGCAGGAGCACTACAGAATGTCGGCGTCGGAGCTGATGTCGCCCGCGGCCCTCGCGCCCGAGAGCGCCTCCGCCGCGGCGCGCTCGCCTGCAGCGATCGCCTCGATCACCGCGGCCCCGGGCGCCAGGTGGACGCCCTCCTGCTCTTGGAGCCAGCGCGAGGGGGCGATGACGGCGGGCATCTGCGCGAGGTCGGGCACCGGGTAGGCGCGCGGCAGGCGCACCACCTCCAGTGGCCGGGCCAGAGCGGGGTCGTCCAGCCAGCCCAGCGGGTCGGCGAGCGCCCGCGCACACGCGGCCACGAGCGCATCGTCGTCGAGACCCCACACCGGGTCGTCGCCCGAGGCGTTGCAGTAGCACTCCATGCCGATCACCGTCCGCCCGCCCGGCGCCAGGTCCCCGCTCCAGTTGACTGGCTCGAAGGCGCGGGAGAACGGCACGGCGGCATCGTCCACCTGGATCCAGGGCTCGGGGGTGAGGCGCTGGCGCTCCACCACGAGGTACACCAGCGCGACGGCGCGCATCCGCACGGCCGCCAGCGCGTCGGGGGGCGGTGGGGGCACGGCGATGCTGGTGGCCAGGGCGGCGGGCAGGCCCACCACGACCTGCCGTGTGGTGATCGCCTCGGCCCCGCCGCCGCCGTCCAGGTCGACGGCCGCCGCGCGCCCGCCGCGTAGCTGCAACGCGGTGGCGCGCGTGCCCAGGCGCAGCTCGCCGCCAGCCTCCGCGATGGCGGCGGCCATGGCGTCCATCAGCTGGCCGATGCCCGACCGCGGGAACCAGAAGCCGTCCGGCGCGGCCTGGTCCTCCAGCAGGCGGCGCACGCGCTCGGCCGGCACGCGCTCCAGCGGCACGCCGTCGATCTTCTCCAGGTAGGGCCGAAGGTGCGTGTCGGTGAAGTCGGGGCCGAAGCGGGCGGCCAGGAAGCCGCGTGCGGTGTCGTCGGCCTCGCCCGGCGGCTCGGGCGGACTCGGCCGCTGGTCGAGGTAGCGGCCGCGCACGATCCGGCCGTCGCGCACAGAGGACACGGGCCGGTCGACCCAGCGCAGGTCGCCGTCCAGGAGGCTCTCGAGCCAGGCCCGGCGGGCCTCGTCGCGCACGAACGGGATGTGACCGCCCAGGTCGCAGCCGAAGCCGTCCCGCCGCCGGGTGACGCACAGCCCGCCGACGCGTTCCTCGGCCTCGACCACCACCACGTCGGCGCCGGCGCGCGCCAGCGCCAGGCCCGCGCCGAGCCCGGCCGGCCCCGCGCCAAGCACCACGGCGTCCGCCCCTCGCATGCCCTGAACCGTCGCTGCCGAGCGTCTCCGCGTCAACTGGGCCGTTCGTCCCAGGACCGCGTCGCTATGCTCGCAGGCCATGAGCCGAGGGTCGTTCCTGGGGCGGTCGGCGTGAGCGCGCGCGCGCTGGCGCTGGCGCTGGCGCTTGCGCTGATCGTCCCTGCGGCGGTTGCCATCGCCGCCTCCGCGCGACGCTTGGCCCGCGCCGGCGCGGGCGGCTCGGCCGCCGCGCGCCGCCTCGACCTGCTCTACGCGGCTGCGCCGCTGGCGCTGCTTGCTGCCCTGATCGCTCTGGCCTGGACGGCGGCCTGATGGCAACCCGTGCGGTCGGCGTCGCTCCCGCGGTCCGGCCGTGGTCGGTGGCCGCCGACTACGCCCGGCTCACCAAGCCGCGGGTCGTCAGCCTGCTGCTGGTCACCACCGCTGGCGCCATGTTCGTCGCCGCGGCAGGCCTTCCCGACGCGTGGGTCTTCTTCTGGACGCTGGCAGGCGGCTACCTGGCGGCTGGCGGCGCCAACGCGATCAACCACTACATCGATCGCGATATCGACGGCCTGATGTCGCGCACCACCGGGCGCCCGGTGGTGGCCGGCCGCGTCGCGCCCGCGCGGGCGCTGGCGTTCGGCGCCCTCCTCGGGGGGGCGTCGGCCATCCTGCTGGGCACCCTGGTCAACTGGCTGGCCGCCGGGCTCGCAATGGCGGGCCTCGTCCTTTACGTGGGCGTCTACACCCTGTGGCTCAAGCGCTCCACGACGCACAACATCGTCATCGGCGGTGCCGCCGGGGCCGTGCCGCCGCTGGTGGGGTGGGCCGCGGTCACCGGCGAGTTGTCGCTCACCGCATGGCTGCTGTTCGCCATCGTCTTCTACTGGACCCCGCCGCACTTCTGGGCGCTGGCCCTCGTACTGCGCACCGACTACCAGGCCGCTGGCGTGCCGATGCTGCCGGCCGTGCGCGGCGAGGCTGCCACCAAACGGCAGATCCTGCTCTGGACCCTGGTCATGGTGGGCGTGTCGGTGCTGCCGGTGGTGAGCGGCGCCGCGGGTCTCGGCTACCTCGCGGTCGCCCTCGCGCTGGGCGCGCCGTTCGTCGCCATGGCTGCGCGGCTCGATCGCGACGCGGGCATCGCCTGGGCCCGGCCAGTTTTCAGCTACTCCCTGATCTACCTGGCGCTGCTGTTCGTCGCCCTGTCGGTCGGGGTCTGAGAGCGCCGGTCGGATAGGCGCGATGCGCCGCTCGCGGGGCGCACCCTCGCTCCGAGGGCCGCTCGGCATCGTTGCCGCGACGGTCGTGGTGGACCTGATCGGCTTCGGCATCGTGCTGCCGGTCCTGCCGCTGTGGGCCGAGGAGTTCGGAGCTTCGCCGCTCGAGATCGGCCTGCTGACGGCGGTCTACTCGCTGATGCAGTTCCTGGTGGCGCCCTTGTGGGGGCGGGCGTCCGACCGTGTGGGCCGGCGGCCGGTGATCCTGGTGGCGCTGGCGGGCTCGGCCGTGGCCGCGCTGCTGGTGGGCCTGGCCGGCAGCCTGGCCATGCTGTTCGTGGCGCGCATCCTGCAGGGCGCCGCCGGGGCCTCCTACGTGGCCGCACAGGCATACGTGGCCGACGTGACCACGGCGAGGGACCGCGCCCGTGGCATGGGCCTGATCGGCGCCGCCTTCGGCGTGGGCTTCGTCCTGGGGCCCGCCATCGGTGCGGTGGCGGCCGCCGCGGGCGGCGCCTCGACCCCGTTCTTCGTGGCCTCCGGCCTTGCGGCGCTCAACCTCGTGGTCGCCTGGTTCCGGCTGCCGGAGTCGCGCCGGCCCGGGGCCGCGCCCGCGCGCGGGCGCGCGTCGCGATGGGCGCTCCTGCGCTCGGCGCTCTCGAGCCGGCGCCTCGGCCCGCTGGTGCTGATCTCGTTCCTCGGCACGTTCGCCTTCGTGGGCATGGAGTCGACCTTCGCGCTGTTCGGCGATCGCCGCTTCGGCTACGGCTTCGAGGAGGTGGCGCTGCTGTTCGCCTACGTCGGGCTGGCCGCGGCCGCCTCGCAGGGCGCCCTGGTGGGGCGCCTGGTCGACCGGGCGGGCGAGTTCAGGGTGATGCTCGCCGGCCTGGTGGGGTCGGCGGTGGGGATGCTGCTGCTCGCCCTGGCCGAGGAGCTCTGGCTGCTCTTGATCGCGCTGGCCCTGCTGGGCGTGGCCACCGGCCTGGTCTTCGCGACGGTGGCGGCGCTCACGTCGCTGAGCGTCGGAGAGGACGAGCAGGGGGGCGCCCTGGGGCTGCTGGCCTCCAGCGGCGGGCTGGCGCGCATCGCCGGGCCCATTGTCGCCACCGCGCTGTTCGGCAGCGTCGGCTACGGCAGCCCGCTGGTTCTGGGCGCCGCGTTGTTCGCCGCATGCGCCGTCGTGGCGGCGCTGGCGCTGCCCCGTCCGGAGGGGGCCGCGGCGGCCCGCGGAGGCCCCGCGGTCCGGGACGTCTGACCCCATGCGGATGCCGATTCCGGCCTCGGGCCTCGTGATAGTTTCCCGCCGTGCCGGGCCGCCGCCATCTCGTGCCGATGATCGGCATCGCCATCGTGCTCGGCGGCATCACCGCGGCCATCGCGCTGCTCATCAACTGGCTGCCCGAGCAGGCGGCCGAGCAGGCGCCGCGCATCGACGCGCTGATGTGGTTCCTCATGATCGCCTGCGGGGTGATCTTCACGCTGGTCGTCACGGTGCTGCTGTATTCCGCGTGGCGCTTCCGTGCCCCGCCCGGTGACGACTCCGACGGCGCGCACATCCACGGCCACACCCGCCTCGAGGTCACCTGGACCGTCCTGCCCGCCATCCTGCTGGCGGTCGTGGCCGTGTGGGCCATCATCGTGCTGAACGAGAACGAGAACGTCGACGCCAACCGGCTCAGCATCGACGTCCAGGGCGAGCAGTTCGCCTGGACCTTCAGCTATCCGGACGCCCCAACGCCGGTCGCCTCGGGCGACCTGCGGGTGCCGGTAGGCCGCCAGGTCGAGCTTGAGATGCGCTCGCTCGACGTGATCCACGACTTCTACGTGCCCGAGTTCCGCGTCAAGGAGGACGTGGTGCCGGGCATCACCACCACGCTGGTCTTCAACCCCGACCGCGTGGGCACCTACCAGGTCGTCTGCGCCGAGCTGTGCGGCGTGGGCCACAGCACCATGCGCGCCCGCGTCCACGTGATGCCGGTCGCCGCCTACCGCCGCTGGCTG
>JAUVPZ010000050.1 GCA_030598395.1 Miltoncostaeaceae bacterium | reverse complement strand
TAGCTCTCGGGGTCGGGCACCCGCTGGAGCAGGATCATGGCGTCGCAGTTGCCCTCCCGGAAGCGGGAAACCAGGTCGGTGATCCCGTCGCGCAACAGGTTGTCGCCCAGGTACATGACGAACGGCGCGTCGCCGAGGAACTCCTCGCCGGTGAGGACGGCGTGCGCCAGGCCGAGCGGGGCTTCCTGGGGGATGTAGGTGGCCCGGATCCCCAGTGCCGAGCCGTCGCCCACCGCCTCCTCGATCTCGTCGGCGGTGTCGCCGACCACGATGCCGATGTCGGTCACGCCGGCGTCCCGAAGGGCCTCGAGGCCGTAGAAGAGCACCGGCTTGTTGGCGACGGGGACCAGTTGCTTTGCGCTGGTGTGGGTGATGGGCCGCAGGCGGGTGCCCGCCCCCCCGGAGAGGACGAGGCCTTTGAGCGTCGGCGCCACCGTGGCGCAGACTACCAACGGCGCCCGCGGCTAAACTCGTCGCCGGTGACCCGCGAGGAGTGGCTCCGGCAGCGCAGCTTCCGCGGCGCCGAATTCGACGCCGAGCGCATCGCCGCCCAGCTCGCCGCTCAGGGACGGTCCCTATCGGTGTGCCTGCCCACGCTCAACGTGGCGGGGACGGTGGGCCCCATCCTGTCGACGCTGCGCGAGCGCTTCGTGCGCGAGGTGCCGCTCATCGGCGAGCTGGCGATCGTGGACAGCCGCTCAACCGACGCCACGGCGCGGATCGCGCGTGAGCTGGGCGCCCGGGTGATCCAGGACCACGAGGTGCTGCCCGAGCTGGGCCCGGGCAGGGGCAAGGGCGAGGCCATGTGGAAGAGCCTTCAGGCGCTACGCGGCGACATCGTCGTCTGGATCGACGGCGACATCGTGGACTTCGACCCCGCCTTCGTGCCGGGCCTGGTGGGCCCGCTGGCAGACGACCCGGCCATCGCCTACGTGAAGGCGTTCTACCGGCGTTCGCTGGGGGAGGCCGGGGACGGTGGCGGGCGGGTCACCGAGATCTGCGCGCGTCCGCTGATCAACCTCTTCTACCCGGAGCTGGCCGGCTTCGTGCAGCCGCTGTCGGGCGAGGCCGCGGGGCGCCGGGATGTGCTGCGGCGCGTACCCTTCTTCGGCGGCTACGCCGTGGAGATGGGGCTGCTCATCGACCTCCATCGCGAGGTGGGCCTGGAGGGCCTCGCCCAGGTCGACCTGGGCCGCCGCGCGCACGTCAATCAGCCCACGCGCGAGCTGGGCGCCATGGCCGCCGGCATCGCCAGCGCCGTGTTGCGGCGGTTGAGCCAGGAGGGACGCGCGCCCGGCGAGCTGGCGGCAGCCGGCGAGTACGTGATGCCGTCGCGCCACAACGGCGGCCTCGTGCTGGAGGCGCGCGACGTGGCGCCGCGCGAGCGGCCGGCGCTCGATCGGGTGGCCCCGCCCGGGTGAGCCGGGTGGTGTACCTCGACCTGGACGGCACGTTGCTCGGGCCTGGCGGCAGCCTGCTGCGGGGGGCGCAGGGGGGGTTCTGCGACGCCGGGGTCCGCGCGCTGGCGATGCTCGAGCGCGAGCGGGTGCCGGTGGTGCTGGTGAGCGGCCGCAGCAGAGTGCGCCTCGAGGCGGTGGCGCGGGCCGTCGGCGCCGCCGGGACCCTGCCCGAGCTCGGCGCGCTGGAGGCCGGCTACCCAACGCGCCCGGGTCAAAGCGTCCACGACGCCATCGCCGAGACCGGCATCCCCGGCGAGCTGCTGCGTCGCGAGCCCCACCTGCACCCCCACCCCGTCGCCGCGGACGGCGGCCGCGAGGGAAGCCACGTGCTCCGGGGCCGGGCGGGTCCCGGGGCGGCGGGCTGGGTCCATCGATCCAGCGCCGGCACGCTGCGGCTGGCCGACAACGGCCGCATCGCCGACGGCGAGCACGTGTACCACCTCTTGCCGTTCGGTGCCAGCAAGGCCGCCGCGGTAGCCGTCGATCGCGAGCGGCGCGGCGCGGCGCGCGAGGCGGCTCTCGCCGTCGGCGACAGCCGCCAGGACCTGGACATGGCGCGGGCGGTGGGCCGCGTGGCGATCGTGGCCAACGGGGCGGCGGCCGACCCCGTGGTGCGGGCCGGGGCGTCCTGGATCACCCGGGGGTCCTACGGAGCGGGCGTGCTGGAGGCGGTCACGGCGTGGCTTTCCGGCTGACCGGAAGCCCGGCCGCATAGAGCGCCCCCACCGCCGCTCCGGCGGCGGCCAGGTCCTCCTCGGCCGCGGCGCGCGCCGCGGGGAGCCCCCGTAGCCGGCGGCCGATGGGAAGCGCGGCCACGAGGCCCAGCTCGCGGATGCGGTGCGGGCCCAGCGCCACCTCACCACAGAGGGCCACGCATGGGACGCCGGCTTCGGCGCACGCGGCGGCCACGGCGGCGGGGGCCTTGCCGGCCGCGGTCGTCTCGTCCATGCGCCCCTCGCCCGTGACGCACAGCCCGGCGCCGTCGAGGTGCCGTCCGAAGTCGACGGCGTCCAGCACGAGCCGGGCGCCCGGCACCAGCCGGCCCCCGAGCAGCGCCGCCAGGCCGCCCGCCGCGCCGCCCGCGGCGCCCGCTCCCGGCAGCCGCTGCAGATCGGACCCCGTGGCCGCCGCCACGCACCCCGCAAGGTTGGCCAGGCCGGCGTCCAGCCGCTTGACGGCCGCGGGTGACGCCCCCTTCTGAGGCCCGAACGCGCGCGCGGCGCCCCGCGGTCCGTGGAAGGGATTGTCCACGTCGCAGGCCACCTCCAGCGCGATCTCCTCCAGGCGAGGGTCGCGGCCCGAGAGGTCGAGCGCCGCCACCCGACCCAGGTCACGGCCCCGCGCCCCGACGTCGCGCCCGTCGGCGTCGAGCGCCCGCACCCCCAGCTCGCGGGCCAGCCCCAGGCCGCCGTCCGTGGTCGCGCTGCCGCCGAGCCCGACGATGATGCGCTTTGCCCCCAGATCGAGCGCGGCGCGGATGAGGATGCCGACGCCGGTGGTGGTGGTGGTCTCGGGATCGCGCTCGGCCTCCTCGAGCAGCTCGAAGCCCGCTGCCTGGGCCAGCTCCACCACCGCCACGCCGCCCGGAAGCTCGCCCAGCCCGGCCTCGATGGGCCGCTCCAGAGGGTCGACGGCCGCAACGGCACGCCGCCGGCCTCCTGCCGCGGCGATCAGGGCGTCAAGCGTCCCCTCGCCGCCGTCGGCCACCGGCACGCGCCGTGTCTCGACGCCCGGGGCGCCGAGGCGCACCCCCGCGGCGATGGCGCGCGCCGCCGCGGCCGCCGGCAGGGCGGCCTTGAACGGGGCCGGTGCGACTACGACCGGGTTCACCCGAGGCCGAGGAACTCGGCCATGAACCGCTGGAAGTCGGCGTCGTCGAGGGCGGCGCGTTCGCGAGCGATCAGCTCGGCGTCCCGGCCGACCAACACCCGGAACGGCGTGGCAGAGTCGGTCGCGGCGCCGAAGATGGCCTCGGCCACCTCCTCCGGCGGCACCTCGTAGCGCGCCCGCCAGTCGCGAAATCCCGCGCTCAGCCCGGCCAGCAGCTCGGCGTAGGGCCCCTCCCCCCTCGCCAGTGATCCGCTGCGCGTCACGGACGCCGAGAATCCGGTGGCGATCATGCCCGGCTCCACCGTGACCACCCGCACGCCGAACCGTCCCACCTCCATGGCCAGCGCCTCCGACAGGGCCGTGAGCGCGTACTTGGAGGCGTGGTACACGCCGACCAGCGGGTTCGTCACCCGCCCGCCGATCGAGTTCACGTTGACCACCGCGCCGGCACCTGCAGCGCGCATCGCCGGAAGCGCCGCCTGGATCGCCGCCATCACCCCGAACACGTTGGTCTCGAACATGGCGCGCGACGCATCGAGGTCAACGTCCTCCACTGCGCCCAGCAGGCCGTAGGCCGCGTTGTTGACCAGGCAGTCCAGCGCGCCGCCGGCGACGTGCTCGGCAGCGGCCACCGCAGCCCGCACCTGGCCCGGATGGCTCATGTCCATCCGGACGACGCTCAGGTCATCGCCGGCCCGCAGATCGGCGGCGGCGGGGTCGCGCACCCCGGCGACCACCCGCCAGCCGGCCCGGCGGAACCGATCGGCCGCGGCGCGGCCGACCCCCCGCCGGGCACCGGTGATGAGGACGGTCCGTGCGGACACGCCGGGGACACTAGTGTCCGAGCGAAGGGGGTCACGGCAGGCGGATCGTGAAGGTGGAGCCGCGGCCCACCGCCGAGCGCACGTCGATCGTGCCGCCGTGCGCCTCCACCAGGCCACGCGCGATCGCCAGCCCCAGGCCGGTGCTGCGCCCGCCGCCGCGGACGGTGTCGCCACGGTAGAAGCGGTCGAACACGAAGGACTGCTCGTCCGCCGGAATGCCCTCGCCGTTGTCGCTGACCCGAAGCACCGCGCCGGAACCGTCGCGGCCCACTCCGATCAGCACGCGCCCACCGGCCGGCGTGTGGCGCAGCGCGTTGTCCAGCAGGATCAAGAGCACCTGCTCGAGCCGGGCAGGGTCGGCGTCGACGAGCACCGGACCGCCCGCGGGGCAGCGCACCTCCAGCGCCACTCCCGCCCGCTCCGCCAGGGGTCCGCGCGGGCCGACCACCTCGCTGGCCAGCTCGCCCAGGTCGGTGGGCTCGCGCACCAGCGGCAGCCCGCCGGCGTCGAGGCGCGCCAGCTGCATCTGTTCCTCCACGAGACGCTCGAGGCGCGCGGTCTCCTGGCTCATCGACACGAGGAACCGCCGGCGCGTGCCGGGGTCGAGCGACTCGCTCTCCAGCAGCTCGAGGAAGCCCTTGAGGGCCGCAAGGGGCGTGCGCAGCTCGTGCGAGACGTTGGCCACCAGGTCCCGGCGGGCGCGCTCGAGTCGCCGCTCCTCGGTGACGTCGCGCAGCGTCACGGTCAGGCCGCCGTCGTCCAACCGCCCCAGGTGGACCTCCAGCTCGGCCCCCGACGGCAGGTGCACCTCGACCGGGGAGTCCACGGGGGCGTCCAGCCCACTGCGCACGACGTCCATCATCTCGGCGGGCAGGGCGTCGAGCCGGCTGCGGCCCTCGGGCAGGCCCAGGTAACGCTGCGCCGCTGCGTTGGCCACCAGCAGGTCGCCGTCGCGGCTCACGGCGAGCACTCCCTCGGCCAGCGAGGCCACCAGCCCCCGGGCCCGATCGCGCTCGCTGGTGAGCTCGCCCACGAGCCCCTCCAGCCGACGCGCCATGCCGTTGAGGCTCGCCCCCAGCGAGGCAACCTCGCGCGGAGGCAGCTCGGGCGCGCGGGCCGACAGGTCGCCGCCGGCCAGGGTTGCCGCCGTTCCGGCGAGGCCCGAGATGCGCCGCCCGATGAGCCGCGAGAGCAGATAGCCGGCCAGCGACGCGAGCCCGAGCACCACGAAGACGGCGATGATGAGCCGCCGCTGGACGATGCCCAGGTCGGTGTCGACCCCGCTCACCGGCACCGCCACCAGGATCCTGCCCCGGGCGCCGCTGGGGAGCTGCACCGCCGCGGCGGCCGTCACGAAGCTGCGGTCGCGGCCCACCACGGCGGTGCCGGGCTGCGGCTCGCGCGCGAGCTGGTCGAACAGCTCGGCGTCGCCGGGCGCCGTCGCCACCAGCGCCCGCAAGAAGGGACCGCGCTCGTAGATCACCCGCACCTGCCCGCCCAGCTCGAGGCGCAGCGCGGTGGCGAGGCGCTCGAGGTCCTCAGCGCCGACCGCCACCGGGACCTCGGACACGATCGCCGCCACCTCGGCGTCCTGGAGCTCGCGGTTGAGGCGTTCGGCCGCGTGCGTTGCCCGGTTGCCGCGCACGCTCGACTCGAGCGTCGGCAGCACCACGAGCAGCACCGCCAGGCTCGCCGCGAGCCCCACACCCACCAGGGCCGCGACCAGCCAGGCCTGGAGGCCGACGGCGCGAAGGGGCTTCACCCGCCGGCGTCCTCCCCGCCGAACGCGTAGCCGACGCCACGAACCGTGCGGATGAACTGCGGCTTTGAGGGTGAGGTCTCGATCTTCTGCCGGAGGTGGCGCACGTGCACGTCGACGCTGCGCAGATCGCCGAAGAACTCACCGCCCCAGAGGTGGTTCATCAGCTCCTGGCGGGTGAAGACCCTTCGCGGCGAGCCAGCCAGCTTGTGCAGGATGGCGAACTCGGAGCGCGTGATGGGGACATCGGCGCCGTCCCTCCTGACGGTCCAGGCGACGGGGTCGATCTCGAGGCCGCCGACGCTGATGGGCGCGGTGCGCTCGGGCTCGATGCGCAGGCGCCGCAGGTTGGCCTTTACCCGAGAGACCAGCTCGCGCGGCGAGAACGGCTTGGTGACGTAGTCGTCGGCGCCCAGCTCGAGGCCCAGCACCTTGTCGAGCTCCTCGTCGCGGGCCGAGAGCATGATGATCGGCACGGTGCGGTCGGCGCGGATGCGGCGGCACACCTCCAGGCCGTCCACGCCCGGCAGCATGATGTCCAGCACCACCAGGTCGACGTCCTCGGAGTCCATGGTCTGCAGCGCGTCGTCGCCGCGCCCTGCCGTGAGCACCTCGAAACCCTCTGCGCGCAGGGCATACTCGACGATCGTGCGGATGTTCTCCTCGTCATCGACCACGAGAATGCGCTCGGCCACCGCAATCCCCTCCTCTACCGCGCAGAGTAGTGCCCCTGGCGCGGGCGTCAGCGTCCCTTAACGCGACCGCCACGGGTTTCGCGGAGCCTTAACGCCGCGGCGCTACCCTGACTGTCGTGGCGCCGCCCGGACTGCCCCGCAGCAATCCCTTCGAGGACCCACCCGAGCCCCCTGCCCCGCGTCGGCGCGGCCTGCCGCGGTGGCTGGCGTCGTCGGTGCTACCGGCGCTGATCGGGGGCGCGGTCGCGCTGGCCGGCGTGGCCGCCACGGGCAACCTGGGCGGCGGCGGCGGCGGCGACACCACCGTGGTGCGGCCGGTGGCCGAACTGCCTCCAACGACCGCCGCGCGGGCGCCCGAGACGCCGAGCGAGGAATCCCGGGGCGGCGGCGGCAAGAGCGTGCAGCTCATCGTGCTCGAGGTTGCGCCGTCGGTGGTCAAGATCACCTCCGGTGAGGAGGGTGGGCAGCGGCTGGGCTCGGGTTTCGTCATCGATCGCCACGGCCGCATCCTCACCAACGCGCACGTGCTCGGCGACGAGGACGCCGCCGAGATCACCTTCGACGACGGCAGCGTGCGCGACGCCGAGGTGCTGGGGCGCGACGCCAGCGCGGACCTCGCGGTGCTCGATGTCGACGACCTGCCCGGGCGGGCCCGGGCCATCCCGCTGGGCCGCAGCGCCAGTCTTGCGGTGGGCGATGCGGTGGTAGCCATCGGCAACCCCTTCGGCCTCGAGCGCACCGCCACCACCGGCATCGTCTCGGCGCTCAAGCGCACGATCGACGCGCCGAACGGTTTCCCCATCCAGAACGTCATCCAGACCGACGCCGCCATCAACCAGGGCAACAGCGGTGGCCCGCTGCTGGCCGACGACGGCCGTGTGATCGGCATCAACTCGCAGATCGCCACCAACGACGGCGGCAACGATGGCGTGGGCTTCGCCGTGCCCGCCGACACGATCCGGCCCATCGCCGAGTCGATCATCGAGACCGGGCAGGCCGAGCACGCCTGGATTGGCATCACGGGTGTCGCCCTGACCCCCGACACCGCCGGGGAGATCGGCGCCACGGGGCAGCGCGGCGTCTCCGTGGTTGAGCTGGACGACCGCGGGCCGGCCAAGAAGGCCGGCGTGAGGGCCTCGGGCGACCCCGACTCGCTCGAGGGCGCCGACCTGATCGTGGCCGTCGACGGGAGCGCCGTCACCGACATGGCTGACGTGGCGCAGGCAATCGCCAGCCGGCGGGTCGGCGAGGCGGTCACGATGAGCCTCCTGCGCGACGGGGACACGGTCGAGGTCTCGCTCACGCTCGCCAACCGCCCCGGCGACGTCGGCGTTCGCAGCTAGCGTCCTGTCTCAGAGGCTCGTCGCACGTTTCGCGCGCGAATCCCGAGCGACGCAAGGACGCAGGGAGGCCCGGTATCTCCGAATATCGGGCGGACCGAGGACACCGCGTCGCGATGGGATGCAGCCGCGAAACTGCCCACGCATCTCTGAAACGGGACGCTGGCGCCGCGCCCGGACGAAATAGACTCCGAGCGTGCCCTCGGCGCTCCGGATTCGCGCGGCCTCCGGGGATGACGCCGCGGCGATCGGCGCCATCTACGACGAGGGCGTGCGGAGCGGCGTGGCCACGTTCGCGACTGGGGCCCACGACGAGGCGGAGCGCCGCGCCTGGCTGGCGGCGCGGCCCGCGCGCGCGCCGGTCTACTGCGGCGAGCTGGAAGGACGGGTGCGGGCCTGGTCGGCGCTGGCGCCCTACTCGCACCGTTCGTGGTACGAGGGGGTGGCCGAGTACACGGTCTACGTGGCCGGAGCCGCGCGCGGTGATGGCGTCGGCAGACGCATGCTGGCGCATCTCATCGCGGCCGCGCCGGCGTTCGGCTACTGGAAGCTGGTGGGCATGATCCTGCCCGAGAACGGTCCGGCGCTTGCGCTGGCGCGCAACGCGGGCTTCCGCGTTGTAGGCACCCACCACGCCCACGCGACTCTGGCGGGACGCTGGCGCGATGTGACCATGGTGGAGCGGCACCTCGACCCGGAGGTCGCCGGGGTCCGGAAACCAGACGGGCTGCCATCATGAGCAGCGCCGGACCCCGCAAGGACAGGATGGCCGAGACCCCCACCGCCCAGCATTCGCCGCCGGCTCGGCCCGAGGCCGGGCTGATGCGCGACATGTTCCGCACCATGTGGCTCATCCGGCGCTTCGAGGAGCGGGCCGCCGAGGAGTACATGAAGGGCCACATCGGCGGCTTCCTGCACCTGGCCATCGGCGAGGAGGCGGCCGTGGTGGGCAGCATCGCGGCGCTTCGGCCCACCGACCCCATCACCTCCACGTACCGCGAGCACGGTCAGGCGCTGGCCCGCGGCTCCGATCCGCGCGCCGTCATGGCCGAGCTGTTCGGGCGCAGCACCGGCATCTGCGGGGGGCGGGGCGGCTCGATGCACCTGATGGACGCCGGGCGCCACTTCTACGGTGGCTACGGCATCGTGGGCGGATCGATCCCCCTGGCCGTCGGCCTCGGCTTCGCCATCGCCTACCGCGAGGAGGAGGGTGTCGCCATGGCCATGTTCGGCGACGGTGCCACGAACCAGGGCGTGCTGGCCGAGTCGATGAACATGGCCGCGTTGTGGCGGCTGCCCGTGGTGTTCTTCGTGCTCAACAACCACTACGGCATGGGCACCGCCATCGACCGGGCGTCGGCCGACCCCGACCTGTTCAAGCGCGCCGAGGCCTTCGGGATGCCGGCGACCCAGATTGACGGCATGGAAGTGCTGGCCGTGTACCGGGCCGTGCTCGAGGCGGCCAGGCTGGCCCGCGAGGAGCGCCAGCCGAGCATGATCGAGGCCCTCGCCTACCGCTACCGCGGCCACTCGATGAGCGACCCCGACACCGTCCGTGTGGCCGACGAGAAGGAGCGCTGGGAAGCCCGTGACCCACTGGTCACCTTCGAGCGGGTGCTGCTGGGCCAGGCGGCGCTGACGGGCGACGACGTGGCCGCGGTGCGAGCCGAGGTGGAGGGGGTCGTGGAGGACGCGGTGCAGTTTGCGACCGACAGCCCGCCGGTGCCGGTGGCAGAGCTGGCACGCCACGTCTACGCCCATCCGTGGGACGACGCGCCCACCGGCAGCGCGGTGATGCCATGAGCACGGCGGCGCGGTCGGCCGCAGCGCCCACCGGAACGCACACGGCGAAGCCCATCTCCTACCGCGAGGCGCTCACCCAGGCCATGCGCGAGGAGATGGAACGGGACGACGCCGTGTTCATCATGGGCGAGGACGTGGGGCAGTACGAGGGGGCGTTCAAGGTCACCCGCGGGCTACTGCGCGAGTTCGGCGAGCGGCGCGTGGTCGACACGCCCATCAGCGAGGCTGGCTTCGTGGGCATCGGCGTCGGGGCGGCCATGGCCGGCCTCCGGCCCATCGTGGAGCTGATGACGGTCAACTTCTCGATCGTGGCCATGGATCAGATCGTCAACAACGCCGCGAAGCTGGGGTACATGTTCGGCGGCCAGGTGGCCTGCCCGATGGTGGTGCGGATGCCCGGCGGGGCGGGGCACCAGCTGGCCGCGCAGCACTCGCACTCGCTCGAAGCCTGGTTCACCCACATTCCCGGCCTGAAGGTGGCGGCACCCGCCACGCCGTTCGATGCCAAGGGCCTGCTGAAGACGGCGATCCGCGACGACGATCCGGTGGTGTTCCTCGAGTCGGAGGGCCTCTACGCAAAAAAGGGGCCGGTGGGTGACGCCGAGGAGCTGGTGCGGTTCGGCCATGCCGCAGCCCGGCGCGCCGGCGAGGCCTGCACCATCGTCGCCGTCGGGCGCATGGTCTGGGTGGCGCTGGCGGCGGCGGAGGAGCTGGCGTCGGAGGGCGTGGAGTGCGACGTGCTCGACCCACGCACCCTGCGGCCGCTCGACATGGAGACGCTGGCGGCCAGCGTGCGCCGCACCCACCGCGCGGTCATCGTGGAGGAGGGCTGGCCCGAGTGCGGCGTGGCGGCCAACCTGGCGGCGCGGCTCTACGAACAGTGCTTCGACTGGCTCGACGCGCCCATCGAGCGCGTCAGCTCGGCCGACGTGCCCATGCCGTACGCCAGGAACCTGGAGCAGGCTGCCCTCCCGGGGCCTGCCGACGTCGCGGCGGCCGTGACGCGGACGCTGCGGGGAGCCTGAGATGGCCCAGTTCCTGATGCCCAAGCTCAGCGACACCATGGAGGAGGGCACCGTGCTGCAATGGCTGGCGGCCGACGGCGACGTGGTCAGCCAGGGGCAGCCGCTGGTCGAGATCGAGACCGACAAGGCCAACATGACCGTCGAGTCGCCCGCCGACGGCCAGTTGCACCTGGTGGCGGCCGAGGGCGAGGTGCTGCCGGTCGGCGCGCCCATCGCCGCCATCGGCGAGGACGCCCCGACCGTCGAGGTCCCGGCCGACCACGACGAGGAGTCCGAGCAGACCGACATCCCGGTGGGTGACGACGGCACGATGGCGGAGATCGGCTCCGAGGTGGCCCTGCCGATGGAGGAGACCCCTCCCGGTGCCGAAGACGAGGTCGCCGGCGCGCCGCCGGCCGTCGAGGCTGCGCCCGCGGCCCCCGGCCCGGACCGGGCCGGGGGTGATCGGGTCAAGGCGTCACCGCTCGCCCGGCGCCTGGCGAACGACCTCAATGTCGAGATCGCCCGCGTCCGCGGCACCGGACCCGACGGGCGCATCGTGCGGGCCGACATCGAGGCCGCGGCGGCGGGCGACGCCCAGGCGCTGCGCCTCGAGCCGGTGCCGGAGCCGCCGCCCGCAGCCGCCCGCGAGCCCGCGCCGTCGCCGCAGCCCGAGTCCGCAACCGAGCCGGGGGGGCGTACGCCGCTCAGCCGCCTGCAGCAGACGGTGGCGCGCCGCATGGCGCACTCCAAGGCGGAAGCGCCGCACTTCTACCTGGAGCGCGACGTCGACGTCACCGACGCGAACGTGCTGCGCCGCGACCTGGCGGAGGCGGCCGAGGGTCGCGGCCCCAGCCTCAACGACCTCGTCGTGCGCGCCGTCGCCCTTGCGGCAGCCGCCGATATGACGGCGCTTCGACGCTTCGACGG
>JAUVPZ010000083.1 GCA_030598395.1 Miltoncostaeaceae bacterium | reverse complement strand
GCGGAGGCGGGAAACCCGGGTGAGCCCGGCGGTGGATGCAGCCGGGCTGCGTGTCGGGCTGGTCTGCCCCTATTCCTGGACCCACAAGGGCGGCGTCAACGCGCACGTCGCGGGCTTCGCGGCCGCGCTGCGGTCGCGCGGCGTGGACGTGGAGGTGCTGGCGCCCGGCGAGCCGCCGCTCGACGACGCGGTGTGGCTGGGCCGCACCGTCGCCATCCCCAACAACGGTTCGGTGGGCCACGTGGCGCTCAGCCCCACGGCGGCCTGGCGCACCGCGGCCGCGGTGCGCTCGCGGCGCTACGACCTGCTGCACGTGCACGAGCCGATCTCCCCGGTGGTGGGGCTGGCCGCCCTGGCCGCGGCCCGCGTGCCGGTAGTGGGCACCTTCCACCGCTACAGCGACGGGCCGGGCTTCTACGCAGGGCCGCTGTTGTCCGTGTGCCGCTGGGGGATGTCGCGCCTTGCGGCCCGCATCGCCGTGTCGGAGGCCGCACGGCAGTACGTCTCGCGCGCCGTTCCCGGCGACTACCGCGTGGTGCCCAACGGCATCGACGCCGACTCCCTGCGCCCGCGCGCCGCTCACCGCACGGGCGGGCGCATCCTCTTCGTGGGACGTCCCGAGCCCCGCAAGGGCCTGCCCGTGCTGCTGGCCGCGATGCGTCGCCTGCCAGGCGACGTGAGGCTCGATCTGGTGGGGACGCGGCCCGAGGACCTGGCCCGCCTGCCGGGTGGGCCCCACGACCCGGAGCGCGTGCGCGCCCACGGCCGCGTGGACGACGCCACCCGCCTCCGTCTGATGGGCGAGACCGACCTGCTGTGCGCGCCGTCGGTGTCGGGGGAGAGCTTCGGCATCGTGCTGGTCGAGGGCATGGCGGCGGGGCTGCCGGTGGTGGCCTCGCGCATCACGGGCTACGCCGACGTGCTGCCCGACGACTGCGGCCGCCTGGTGCCGCCCGGCGACGCCGACGCCCTGGCCGGGGCCCTCGCCGAGCTGCTCGCCGACTCCGGGCTGCGAGCGGCCATGGGCACCTCGGGCCTTCGAGCCGCGCGCCGCTACGACTGGTCCAACGTCACCCGCGAGGTCCTCGACGTCTACTACGGGGCCCTCGGCCGGCCGCCGCTCGACGGCGAGCGGGTACGACCAGAGCGCGTCGTCCCCGGCGAGCGCGCGCAGCGGGGTGCGCGGGCCGCATGACGGTGCACATAGAGCAGGTGCGGTCCCGGCGCGACCGGCACCGCTTCGTCGACGTGCCCTTCGGTCTGCACCGCGGCGAGCCGCGCTGGATCCCGCCGCTACGCCTGGCCGACCTGGACCGCATCGGGCCCAACCACCCCGCCAACGAACACCAGGACACCGCGCTCTGGATCGCCCACCGCGACGGCCGGCCGGCCGGGCGCATCAGCGCGTGCATCGACCGCCTGTTCGACGAGTTCCAGGGCCAGCGCTGGGCCTGGGTGGGCTTCTTCTGCGCCGAGGACGACGCCGAGGTCGCGCGCGCGCTGTTCGAGACGGCATGGCAGTGGTCGGCGGCCCGCGGCGCGCGCGAGGCCGTGGGCCCGGCATCGTTCACCACCAACGACGAGGTGGGGCTGCTGGTCTCAGGCTACGACGAGCAGGCCATGATCCTCACCACCTGGAACCCGCCCTATTACGTGCGCCTGTGGGCCGAGGGCGGCTGGCAGCAGGCCAAGGACCTGAACGGCTGGCTGTTCGACCGCAGCGCCGCCCTGTCCGACCGCCAGCGCCGCATCCTTCGGCGGCTGCGCGAGCGGTCGGGGCTGCGCGTGCGCGACGGCAACATGAAGGACTTCGACAACGAGGTGGGGCGCTTCTTCGAGGTCTACCGCTCGGCCTGGGAGCGCAACTGGGGCTTCGTGCCCATGCCCGAGGCCGAGGTGCGCCACCTGGCCAAGGACCTGAAGCGCGTCATCGACCCCCGGTTCGTGGTGTTCGCCGAGGAGGAGGAGACCGGCGAGGTGGTGGGGGGCGCGCTGGTGTTGCCCGACGCCAACGAGGCGATGCAGAAGGTGCGCAGCGGCCGGCTGCTGCCCACCGGCTGGTGGCACCTCTTGCGGGGTGCCAAGAGCGGGCGGGGCCTGCGCATCGTGGCGCTCGGGGTCAAGCAGGAGCACCAGGCCCGTGCGGTGGGCCCCATGCTCTACGGCGAGATCATCGAGCGCGCGCTGGGGACGCCGCGCCTGGACATCTGCGAGGCGTCCTGGGTGCTGGAGGACAACTACCGCATGAACGCGGCCATCGCCGACATGGGCGCCAGGCACCACAAGACCTGGCGCATGTATCGGCGCGCCCTGACCTGACCAGGGCGGACTAGGGATTCAGGAAGGCCTGGAGCGTCTGGGCGGACGAGCGGCGTGCCTCCCAGCCCAGGTCCCGCGCCGCCCGCTCGTGTGACAGCGCCAGCGGGCCGGTGAGGAAGATGGCCCGGTCGACGCCGAACGGGCTGAGGTGCAGCCGGAACGCCACCTCGGGGGCGTTGAGCGCCAGGCGCCGGGGCAGGCGCAGCACCCGGGAGCCGGCCGCGGCCGCGAGCTCGCGCTCGTCCAGCCAGCCGGCCGGTGCCACGTTGTAGACGCCCGCCCGGCGCAGCCGGCCCGCGTGGGCCAGGGCGGCGGCCGCGTCGTCCTCGTGCAGGAACTGCAAGGCCTGTCGCGATCCGCGGATGGCCGGGACCACCAGCCGGTAGCCCCGGGCGGCCCGCGCCACCTGCGGGTCGGCGCCGGGCCCCAGGACGGCGACGATGCGCATGGTGCTGGTGGGCGCCGCCTCGGCGCAGATCTCCTCCGCCCGCAGCTTGTCGGCCGCGTACGGGCACTCGACGTTGGGCCGCGCCGCCGCCTCCTCGGTGAGGGGCAGCGGGTTGTCCGGCCAGGCGCCGTACACCGCCGCCGACGAGGCGAACACGATGTGGCCCACCCCGGCCCCGGCCACGTTGCGGGTGCCCTCCACATTGACTCGCCGGGCGTCCTCGCCGCGGCGATCGCGCCAGAGCGCGAAGGCCAGGTGGTACAGCACGTCCACGCCCTGAAGCGCCGTGCGCGCGGCGGGCTCGCGAAGGTCGGCCTGCACGCTCGACAGGCGCGGCCGTGCGGGCACGGGGCGGCGCGCGACGATCCGCACGCGCCGGACGTCGGGGTCGGCCAGCAGCAGCTCGAGCAGGCGCCGGCCGATGTGGCCGGTCGCCCCTGTCAGCCCGACGTCGATCGGTGAGCCTCGAACAGCGCCAGGGCGCGCTCGATGTGCTCCTCGGTGTGGGTGGCGATGGTCGAGGCGCGGAGCGTGGCGCGGCCAGCCGGGACGGCCGGCGGAACGGCGAGGTTGACGTAGATCCCGTCGTCGAGCAGGGCGCGCCAGAGGCGCCCGGCCGCCCACTCGCCGTCGATGTTGATCGAGATGATGGTGCTGCCCGCAGGACCCACGTCGTAGCCCAACTCGACGAGGCCGGATCTCAGGCTGGCGGCCCGGGCCATCGCGGTTTCGCGCCGCCACGGCTCGTCCAGCGAGACGCGCAGCGCCTCGCGCGCCGCCGCCATCGCCGCGGGCACGCCGGCGGCCGTGAACAGGAACGGGCGACAGGAGATCTTGAGGTAGTCGATGACGGCCTGCGGGCCCACCAGGAAGCCGCCGCAGCTGGCGAACGACTTCGAGAAGGTGCCCATCAGCAGATCCGGATGCACGCCCTCGGCCGCCGCGAGCCCGCGGCCCTCCGGCCCCAGCACGCCCATCGAGTGGGCCTCGTCCACCAGCAGGCGCGCGCCGTGCTCGCTGCACGCGGCCGCGATCTCGGTGATGGGGCACAGGTCGCCCTCCATCGAGAACACCGAGTCCACCGCAACCAGCGAACCGCCGGTGGCGTCCTCGCTCCACGCCGCCAGGCGCCTGCGCAGCGTGGCCGCCGAGTTGTGGCGGAACAGCCGCACGGAGCCGGCGGTGACCTGGGCGCCGTCCAGCAGGCTGGCGTGGGCGCCCGAGTCGAGGAACACGCGGTCCTCGCGGCCCACCAGCGCCGACAGCAGGCCGAAGTTGACGGCGTAGCCGGTGGTGAACACCAGGCACGCCTCGGCGTCCAGCCACTCGCGGATGGCCTCCTCCAGCTCCACGTGCACCGTCAGCGTGCCGTTGAGCAGCCGGCTGCCGGTGCAGCCCGTGCCGAAGCGGTCCACGGCCTCACGTGCGGCGCGCTTGACACGCTCGTCGGCGCTGAGGCCCAGGTAGTTGTTGGAGCCCAACGTGATGACCGGGCGGCCCTCACAGATGACCTCGGGGCCGGCCTCGCTGCCCATCTCCACGAAGTACGGGAACAGGCGCATCTGCTTGGCCGCGGTGGCCAGCTGCGTGCGCTCGTTGTCGCACTTGGCGAAGACGTCGCCGACGGTCGGCGGGGACTCGCTGCTCATGCTGAAGTCGGACCTCCGGAGCGCGGCCTCGGGGGCCCTGCGCGCCAGCCGGGGAGACTAGCGCTCGCCGGGGCCAGGCGCGCCGCTCGCGCGCAGGCTAGTTTTCCCCGCGTCGGCAAACGGGGATCATTCAGCACGTGCGCCTGACCGACGACGAGCAGTCGTCCCGCCCGTCGCCGGACGGGGATCCGCCCACGCCCGCGGGCTCGCCGGGCGTGCCTCCGGTGGCCGGCGAGGCGCCGTTCGTGGGGCCCGGCGGCGAGGCGCTGCCCGACAGCACGCGCTGGCGCTCGCTGCTGGCCGATCGCAAGCGTCTCCTCATCCTGGCCGTGCTGCCGCTGCTGGTGGTCGGCGCGCTGCTGCTCGTCACCGCTGCGCTGGGCGACGGCGCCCTGCTCGACGCCGCCGAGCGGGCCGATGGGCGCTGGCTGCTCCTGTGCGCCGCGGGCGAGCTGCTGGCCTACGCCGGCTACGTCACCGTGTTCCGCGTGGCGGCCGGGTCAGGCGGGGGTCCGCGCCTCAGCTTCCGCTCGTCGCTGCACGTCGTCTTCGCCGGCCTCGGCGCCACCCGTCTGCTGGCGGCCGGCGGCGCCGGTGGGCTCGCGGTCTTCTACTGGGCGCTGCGGCGCGCGGGCGCCGAGACGCGCGACGCCATCGTGCGCGTGCTGGGTCTCAACGTCTTCCTGTTCGTGATCTTCGGCGCGGCCGGCTGGCTCGCCGCGCTGGTCGTGCTCGCCTCGGACTCCAGCGAGGTGCCCTACATCATCGTGATCCCCTGGCTGGTGATCGCGCCTCTGCTCCTGGGCGTCCTGATCGGGGTCAGCCACCGCAGCGGTCAGCGAGGCGAGCGGCGCGCGCCGATGCTCTCCGAGCGCTGGCCGCGCCACCTGCGCGAGGGCCTGGCGGGCATCGCGCCCGGCATCGGCCTCAGCCTGCGGCTGGTCACGCAGGGCCGCTGCGCGCGCTGGTCGCTTCCGGGCGCGTTCCTCTACTGGTTCGGCGACATCCTGTGCCTCTACGCGGCGCTGCGCGCCTTCGGCGTGGAGCTTCCCATCGAGGCCGTGGTGCTGGGGTACGCCACCGGCTACCTCACCGCGCTGCTGCCGCTGCCCACCGGTGCCGAGGGCGCCAACGAGGCCGCCACGCTGTTCGCGCTCGTGGCCCTCGGCGCGCCGCTGGCGCCCACCCTGCTGGGGGTGCTCGTGTTTCGGCTGTTCTCCTTCTGGATGCCCACCATCCCGGCCATCCTCACGCTGCCCACGCTGTCGCGCCTCGGCCGGCGCCTGGCGCGCGAGGCCGGCGTCGATCAGGCTCCGGCGCCGGGGCGCGCCCCCGCCGACGCCGCGGCACGCTGAGCGGCCGGCGTCGTCGGCGCGGTTCGGCCTGACAATGCGTCAGCAACCAGCGGGCGTAAAGCGACTCGGCCCTCCCTGAATCGTTACGCTTGGGAGACCCGTCGTACCCCACCGAAGGACACGTCGCAATGGCCGATCTCGTTGCCCCACAATTGGTGATCAACAGCCGAATGCTCTACTTCGGCTGGATCCCGGCCGACCCGGCCGCCGTGCGCGCAATGGCCCCGAAGGGGCTCACCGCAATGGACACCGGCCAGGTGTTCATGAACCAGTACATCGTCGACTCCGAGGACCAGACCAACGGCTTCGGCGCCTACTCGCTCACCTACATCGGGCCGGACCTCGAGGGCGTGCCCGCACCCGACGGCGAGACCCCCGGCCGGTGGTGGACGCACTACTTCAACAGCAGCCCCGGCATGATCGACTACGCCTCCGAGCGCGGCGTCCCCGCCTCGACTGGCACGACGACGCTCGAGCTCTCGGGCGACAAGCTCGTGGTGACCACCGCATCCGACGGCGTACCCGTGATCCGCACGACGGCGAAGGTGGGCAAGCCGGCCATGGTGGCGCGGGGCCAGCTGCGCTACTTCACCGAGGTCGGCGGCTCGCTTGTGAGCGGCATCTACCCGTACGTGGCCGACGTGGTCGACCCGTGGGAGGTCACCAAGGTGGAGTTCCTCGAGCCGGACCACTCGGTCTATGCGCTGCGGCCGGCCGACCCGCTGCAGATCGTGTGGGGCTTCTACTCGCCCAGCGCGTCGTTCGCCTACCCGGGAGGCGAGGAGGCGCTCTGAGCGAGGCGGGCGGCGACGCGCAGGCCCGCGAGGCCCACGCCGCGCTGGTGCGGGTGGCCGAGCGGGCCATGCTCTATCGCAGGGTCCGAGGCGAGCCCGACGACCCCGACTACGAGGGCTTCGAGGAGCGCGCGTGGGCCCACCTCGACGAGGCGCTCGACGCGCTGGAGCTGGCGCTGCCGGCCGTGCTGGCCGAGCAGGCCCGCGCGAACGAGTGGGTGCTGGAGGCCTGGCGCGAGCAGTTGCGGGGCGGCGGGGCGAGCTAGTACCCCGTCAGGAGACGTTCGCCACGCTCCGCCGCGCTGCAAACCTCCGCGGATGCGGCGTCCTCGGTCATCGCCATGGGGTCCGCCATGCCGATGACACTGCGTCCTGGCCCCGCGGGATTTTCGCGGGCGGAACACGCCAACGTCCCCTGACGGGACACTAGGGCCTCACCCAGACGTGGACGGCCGGGCCCAAGCGCAGGTTCTCTTCTTGCTGCAGCACCCCAGCCGCGAGGGTGTCCACGCCCCCGGCCAGCTTCCACCGGGAACGGGTGCCGATCTGCCACCAGAAGGCGACCTTCTCGCCCGTATACGAGTAGGGGGCGTCAGGCAACGCAAAGTGCTCAACGG
>JAUVPZ010000116.1 GCA_030598395.1 Miltoncostaeaceae bacterium | reverse complement strand
GGGGCGCATGGAGGACGCGTACAACGAGCGCGAGGAGGGCCTGGCGGTGTGCGCCGAGCTGCTTCGGCGGCTGCGCGAGACCCCGGGCGTGGCCGGCGCCCACATCATGGCCATCGCCTGGGAGGAGGCGGTCCCGGAGCTGCTGGAACGCGCAGGCCTGGGGATGGAGCGCCCGGCGCCCTCGACGAGCGAGCGGGCCGTCCGCTAGATGTGCTCGTCGGCGGCGGCCTGCTCGATGCCCTCCTGCACCAGGGCCAGGATAGCCGGCACCCACACCAGGTCCTGCGCCGGGTCGGGTGGCGGCGGGCCGGCGGCCAGCCGGTGCACCGCATCGCGGGTCGCGGGGGCGTCCTCGGCCTCCAAGCCGCGCAGCGCGGCGCGGGCCCAGGCGCGCACCTCGGCGTCGCCGCTGGCCCGGGCCAGCGCGTCGAGCGCGCCGCCGCCGCCGTCGGCCTCCACGTAATCCACGATCTCGGGCTCGTAGTCCTCGGGCCCCAGGTCCAAGAGCTCCACCGCCGCGGCGCCGGCCGCCCGAGAGGCGGCCACCGCGGCCGGCGGACCGCCGGCCTCCACCTGCGCCTCGGCGGCCGAGAGGAGCTCGCGCGACCGCTGCCGCGCGCGCTGCAACGACAGCGCGGCGTCGGCCGCCAGGGCCCTCGCGAGCGGGTGCCCGGCGTCGGCGCGGGCCGCCATGGCGAGCGCTTCGTCGAAGGCGGCCAGGTCGTCCCGATCGGCCAGGGCGCGCCCGCGCCGCAGGCCGGCCTCCACCGAGGCCCGAAGCTCGGGCCAGTGCGCCTGGGCAACCGCCTCCACCAGGCGCTGGATGTCCCCCTCGGCCCGCCCGGCGTCGAGGGCGTCGGCGAGCAGCGCGGTCTCGCCGCCCAGCACGCCGCGCGGAAACTCCAGCCCGGCGAGCGCGAGCGTGCGCCGCATGCCCTCGGCGGTGCTCATTCCCCGACGATGGGATGCTCGATGGCGCCCAGCCCGTCGATCTCGATCCGCACCACGTCGCCGGGCTGGAGGAAGGCCGGCGGCGTCCGCGCCACGCCCACGCCCGAGGGGGTGCCGGTTGCGATGACGTCGCCAGGCTCGAGCGTGAAGTGCTCGGAGCAGTAGGCGACCAGCTCGGCGACCGAGAAGACCATGTCGGCCGTGGTGCCGTCCTGGCGGAGGTCGCCGTTCACCCAGGTGCGGATGCCGAGCGCCTGCGGATCGCACACCAGGTGGGCGGGCGTGATCCAGGGCCCCAGGGGCGCGAAGGTGTCGAGGCTCTTCGCGCGCACCCAGCGCGGCTCGTTGCGCTGGTGGTCGCGGGCCGACACGTCGTTGAGCACGGCGTAACCGGCCACGTAGCCCAGGGCCTCGGCGGCCGGCACCCGGCGCGCGCGGCGGCCGATGATCGCGGCCAGCTCGCCCTCGTAGTCCAGCTCCTCTGTGGAGACGTGTCGCACCACCGGGCCGGACGGCCCGGTGACCGACGAGTTGAGCTTGGCGAACAGCAGCGGCTCGCCGGGCAGGGGCGCGCCGGTCTCGGCGGCGTGCGCGCGGTAGTTGAGACCCACCCCAATGAGCTTGCCCGGCCGCAGCGGCGCGATCAATCTCGCCCGCTCGAGGGGGATGGGCTCCCCCGCCTGCGCCGGGACGTCACCCCGAAGGACGGCGAGCGGATCGGCATCGCCGCGCGGGACGACCACGCCGCCCTCGACCGTGCCGAGGCAGCCGTCCTCCAGCCTGCAGACGCGCATGGGCGGGTATCCTAGAGCGCGCCCTCTCGATGGCCGGCCCGCTGCCCGCCACGCCGCAGGGCCCGCCATCGCCACCGAGCTGACGAACGCCGACCCCGCCGAGCCGACGGCTTCGCGCAACCAGAAGCCGCTCTTCCTGCGGCTGGTGGACGCCAGCCGCATCACGCCCAACGTCGTGACGCTGATCGGCTTCCTGGGCCTGTGCGGCGCGGCCGCACTGGTGCTCGACCGCCGGTGGATCCTGGCGGCGGCGGTGTTCGTCGTCTTCGGCCTCGTCGACTCGCTGGACGGCGCGCTGGCCCGTTACCAGGGCACCGAGAGCGAGTTCGGCGCCTTCTTGGACTCGATCCTCGATCGGCTGGCCGAGGGCGTCATCTTGGGGGCCATCGGGGTAGTCATGGCCCAGGACGGGCGCGAGTGGATCGTGGCGGCCTGCTTCGGCGCGCTGACGGGCTCGTTCCTGGTCTCCTACGCGCGCGCCCGCGCCGAGGGCCTGGGCGTCAAGGGCACCAGCGGCGGGCTGATGGGCCGCCCCGAGCGCCTCGTGCTGCTGGGTGCGGGCCTGTTCCTCGGCTCGGTCGGCGAGGTGCTGCCGGCCATCATCGTGTTGCTGGCGGTGCTGAGCCTGATGACCGCAGGGCAGCGGTTGTGGACCGTCTGGGAGGCCACCCGATGACGCTCGCCATCGCCCAGGTCTCGCCGTACGCCTGGCCGCCGCAGGGCGACGTGGCGGAGGGCGTCGACGCGCTCTCGGCGGCGCTGGCCCGGCGCGGCCACGCCGTGACGGTGCTGGCCCCCTCCTCCGACCGGGCGGCGCTGGGCGAGGGGCGGCGACGGCTGGCCCAGGCGGCGGCGGGCGAGCACGACGCGCTCGTCGCGCCGGCGGGGACCACCATGCTGGTAGCGCTCGGGCGGCCGCTGCCAGGCGCCGACCGGCGGCGCCTCGCCGGGCCGGTCGACCTGCCGCCCACCGCCGACACGGCCTTCGCTCGCGGCGGCTTCGACGTGGTGCACCTGCACGAGCCGCTGGCCCCGGGGCCCGCGCTCGCCGCGCTCGCACGGGCCGAGGCGCTGAGGGTGATCAGCTTCCACCGCCCGGAGCTGCTGGCGGGCGTCGCCTTCCTGGGGCCGCTGGTCGAGCGGGCGCTGGCGCGGCTCGACCTTCGCCTGGTGGCGAGCGATTTGGGGCGTCGCACCCTGGAGCAGGTTCTTCCCGGCGACTACAGGCTCATGGCGCCGGGGGTTGAGGCGTCCTGGCTCACGGTGGAGCGCGCGAGCGCGGAGCCTCCCGGCATGGCCCTGCTCGCCCGTGGCCGCGACCGGGTGGCGGCGCGGTTCGCGCTGAGCGTGCTGCGCGAGGTCGATCTGGGCAGCATCGGCTCCGTGACCCTCATCGGCCCGCCCGACGCGCCCTGGCGCACGCGGGCCGCCGTGCCCAAGGCCCTCCGCGATCGTGTGGAGGTCGTGCCCGATGCCGGGGCGGCCAGCCGGGCGGCGGTCTTCGGCGCCGCGCGGATCGCGCTGGTCTCCGGTCCCGAGGAGGCCGGCGGTCCCGCCATGCGCGAGGCCATGGCCTTCGGCTGTGGGATCCTGGCGCCGCGCTGCACCGAGGTGGAGGGCCTGGTGCGCCACGGCGTCGAAGCGCTGCTGGCGCCCCCGTTCTCGGCGCCGGCGTGGACGGCGCGCATCGGCGAGCTGCTGGCCGACCCGCAGCGGTTGGCAGCGCTGGGGGGCGCCGCGCGGGCGACGGTGGGCGCCCGCACCTGGGACGATGTGGCCGAGCAGACGGAGGAGCTGTACCGGGCAGGGCGACGCGCGCGAGCACGCGCCAACCCGCGGATACGCGTGGACATGCGCCTTCGCGCCACGGCCGACGCCGACTTCGCCGCGCACGCCGCCGCCGCGCGCGAGCGCAGCCTCGACGCGGTGGTGGTCGCGGGCCCGGACGGCATCGCCTCGGCACGCGCCCTGGCGGACGCGGCCGGAGACGGGCTGCTGGTGGTGCCGGGCGCCGAGATCGCTGCCGCGGAGGGCACCGTGGTGGGCCTGTTCCTCGAGCGCGACCTCCCCGGCGGGCGATCCCTGGCGGAGACCCTCGACGCCATCCACGAGCAGGGCGGCCTGGTGATGATCCCCCACCCTGAGGACCTTCCCGTGCCCTCGGCCGCTGCCCTTCGACAGCACGCCGACCAGATCGACCTGTTCGAGGTGGCCTGCGGCGCGGCGAGGGGGGGTGGCGACCTGGCGACGCGGATCGGCGTGCTCGGCTGTGGCGGCAGCGGGGCCGCCCACCCGGCCGAGATCGGCTGCGTGCTCACCTCGGTGCCGCCGTTCGGCGACGCCCGGGGCCTCCTGCGCGCGCTCGAGGAGGCAGAGGTGCTCGACGAGACCGCCCGTCGCGCCAGCCGCGCTGGGCGCCGCCCGATCCGCAAGGGCTGAAACGGCCACCAGCAGGAGTCACGCGGGAGCCGACAAATTGGACCGGCGTCGATGAGCTCAAAGACCCGTCGCACGCGCGCGGCCGGCGGCCGCACGGAGGTCACCGCCGCGTCGCAGATGCCTGCCGACGAGATCCAGGACGCCTACCTCAAGCGGGCCATCGCGGAACTCGCCGCACTCAACGACGAGATCACCGCGTCCTCGGTGTGCGCCGAGGCCGGTGCGCTGCCGGTGCTCTCCAGCGGCTCGCCGCAGGCGGAGATCGCGCTGGTCAAGTGGGCCCCCAGCCTGGCCGAGCGCCAGGAGGGCGTGGCCTTCTTCGGCCGCGCCGGCACCGCCATCCTCAAGAGCGTGCAGCGGCTCGGCATCGAGCCGCTCAACCTCTACGGCACGCTGTGCGTGAAGTGCCCGGAGGGTGCGGACGCCCCCGATCTGTACCGCGACTGGCTGTCGCGCGAGCTGCAGATCGTGTGCCCCAAGCTGGTCGTGCCCATGGGTCGGCAAGCGCTGGACGCCGTCAACGGCCTGGGGTACCCGCTTGCCGAGCCCATCACCGACGACCCCGGCGCAAGGCAGCGGTGGACGCCGGCGATCGAGGCGATCTACGTCCCCGACATCGACGAGTCGCTCGATGAGCAGGGCGCCAAGCGGCGGTTCTGGGAGGCGTTCCGCCAGATCGGCGAGTGGCACGCCGAGCAGCCCCCGTACTGAGCCGGGGTTCAAACCATGCCGCTACGAGCGGGAATCAGCGGCGGAAGCGGGCGACGGCCTCGATGTGCGGCGTCTGCGG
>JAUVPZ010000010.1 GCA_030598395.1 Miltoncostaeaceae bacterium | reverse complement strand
GTGATCGGGCTCGTCGCCGCGAGCGTCGTCGCCATCATGCTGCGGCCCGTCAAGCTCGGGCTCGATCTCCAGGGCGGCGTCGAGGTGGTGCTGCAGGGGCAGCCCACCCCCGAGGTGCCCGAGATCGACAGCGACGACATCGATCGCTCGATCGAGGTCATCCGCAGCCGCGTCGACGCGTTCGGCGTGGCCGAGCCCGAGATCCAGGCGCAGGGCAGCGATCAGGTCATCGTGGCGCTGCCCGGGGCCGAGAACCCGGAGCAGGTCGTCACCGACCTGATCAAGCCGGCGCAACTCTTCTTCTTCGACTACGAGGCCAACCTGGTGGGGCCGGAGGGCGACACCATCGAGGCCACGATCAGGCGGGCGCAGACCACCCAGCCCGACGGCGACCGCGGCACCCGGAGCTTCTGGTTGCTGGACAGTGACGGCGAGTACCTCGCGGGCCCCGCCGTCAGCCGGGTGGCGCTGCGCGACGAGTTCCCCCAGGGGTTCCCGGGAGGGAGCAGGGTCGAGGTCGTCCCGGCGGGCTGGTTTATCGGGTTCGAGGAGCGGGGGCTCTCGACCCGGCGCGAGGGACCCACGCAGACGGTCTGGCACCTGCTCCAGGACGCGCCCGGCCTGTTCGGGAGGGACATCACCGAGTCGCGGGGCACAACCGACCAGGGCGCCCACGGCGGCGGCGGCTTCGGCGACGCCGAGCCCATCGTGACCATGCAGTTCACGGGCGACGGCCGCGATGCGTTCCAGAACATCACCCGCGACCTGGCCACCCGGGGGCAGCTGGCCGGCGTGAACCAGCGGTTCGCGATCTTGCTGGACGGGGAGATCATCTCCAACCCCACCGTCGACTTCCGCCAGTTCCCCACCGGCATCGACGGGCGCAACGGCGCGCAGATCCAGGGCAACTTCACACGCGGCGAGGCCAACCGGCTGGCCGATCAGCTCAACTCGGGCGCCATCCCGATCAAGCTCGAGGTGATCAGCCTGAAGCAGGTCTCGGCGACGCTGGGCAAGGAGTCGCTGCGGCAGGGGCTGGTCGCCGGCCTGGCCGGACTGATCCTGGTGATGATCTTCCTGATCGCCTACTACCGCATCCTGGGCGTCGTCACCGCCCTGGCGCTGCTGATGTACATGGCGATGTTCTACGCCGTGATCGTGCTGGTGCCGATCACGCTCACCCTCCCGGGCATCGCGGGAATCATCCTCACGATCGGGGTGGCGTCCGACGCCAACGTGGTCATCTTCGAACGCGTGCGCGAGGAGGCGCGCGCGGGCAAGACGCCCCGCGCGGCGCTGCTGGGCGGCTATCGGAAGGGCCTGCGGGCCATCATCGACGCGAACGTCATCACGCTCGCCGTCGCACTCATCCTGTTCCTGTTCGCCACGGCCGGCGTCAAGGGCTTCGCCGCCGCCCTGCTCATCGGCGTGTCGCTGTCGCTGTTCACCGTGCTGGTGGGCACGCGGGCCATGTTCGGCGTGCTGGCCGAGACGCCGTTCCTGCGCGACGAGAAGTGGATGGGTCTCACGCAGCGCGAGCCGCGCTGGAAGATGGACTTCGTCGGGAAGTGGAAGCTGTGGATGGCCATCAGCTTCATCCCGGTGATCCTCGGCATGGTGTGGCTGGGCGTCAACGGCCTCAACCTGGGGCTCGATTTCGAGAGCGGCACCCGGGTCACCACCAGCTTCGAGCAGAGCGCGACCCAGGAAGACGTCCGCGCGGCGCTGGCCGGCATCGGCATCGAGGACGCCAAGATCCAGTCGACCACCGAGGAGGTCGACGGCCGGCCGGTCGAGGGCTTCCAGATCCAGACCGAGACCCTCACCCCGGTGCAGCTCCAGGACCTGCGTCGCGAGCTCAACGCCGAGTTCACGGTCGACGTGGAGACGTACACCGTCGACTCGGTGGGCCCCACCTTCGGCGAGCAGGTGGTGCGCAACGCGTTCCGGGCCATCGCGTTCAGCTTCGCGGCGATGTTGATCTACCTGATCATCCGCTTCGAGTACAGGCTCGCCCTGCCGGCGCTGCTGTCGGTGGTCCAGGACGTGCTCTTGTCGCTCGGCATCTACTCGTTCACGGGACGCGAGTTCACCAGCGCGACGGTGGCGGCGTTGCTCACCGTGCTGGGGTACTCGCTGTACGACGTGGTGATCGTGTTCGACCGCATACGGGAGAACGTGCCCCTGATGCGCAACGTGCCCTACCGGGACGTGGTCAACCGCTCCATCCACGAGGTGCTGAACCGGTCGATCATCACCTCCTTCACCACGCTGCTGCCGATCCTGGCGCTCTTCTTCTTCGGGGGCGACACCCTCAAGGACTTTGCGTTCGCGCTGCTGGTGGGCATCTTCGCCGGCGGCGTCTCGTCGATCATCATCGCGGCGCCGCTTGCGGCCCTCTGGAAGGAGCGCGAGCCGAAGCAGCGCCGGCTGCTCGTGCGCAGCCGCGAGCGGGTGACGGTGGAGTCCGACTCGGACGTGGTGGACGTGGACGTGCTGGCCCGGGCGGAGCGAGCGCTCCAGGCCGAGATGTCCGCGTCCGACGACGCGCCTGCGGGCCTGATCGAGGCGTCCAGCCGTGACGACGGGGAGGAGACGCCCGCCGACGAGCCCGGGGACGAGCCAGTGACCGCGGACGAGCCCGTCACGGCGGACGAGCCGGCGGCCGTCGACGAGCCCGAGGCCGTGCGCGAGGGTGTGGAGGACCCCGAGCAGCCGGCGATGTCGGTGGCCACGGAGGAGCCAGAAGCCGAGCAGGCGCCGCCACCGGAGCCGTCCGACGGCGAAAGCGGCGCGGAACCCGTGGGGCGCGACCAGCAGCCCGAGGCGACCGACGGCGAACCGCGCCAGCGGCGCCGGGGTGGTCAACGGCAGCGCAGACACACTAAGGTGCAGCGGAGGAGGCGACGATGAAGGGCCCACGAGACGGCGCCGAACAGCTCATCCTCCTGTCGATCGGGATCGCTCACCTCACGCGCGAGCGAGCCGAGGCGGTGGTCGGTGAGCTCGTGCGCAGGGGCCAGATCGGCGCCGACGACGGCCGGCAGGCCGTCGAGGAGCTCATGGGTCGCGTTCGCGGCGACGGCGCTGCCACCGCGGGTCTGGTGGGCCGCCTGGAGGGTGGCGTCCAGGGCGCGCTGCGGGAGCTGGGCGTGATCACCCGCAACGACATCGACGACCTGCAGGTCCGCCTGGCGGAGCTCGAGCATCGGGTGAAGCTGCTCGAAGCCTCCGCCGACGCCGCGAGTGCCGAGGTTTCTTAAGGGAGCGGCGGCAAGCGCCGATAATCCGCAATGGCCCCGTGCAGGGGGCCGTCGCGTACCGAAAGGCTGAATGCGCTCTTCGCTCGTGATTCCGGCTCTGATCGTCGCCTACGTCGGTCTCCGTCACGAGATCCGCCGGCTGGGCCGTGAGCAGGCAGCTACGGTCACCTGGCGGCGCACCGACGAGCCGGACAGCCCGGCTCCGACCCAGCCCGTACAGGCCGACCCGGTGGCCGCGGCGCCGTTCCCCGTCGCGCCGCCTCCTCAACCGCCGGTGTCGGGTGCAGAGGCGCGCTGGGATGCGCAGCCAGCGGGCGTGGTCGCGGCCGCCACGCGCCGCGTGTTCGAGCGCCCCGACCTGGGCCTGGCGGAGCAGTCGTTCGTTGCCACATCGGAGCCTGGCGCTGCGGTGGCGGCAGAAGCGCCGCCCGCCCCCCCCCGCCGTTGCCGCCGGCGACCCCATGTCGCTCCTGGCCGAATGGCAGGTGGCGTCCGCCGAGGAGACGCGGCGCGCGGCGCCCACCGGCGACCAGTTGGCGCTCTTGCCGGAGTGGGATGCCATCCCCGACGATGGCGCCCGGATCGAGCGCTTCCGCGGCAGCGAGCCGGAAGACCCCGCGGCCGGTATCGCCGAGTGGGAGGTGGCGCCCTCCTTCGCGGAACGTGAGTCGCGCCCGGAGCCGGTGCGATCGGAGGAGGACGAGCGCGCCCTGCTGGCCGAGTGGGACCCCGCCATCCCGCCCGAGATCCTGCCCGACCACGACACCAGCGAGCCCCTCGAGTCGGGTACCTTCGCCCTTGGCGGCTGGGCCGTGACGGCAGGGCACCCCGCGGTGTCGGCGGTGAACTTCTCGCGCCGCCAGGCCCATTCGCCGCGGGCCGAGGACGTGAAGCTGCACGTGGATGCCCTTGAGAACGCGGACCCGGCGGGACTGGTGGTGCTGTCGGATTCGGGATTCGATCCGGACCGGAGCGGCTTCACGCTCGTCCTCGGTGCCCGTGACCACGGCAACTTCGCCGCGGCGGGCCGCTACGAGTTGGCGCGCAGCTCGGAGGATTTGGCAACTTCGGAGCACGCGCCGCACTCAGGCGGCGGCGGGCACCGCCGATGACCGGGAGAGAGAGGCATGCCGATCGTTGAGGAGGCACTGCCTGTGACGACGCAGATCGTCCTGGCCATCGTAGCCCTGCTGCTCATCTTCCTGTTGCTGAGGATGCGGCGGCGGCGGCTCGACCCCGAGCAGGTCGACGTCGACGGCGGGGCGCCCCGCCGCGGGCTCTTCCGCCGGGACAAGGGCGATTCGGAGGCCGCGCCGGCGCCGATGCCGCTCGCCACGGCGACCAACGAGACCGCCGCCACCGAGACCTCCCTGCCGGACACGCCAGAGCCCGAGCCCGGTTTCCCCGCGGGGACGCCGCTGGAGGCGACGCAGGCTGCGCCCCTCGCCGTCGACGACGGCTTGGACCTGGGCGCGATCCCCAGCCTCGAGGAGCTTGCCGCCGAGCCCGCCTGGCCCGAGCCGGGCCACGCCGACCCCCAGGCAGACGAGTCGCTGGTGCGGCCGGAGGACGACGTGATCAGCCAGCCCGCCTGGCCCGAGCCGGGCCGCGCCGACCCCCAGGCAGACGAGTCGCTGGTGCGGCCGGAGGACGACGTGATCAGCCAGCCCGGTTGGCCCGCGCCGGGGGAGGTCGGCCCTGCGTGGTCGACCGATGAGCCGCTGCCCGCGACCGACCCCGAGCCCGAGCCCGAGGAGGCCCACTCCAACGGTGGTCCGCCGCCCGAGGAGCCGGCTCCGTGGCAGCCCGCCCTTGCCGACCAGGGCTTCGACCCCGCCACAGGCTGGACGACGGCCTCGGTTGCCAGCGAAGCGCCCGAGCCCGCCGGCGAGCCTCTGCAGATGCCCGAGGGCCCAGAGGTGACGCCATTCCCGGCGGCGGCGATCCCGACCCGCAGCCTCGACGAGCTCGGCGAGGATGCCCCGACCGAGCAGGCCAGCACCACCGGCCGCTTCGCACTTGGCGGCTATGCCCTGCAGCCCGGTCAGCAGGCGGTGAGCGGGGTTACCTTCCCGCAGCCGCTGCCTTGGGCCCCGGAGGGCTGGACCCACGCGCCCAGCGAGGGGCCGCCCCGCACCATCGAGCTCGACGTCAACGGCACCATCAATTGCGAGCCGACCGATGTCGAGGTCATCGCGGAGCCCGGTTTCGCCCCCACCCAGCAGGGCTTCACGCTTCGGCTGTCGGCACGCGCCGCGGGCCCCTTCATGGCCTCGGGGACGTTCCGCGTGGTCTGAGTCGGCGGCGCCGTCCGGCGCCGACTCGAGCGCCAGCTCGCGCCGCCGGCCGAACGCCGCGGCAGAGCGGGCGGGCGGCGTCCCCCGCCCCTGTTAGCCTGACCTGCATGGTGCGACGCGAGCGGCGTCAGGATCTGGCGCGGCTCGGTGAGATCGCACAGGTCGCCGCGAAGCACGGGTTCGGCTATGCGTTCGGGCGCAAGAGCCCACCCGAAGTCGACGAGGAGGTTCGCGGCCGCACCCGGGGGCAGCGGGCGCGGGCGATGCTCGACGAGCTGGGGCCCACCTTCGTCAAGTTCGGCCAGCTCATGTCCACCCGGCCGGACATCGTGCCGCCGGACGTGCTGGTCGAGCTGCGGGGCCTGCAGGACTCCGCCCAGCCGGAGAGCTTCGAGGCCGTGCGGGGTGTGGTCGAGGAGGAACTGGGCCTGCGCCTGGAGCGGGTGTTCGCCGAGTTCGACGAGGAGCCGCTGGCCGCGGCGTCCATCGGCCAGGTCCACGGGGCCCGGCTGCCTGGCGGCGAGTCCGTGGTGGTCAAGGTGCAGCGCCCGGACGCGGAGCGCCAGCTCAACGCCGACGTCCGGCTGCTGCACCAGGTGGCCCGCGTGGCCAGCGACCGCGTGAAGCGGCTGCAGTTCATCGACCTCGTCGGGGCGGTCGACGAGTTCAAGCGCACGGTGCGCCGCGAGCTCGACTACGAGATCGAGGCCCGCAACGCGGAGGTCTTCCGGCGCAACTTCGCCAGCGACGAGCGCGTGCAGATCCCTTGCGTCTACTGGCGCTACACCACGCAGCGGGTGCTCACCATGGAACGGGTGGTGGGCACGCCGCTGGTCCACTTCAACCTCCACGAACTGGGCGGCGCCGAGCGCCGCCAGCTGGCCCAGCGCATCGCCGAGACCTGGATGGAGATGCTGTTCGTGCACGGCTTCTTCCACGCCGACCCGCACCCGGCCAATATCTTCGTGCAGGGGCCCGACGCCCTCGGGCTCGTGGACTTCGGGATGACCGAGCAGCTCGCCCCGCGCGACCGCGAGGCTGCGGTGCGGCTGCTCATGGACATCGTCAACCAGGACGCCGAGCGTCTCCCGCGCCGGCTTCGGGCCCTCGGCGTCCGCTTTCCGCGGGCGATGGAGGAGGAGGTCGCCGAGCAGCTGGGGATCATCCTCCAGCGCTACTCGGCCTCGTCGCTGGGCGAGCTGGACGCCCGCGCGGTGCTGCACGACATCTTCCAGACGATCTACCGCCTGGACATCACCCTGCCGTCGCGCTGGGTGATGCTCGACAAGACGCTCGCAACCTTGGCCGGCGTCGGTGCCGAGATCGACCCCGACTTCAACGTGTTCGCGGTCGCCGAGCCCTACGCGCGAAGCATCGCCAAGCAGCGCTTCTCGCCCGACCAGGTGGCCCGCCGCGTGGGCGACGACCTGGGGCGCTACGCCGAGGCGGTGCTGGAGTACCCCTTCCAGCTGTCGGAGCTGCTCGACGCGTTCAAGGACGGCGAGCTCGAGATCAGCATCCGCCAGGGCGACCTGAAGGAGTCCATGGAGAAGGCGCAGGGGGCGGCCAACCGGCTGTCGCTGGCGCTCATCTCAGCCGCGTTGCTCGTGGGATCGGCCATCCTGGCCAGCGTCATCGAAGGCGGGCCGCATCTCGCGGGCGTCGCGCTCATCGCCCTCCCGGGCTTCATCGCGGGCATCGTCGTGGCCGCGTGGCTCGCCATCGGCATCCTCCGCTCGGGGCGCTGGTGAGCGGCTGGCGTGCGTCCCGGGTGGCGTACGACGACGTGTTGAGCATCGTCGACGCGCTGCAGTGCCCCGAGCCGCTGGCCTGGGCCCTGGTGCGGCGCGGCCTCGCCGACCCCGTCGCGGCCCGCGAGTTCCTGAGCGCGGACGGCCCGCTCAGGCCTCCCGAGGCCATCGCGGGTGTCGCCGAGGCCGCCGATCGGCTGGCGGTGGCGGTGCGGCGGGGCCAGCGAGTGGTCGTGCACGGCGACTACGACTGCGACGGCATCGCGTCGACCGCACTGATGGTGGCGGGGCTCGAGGCACGGGGCGCCCGCGTGCGGCCCTTCCTGCCCAGCAGGTTCGACGACGGCTACGGGCTCGTCACGACCTCGGTCGAGCGGTTCGCCGACGAGGGCTGCGACCTGCTGGTGTGCGTCGACTGCGGCACCTCATCGGCGGAGCCCATCGCCCGCGCCGCCGAGCTCGGCATCGAGACCATCGTGTGCGACCACCACCTGGCGACGGGGCGCCGCCCCGCGGCGATCATGGTCAACCCGGCGCTGGGCGTGGCGGCCGACGACCCGCCCGCCGCCGCCGGCGTGGTGTTTGCGGTGCTTCGCGCGCTCGCCGCGCGGGTCGACGGCGACGCCCTGGCGCCCGCGGACGACGAGGGCATCGACCTCGTGGCGCTCGCCACCGTCGCCGATGCAGTCCCGCTGGTGGGGGAGAACCGGCGCCTGGTGGCGCGCGGTCTGGCGGCGCTCCGCGCGCGCCCGCGCCCTGGCATCGCCGCGCTCTGCCAGGCGGCGGGCGCGGACCCCCGGGCCATGAGCGCCCGGGGGCTGGCGTTCAGGCTCGCCCCGGCCGTCAACGCGGCCGGTCGTCTCACCCATGCCGACGAGGCCCTGGCGCTGCTTCGCGCCCCCACCGTCGGGGAGGGGCTGCCCCTCGCCCGGCGCCTGTGGGAGCTCAACCTCGAGCGGCGCGATGTGGAGCGGCGCGTGGTGCAGGAGGCGGTGGCCATCGTCGAGGCCGAGCCGCCCGAGCGGCGCGAGGCCGACGCCCTCGTGGTGGCGGGTGACGGCTGGCATCCGGGCGTTGTGGGCATCGTGGCCTCACGACTGGTCGACCGCTTTGAGCGTCCCGCCGTGGTGATCGCCCGCGACGGCGATCGGGCACGCGGCTCCGGGCGCAGCATGCCTGGCGTCGACCTCCACGGCCTCGTGGCAGAGGCGGCCGCCCACCTCACCCGCTGGGGGGGGCATGCGGGCGCCGTGGGGCTCGAGCTGCCCGCGGAGGCCATCGGCCGGTTCGCCGATGCCCTGCGGGCGGCGGCGCGCGGCGCCCGGAGCGCCATCCGTCGCGCGGCCCTTCGTGACGTGGACGCCGTGGTCGGGGCCGGTGATCTCACCCTGCCCGTCGCGGAGGCGCTGGAGGGCCTGGCGCCGTTCGGCCGGGGCAACCCAGAGGTCAGCCTGGCCGTTCCTGGCGCGCGCGTGAGCGGCCTGAGCCGCGTCGGCGACGGCGAGCACCTGCGGCTGCGGCTGCGCTCGGGTGGTGCGCATGCCGGCGCCATCGCATTCCGCTGGGGCCGGAGGGCCGACGGGCTCGATCCGGCAGCGCGCTACGACGCCGTCGTGCGCCTCGGCGTGGATCGCTGGCAGGGCCTCGTGAGCCCTGGGGTTGAGGTGGAACGCCTCGATCCGCTCCCGGAGGTCAAGGCGGAGGCCGCCCTTGAGGACGTCGATCTGCGCGCCTTGCTCGACCGGGAGCGTCAGCCCGCGCCCGCGCCTCCCGTAGCGCCGGGCCCACCCCGCGCGCTGATCGACCGCCGAGCCCGGGGCGCCGCGCTGCCGGTGCTGGCGGCGCTTGCGGGTGCCGACCGGGGCGCGGCCGCGGTGGTGGCCGACGCCGGGCGCCGCCGGGCGGCCATCGAGGCCGTGCTCGTGCCGCAGCGCCTTGGCGTGGAGGCCGTCGTCGTGGCCGATGGCGCCGCTCAGCCCCACGACCTGGCCGCCGCGGCCGAGCGGGGCGGCGTGCTGGCGCTGGTCGAGGCGGCGGCGCTGCCACACACCACGGTCCCTGAAGGGGTCCACGTGGTGGTGGTCGATCCGCCGGCCGACGCCGAGACTCACGCCTGGCTGTGCGCCCGGGCCGAGGGCCGCCATCTGCATCTGGTGTACGGACCCGAGGAGGTCCAGTTCGCCGGCCGGTGCGCGGCGGCCGAGTGGGAGCTTCGCCCAGCCGCGGCCGCGGCCTGGCGCGCGCTCGCGGGCGGCCAGCCTGCGCCCTGGGACCCCGGGCTGCTGCCACGGCTTCGCGCCGCCGGCGCGGAGGGTCCGCCGCGTGCGCTGGCCCGGGCGCTGGCGGCGCTGGCCGAGATCGGCCTGCTCGAGTTGGACGAGCATGGCGTTCGCGCCATCCCGCCCCAGGGCGCGCGCCACCTATCCGACGCCCCGCTCTACCGTGCGGCACAGGAGCGCCTGGCGGGGTGCAGCCGGTTCCTCGAGCTGGCGCCCACGCTCGAGTTCGGTCTGGCGCACGAGCCACTGGTCGCCATCGTCGGGGGGTAGGCGGCCGGCCGACCGCGGTACCCTTGAGTCGTGAGCTCCGAGCCAGTCACCGACCTCCGCACCACGGTCGCCCCGGCGCCGGGCGAGATCGACGACCTCGTGGAGCAGGTCGTCGCCAATCACCCGGGCGCCGACACCGACCTGCTGCGCGGCGCCTATGCATACGCCGAGGAGTTGCACCGGGGACAGCACCGCCACTCGGGGGAGGCCTTCATCAGCCACCCGCTGGGATGCGCGCGCATCTGCGCCGAGCTGGGGCTTCCGGCCCCGGCCGTGGCGGCCGCCCTGCTGCACGACACCGTCGAGGACACCGGCGCCACGCTCGAGGAGCTCGAGGAGCGCTTCGGCGCCGAGACCACCAGCCTGGTGGACGGCGTCACCAAGCTCTCACGCATTCACTTCCAGAGCCAGGCCGAGCACCAAGCCGAGAACTACCGCAAGCTCATCGTGTCGATGTCGAGCGACCTGCGGGTGCTCATCATCAAGCTCGCGGACCGGCTGCACAACATGCGCACGCTGGCCTACATGACCAAGTCCAAGCAGATCCAGAAGGCCAAAGAGACGCTCGAGATCTACGCGCCCCTGGCCCACCGGCTCGGCATCAACTCGCTCAAGTGGGAGCTCGAGGACCTGGCGTTCGCGGCCCTCCACCCGCGGCGTTACACCGAGATCCAGCAGCTGATCAACCAGCGCCGGGTTGACCGCGAGACCGAAATCCGCGACGCCGGCGACATCCTCGGTGCCGAGCTTGCGGCAGCCGGGATCGTCGGCGCCGAGATCACGGGACGCGCCAAGCACTTCTACTCCATCTACGAAAAGATGACCCGCTCGGGGAAGGAGTTCAACGAGCTCCACGACCTCACGGCCATGCGGGTCATCGTGGACTCCGTCAAGGATTGCTACGGCGCCGTGGGCATCATCCACTCGCTCTGGAAGCCCATGCCGGGGCGGTTCAAGGACTACGTGGCCATGCCCAAGCTCAACAGGTACCAGAGCCTGCACACCACGGTGATCGCGCCCCAGGGCAAGCCACTCGAGATCCAGATCCGCACGCACGAGATGCACCGCACGGCCGAGTTCGGCGTGGCCGCGCACTGGCTCTACAAAGGTCTCGACCGCGACGCCGAGGGCGACGATGCCGACCGCCTGGCGTGGCTGCGGCGCATGATCGACTGGCAGAGCGAGACGCAGGACCCCGGGGAGTTCCTCGACACCCTGCGGTCGGACCTCTACTGGGACGAGGTCTACGTCTTCACCCCCAAGGGTGAGGTGCGCAACCTGGCGGCGGGCTCCACGCCGATCGACTTCGCCTACGACGTGCACACCGACGTCGGCCACCGCTGCGTCGGGGCGAAGATCAACGGCAAGATCGTGCCGCTCACCTACACGTTGAGGTCGGGCGACTTCGTCGAGATCCTCACCTCCAAGGCCCCGCGCGGGCCGTCGCGCGACTGGCTCAACGTCGTCACCACCGGCAAGGCCCGCTCCAAGATCCGGCAGTTCTTTCGCAAGGAGCGCCGTGAGGATGCCGAGCACCGCGGCCGCGAGACCCTCCAGGACCAGTTGCGAAAGGCCGGCCTGCCGTCGCAGCGGGTGGCCGGCTCGCCGCTGCTGCTCGAGGTGATCCAGGAGATGGGCTTCCGCAAGGCCGACGACTTCTACATCTCGCTGGGTCTGCGCAAGACGTCGGTCCAAACGGTGGTCAACAAGATCCTGCAACGGCTGCGCGCGGGCCAGGCTGCGGTGGACGAGGCGGAGCGCCCCCACGCCCGCGTCGGCAAGGTGCGCCGGCCCTCCGCCAGCTCCAGCGAGCTGGGCATCGAGATCGAGGGCCTGGCCGACGTCCTGGTGCGCTTGGCCAAGTGCTGCAAGCCGGTCCCCGGCGACGACATCGTGGGCTACATCTCTCTCGGCCGGGGCATCACCATCCACCGCGACGACTGCCCCAACGTGCGGGCGCTGCGAAGGAACCCCGAGCGCTTCACGCCTGTGTCCTGGAGCGGCGCCAACCAGCGCTCGTTCCGCGTCGAGATCGCCGTCGACGCGTGGGACCGCGCCCGCCTCCTCGAGGACCTGTCGCGCTCCTTCGCCGAGCACGGCGTCAACATCGCCTCGGCGCAGTGCACCGCCCAGGACGGGGTTGTGCACGACCGCTTCGACGTCGACGTGGGCGACCTCGACACCCTGAAGTCGCTCGTCGGCGCGCTGCGCAACGTCGAGTCCGTTTTCGACGCCTACCGCGTCACCCCCGGCTCGTAGCGCGCTGCCGGGGCTGGCCGGTGACATCGGCACCCCTGACGCGCCGGATCCGCTGCTAGCCTGGCCCGCCGATGGAGTGGGTCGACCTCCTCACGCCGGCGGCGGCGATCTTCGCGCTGTTCCTCGCAGTGGCGCTGATCGTGCAGTCCGTCCGCCAGAGCCGGGCCATCCGTCGCATCGAGCAGCAGCTCGCGGAAGGGGGCGGCACCGCCGAGGAGGAGGCGCTCGAGCGGGTCCGCCAGCTGCAGCAGCGCATGAGCACGTCCGAGGGTGTGAAGGCGCCAGGCTCGAGGCTGCGCGCGGTGGCGATCGTGATCGCCGTGGTGGTGCTGATCGCACTGGTCGCAGGGGGTGTCTGGGCCCTGGTGATCCGCGACAGCGGTGAGGCCACGGCGGTCGGCGACGGGCAGACCGAGAGCACCGCGCAGACCGCCACGGACGGCACGTCGCCACCGCAGGCACCCAGCCGGACCGCCGTGGGCGAGCCTCCCGTCCTCACCGACAAGAGCCAGTTCGAGATCACGGTGTTCAACGCCAGCGGCGTCGACGGCGCCGCCAACAACCAGATCGCGCCCGCCATCCGCGCCGAGGGCTACCAGGTGCCCCTGGTCGCCGACAGCCCCGACGGACGGAACGACCTGGCGGTCTCGGTGGTGATGTGGCCCGAGGGCAACAGGGCGGTCGCCCGCAACGTGGCCAAGGATCTGGGCATCAGCACCGCGCCGCCGCTCGACGGCTTCACGCCCGACCAGATTGGCGGCGCCGACGCCGTGGTGCTCATCGGCAACGACATCGTCGCGGCCCCGGCACCGACCACCACGCCGTAGCCGTCGCGGCCGCCCGCCGACCGGCGTTCTCGCTGGAATCGGGCTCCTTTTGGCAAGACGGACGGTCTGCATTATGATCGGCGTCCCGGAACTCGTGCGGATTCGCACGAGAAGGAGGCACACAGCGATGGCTCGCTATCCGGTTTCCGCGGCTGACGAGGCGCGACACCAGGCTCACCGCCTGCGTCTGTCGCGACACCAGGTGTACGCCTGCCGCTTCTGCCGCGAGTCCGTCAAGGTGACGAGCGCGCGCTACCTGCCCGAGTCCTGTGCAGCCTGTGGCAGCTTCACGTGGGAGCTCGACGGTCGCTGCGCCAACTGGATCAACTGCGACGGCTCGCGCCGACCCGGCGTGCGCGGTCGCGCGCACTGCCACTCGTGCGGCTACAGCGTGTGGGCGCTCGTCAACGTCAGCCGGTCGGCTCCGCTCCCCCTCGAGGTGGGCGGCTGACCGTACCCCGCAGCGCGGGGCCCCGGATCGTCAGCTCGGTCCGTGGCCCCCGCCGCCGGGCGTTTCGATCGAGATGACGTCGCCCGTCCGGAGCGCTCCCCGCCACTTGGCGGGGAGCGTTTCGCCGTTCAGGGTCGTGCGCCCTGCCGCCCCGGCCTCGCCGCCCGCCCGGCCCTGCGGCCGCTGCCGCCGCCGCTCCGCGATGACCGAGCCCTCGCCGTCGACCAGCATGCGCACCGAGCGCACGACGCCGTCACCACCGCGATGGGCGCCGGCCCCGCCCGAGCCGCGCCGCACGCGGTAGGTCTCCACCCGGAGCGGGTAGGCGGTCTCGAGCGCCTCGACCGGGGTGTTGAGCGTGTTGCTCATCGCCACGTGAACGGCCGATGGCCCATCCGCGTCGCGCGACGCGCCCTGCCCGCCGCCGATCGTCTCGTAGTAGGTGAAGCCCCTGCCACCCAGCGTGAGGTTGTTCATGGTGCCCTGGCCCTGGGCGGGCACCTCGACGGCCGCGCCGACCGCCGCGAAGACCACGTCCACGATGCGGCTGGAGGTCTCGACATTCCCGCCAGCGACTGCCGCCGGCGGCTCCGCGTTGACGAGGGTCCCCAGTGGCGCCGCCACCGTCACGGGGGCGAAGGCGCCGGCCGAGGCCGGGATGTCCGGATCGGTGACCGACCGCACCACGAAGTACACCGCCGAGCGCGTGACGGCCAGCGGGCAGTTGCAGTTGCCGGGGCCGGCGGGGTCCGTGCCCGCGAAGTCCACCGTCATGGCGTCCCCGGCAATGGTGACGGCGGCCCGGATCCAGAGGTCGTCGCTGGTGACGCCGTCGCCCTCCAGCGCTCCCTCCGCGGCGAAGGTGCCGTCGGGCATGGCGGCCAGAGCCGCCCGCGTGCGCCGCTCGGCGTAGGCCAGCAACTCGGCGAACGCCTCGCGTACCAGGCCGGGGCCGTGACGCTCGCCGACCTCGGTCATGCGGGTCTCCGCAAGGCGGTGCGCGGCCAGCTGAGCGCGCACGTCGCCCTCGCGCTCGCGTGGCGTGCGGCTATTGGCCAGCAGCAGGGCGATGATGTCGGGTGAGGCCTCGTCGCCCGTGGTGAGGCGCACCGGAGGGATCACGAGGCCCTCCTGCAGCAACTCCCGCGATCCGGCCGGCATGCTGCCCGGCGACATCCCCCCGACGTCGGCGTGATGGGCGCGGGTGACGGCGTAGGCGGCCACCACGCCACCCAGGGCGATCGCCGAGACCATCGTGATGTCAGGCAGATGGGTTCCGCCGCTGTAGGGGTCGTTGAGCACCCACACCTCGCCTGGCGTGGCGCCCCGCCGGCGCACGGCGTCCACCGACTCGGGCATGGCGCCCAGGTGGACGGGGATCGAGGCCGACTGCACCACCATGCGACCCCCGGCGTCGAACAGCGCCGTGCTGCAGTCGCGGCGCTCGACGATGTTCGGGCTGTAGGCGCTGCGCACCAGTGCGGCCTCCATGTCCTCGGCCACGCCGCGGAACACGTTGGCCATCACCTGGAGCGTGACCGGGTCCATTACCTGGTCCGCACCATCGCGATGCCCCCGGAGGCCTCCCGCCGCCCCTCCCAGCCCTCGGCCACCCAGCAGGTGGCACCGTCCATCGGCACGAACCTGGGCCCCGGCTCAGTCGTCTCGACCGCGGCGCCGTCCAGACGGGGCCGCGCACCGGGGAACGACGCCGCCAGGCGCAGCGAGACCGCCTCGACCGGCCGGCTCGGATCGGCATCGCCGTAGCGTCGCTCGTGCGCGCGGTGGAAGGCCTCGGCCAGCCGGGCCGCCGGCTCGTTCGGCTGCCACTCGACCGTGAGCGCGTGGGACTGGCCGCGGTAGCGGCAGTCCGCGGCCGCGTCGTGCCGGCTTCCCGGCAGCTCGCTCTCGGCCCGCGCGCGCAGCGGCGCCAGGCGGGCCGGAAGGTCCGCGTCGTCGTGGACGGGGAGCAGGACGGTCTGGACGTAGTCGCGCCGCTCGCCCGCCACCACCAGCCCGCGCGCGGCAAGCACGCCGGCGGCCGGCGGGCAGAGCACGCGGTCGACCCCGAGCTCGTCGGCGACGCCCGCGGCGTGCAACGGGCCCGCACCGCCGAACGCGACGAGCGTGCAGCGGCGCGGGTCGACGCCGCGCTCGACGCTGACCCGGCGGAGCGCCCGCACCATCTCCTGGTTCGCCACGGTGACCATGCCCTCGGCGCACGCGCTCGTCGTCATGCCGAGCCGCTCGGCCAGGCCCGCCACGGCGGCCTCGGCCGCGCTCCGGTCGAGCGTGATGCGCCCGCCCAGCGCCTCGTGGTCGGGCAGGCGCCCCAGGATCAGGTTCGCGTCGGTGACGGTGGGCTCGGTGCCGCCGGTGCCGTAGGCGGCGGGGCCTGGCCGCGCGCCGGCTGAGCGGGGCCCGACGCGCAGCGCTCCGCCCGAGTCGGCCCAGGCGATGCTGCCCCCTCCTGCCGAGACGGACACGACGTCGAGCATCGGCAGGTGGATGGGGTGCCCCGCGATCTCGGCCTCGGTGGTGCGGGCCGGGGTACCCGCCTCGACCAGCGCCACGTCGCACGACGTGCCGCCCATGTCGAACGTGAGCGCGCAGTCGATACCGTCGTCGCCCGCGATCGCCGCGGCCCCGATCACCCCGGCGGCGGGACCGCTGAGCACCGTCCACGCGGCGTGGTCGGCCGAGGTCTCGATGGGCAGCACGCCCCCGGAGCTCTGCATGATGGCGGGTGCGGGGAGCCCGGCCCGGCGGGCGCGCTCCTCGAGGCGGCGAAGGTAGTCCCGGAGCACGGGCGTGAGGTACGCGTCGACAGCGGTGGTGGAGATGCGCTCGTACTCGCGGATCTCGGGCAGCACCTCGTGCGACGCGCTGACATGGACCCCCGGGAGGCGATGGCGCAGGGCGCCCGCCACGGCGCGTTCGTGGTCGGGCGACGCGAAGGAGAACAGCAGGCCCACGGCCACCGCCGCGGCTCCGCTGTCACGGACCCCGTCGATCGCGGCGTCGAGGGTCGCCATGTCCAGGGCGCGCACGACGCCGTCGGGTCCGCAGCGCTCGGTCACCTCGAAGACCCGGTCGGCCGGAATGAGCGGGGGCGGATGCGCCCGCGCCAGGTCGTACAGATGGGCGCGAGTCTGGCGCCGCAGCTCGAGCACGTCGCCGAAGCCCTCGGTGGCGACCAGCGCGGTGCGGGCGCCGCGACCCTCCAGCAGGGCGTTGGTGCCCACGGTCATCCCGTGCGCGAGCCCGGTTACGTCGGCGGCTTCCAGCCCGGCCGCCCGGAGCGCCTCCTCGACGGCCTCCACGACGCCCGCGCTCTGGTCCTCGGGCGTGGTGGGCCGCTTGGCGGTGACGAGGCGGTGACCGACCAGGACGACGGCGTCGGTGAAGGTGCCGCCGACGTCGACGCCGACCAGGACCTCGACCGTCGTTCCGTCGGCCCGCTCTATCATCCTGGCCGGACTCTACTCGCGTGCCCGGAGCGCCTGTCCCGCCACTACCGCGACCCCTCGCTGCGCTGCTCATCGCCGCTGCCGCCCCCGCCGTCGGGGTTGCGGCCGACGGTCCGCCCAACGCGCTGCTCACCGACCCCCCGGCCATCGTCGGCCCCGGGCCCGCGCCGCCCGGCTCGCCGGGCTGGACGCACCTGGGCCGTGTGCCGCCAGAGGCCGTCTCCGGCCCGCGGGGACGCACGCTGCTGCGACTCGCCGGCAACACGACGCTGGTCTCGCCGGCGTTCCAGGTTCCGGAGGACGGGCAGGCGCTACTCGTCACCGCCCGGGGGCGGGCGCTGCTGGCGGTGCGGGCGCGCCCCACCGACGGCGGGCCCGAGGTCGCACTGGCCACGCTCCAGCTCACGCGCCGCCTGCGATCTCACGACGTCGCCCTGGCGGGGCTCGGCGGCCGGGTGGTCCGGCTGGTCCTCGACCCCGTCCCGGGACTCGGTCAGGCGGTCGAGATCGGCGTCGTCGGGGGCGTCTCATCGCGCCTCAGCGCCTGGACGCTGCTGTCGGGCGCGCCCCGGGTGCCGAGGGTCGGCGGCCGGCGGGCGCTGCGCGTGCACCGAGAGGCGATCGTGGCCGTCTCGGCCTCCTTCGACGCCGGACCCGGCGCCAGGGCGCTGAGCGTGGCCATCCGCGGCGACGGCGACCTCGTGGCTCGCGCCGGAGGCCGGGCCGTGCGCGCGCGCGGCGACGCGGTGTGGCGGCGCGTGCGCGTTCCCCTGCCGGAGGGCGCCGGCGTCGCCCGGTTGCGCCTGCGCGCGACCCCCGGTGATCGGCCGCTGCTGCTGCGCGACCTCGGCCTGGTGGTGCGGGCCACCGTCCTCCGCCGCGTGCGCGTGCGACGGTCCGGGCAGCGCGCGATCGTGACCGGGCGAGCCGGGCCGTTTGGGCGGGGGCTGCGCATCGAGCTCGTCGTGGGGGGCAGGGTGGTCGACGCGGCCCGCGCAGCAGCCGGCGGGCGGTTCAGGCTGGTCGGGCGCGCGCGCGGCCGCGGGCGGGTGCTCGCCCCGGGCTCGGACCTGCGCCTGCCGGCATCACACCGGGTGCGGTTAGCTCCTGACCTGGCGCGCGTAGGCGCCGGCGAACTCGCTGCCGAGTGAGTCGGCCTGGCTGATGGCGGCGCCGCGCGAGTCGAACACCCCGCTGAAGACCACGTAGTAGCCCGGTCTCATGCCCGGATGGTCGGTGGAGAACAGCACGCCGGCCTCTTCGCCCTGGCCCTGGAGCTTGGTCTTGGCGGCCTCGGCGTCGGGCTGGCTGCGCACCGAGCTGAGGATGGCGGTCCAGGCCGTGGTGCCGGCGGGCCAATCGGAGGCCCCTGGAGTGGGCGTGGGGGTGGGGACAGGGTCCGTTGCCGGCGGAACGGGGCCCGTGGGCGAGGTGACGGTGTCGAACCCTGTCGGGGGCGGCGGCGCGGGCGCGGTCGCGGTGGTGTCCGGCGGCAGCGGCCCGCCGGTCGTGCCGGTGACGGGCGGGCTGGTGGGCGCGGTGATCGGCGGGGGCACCTCGCCGACCGTGGTGGTGGCCGAGTCGTCCTGCGCGGCTACTGCCAGCGCCAGGGCCGCCGCGCCGACCCCCATCACCGCGATCGCCCCCGCGATCAGCGCCGGCGCGCTGACCGAGCGCACGAGGCGCGGGGCGGCGGTGGTCGCCGTGCCGCACGACAGGCAGTAGCTCTGACCGGGCTCAAGCCGCGCGTCACAGGTCTGGCAGTGACCGTGGCGCCGCGGGGCCGGTGACGGTGGGGGCGGCACGGACGCCGCGGGAGCGCCCGCCGGCTCGCCGGCCACCGACTCCTGAGGGCCCGTGGGCTGCTCCTCCGGCGCAGGCGCGTCGGTCGGGGGCGCGCCCTCGGACGCGAAGTGCCGCATGGCCTCTTCCCAGCCGGTGGGGGTGGGAGGGCGCTCGGGCGCCTGGGTGGGGGTGAGGGGCTGCTCGCCGGGACGCGTGAACCACCGAAGCGCCTCGTCCCAGGGCGTGCGGGGGGGCCCACCCGCCGTCACGGCGCCTCTGCCACCCGGGGAATCGTGCCGGTGTCCTGCTCGGCGGTGCTCGGAACGGTGAGCCGCGCGCCGCAGCGCCAGCAGTAGGCCGCGTCCTCCCGGAAGGGGGCCTGGCACTTGATGCATGCGCCGGCGTCCTGCTCCTCACCGCGCCGCCCGCGGCTGCGGCGCCGGTCCTCCAGCTCGTCGATCTGCGCGTCGACGTCGCGCACGCGCCCGTCGAGATCGGCGATGAGGGCGGCCTTTCCGCGTAGGACCTCGACGCGGAGCAGGTCGCGCCGATGAAGCTCGAAGGCGAGTCCGCCCAGGTCGTAGACCTCCTGCTGACGGACGTCCATCAGCGCACGCCGCTCGCGCCGCAGGCGGCCGATGGTCGCGCCGCGTCCGCCGGGATCGACCTCGACCTCGGCCGGGCGCTGCTTGCGCCGGATTCCGATGCCACGCCGGGGGCGCTCGGCCTCGCCGTCGCCCGGCGGGGCGTGCTCGTCCACGGCGGGGGCAGGCGCCGCCCCGGCCGCGGTGGCATCCTCACCGGGTTCCTCGCGCGGCTTGCGCCGGATTCCGATGTTGAGCCTGCGCCGCGGCCGCTCGGCTCCCGCAGCATCGGGCTGGGGGTCGGTGCTCGCTTCGGTCATTGCGGCCTCGGCGACGATGGTAGCGGTCCCGCTGGGGCCAACCCTTCTCGCGTGGTCCCAGATATCCTGCGGGCCGTGCGCGATCCCGCGCCGCTGCCCCCTCCACCGAGGCCTTCGGAGTGGCTCTCCGGGCGGCGATGGCGGCGCGCGGCATGAGCTTCCGCGACCTGGAGAGCCGGTCGCTGGTCCCGGTGGGAAACCTCCACGACCACACGAGGGGAAGCGCGGCGTGCCGGGGGACGACCTCATGCAGCGCATCGCGTCGGGGCTCGCGATCGATCCGTTCTACTTTCGGGAGTGGCACGAGCGCCGCCTCGTGGAGGCGCTTCGGGATGTGCCGGCCTCGAGCTGGCGCTGTCCCGACTGGCCGCGGACGGCCGGCTGGAGCAGGCCCGCCCGCCCGGCGTGGAGAACGATTGACGTGAACCGCCTGCGTACCGATATACTTCGGCACGCATCGAGAGCGGTGGAGGGAAATGGCCCTACGAAGCCGCGGCAACCAGCGTCCAGGCGCCAGGTGCCAATTCCATCAGGCGGGGAGCCTGGGAGATGCGGAAGCCGAGCGGCTCGCGAGCGCCAATCGTCTTTCGCCTCAGGCGAAGGGCGATTTCTTGTTTCGGCGATCGGAGGTTCGGTGAACGACTACGTCACGGCGGCCACGTCGCTCCAGTGCAAGGAGTGCGACCGCGTCGGCGAGCTCACCGCGGCCTACGTCTGCGACTTCTGCTTCGGGCCGCTCGAGGTGGTCTACGACACGGATCGCATCGCCTCGGTGGTCAGCCGGGAGCGCATCGCGGCGGGCCCGCCGTCGCTGTGGCGCTACCGCGACTTCCTGCCGTGCGCGCCGGACGACCCGGCCGCCGGGCTGCCCACCGGCATGACCCCGCTCATCCGGGCGCCGCGCCTGGCGGCCGCGCTGGGGCTCCGGGACATCTGGGTCAAGAACGACACGGCCAACCCCACGCACAGCTTCAAGGACCGCGTGGTCAGCATCGCGCTGCAGAAGGCGCGTGAGCTCGGGTTCACCACCACCGCCTGCGCCTCCACGGGCAACCTGGCGAACGCCGTGGCGGCCCACTCGGCCGCTCATGGGCTCGAGAGCTACGTGTTCGTTCCCGCGGACCTGGAGGAGCAGAAGATCATCGCCACCGCGGTCTACGGCACCACGCTGCTTGCGGTGGGCGGCAACTACGACGACGTGAACCGGCTCTGCATGGAGCTGGCGAGCGACCGTCCGTGGGCCTTCGTGAACGTCAACGTGCGCCCCTACTACGCCGAGGGCAGCAAAACCCTGGCGTACGAGGTGGCCGAGCAGCTCGAGTGGACGTTGCCCGACCGCTGCATCGTGCCCATCGCCAGCGGCTCGCTGTTCACCAAGATCCACCGGGGCTTCGTCGACCTGGTGGAGACGGGCCTCGTGGCCGCAGGGCGCCAGCCGGTGCTGAACGGTGCCCAGGCGGCGGGCTGCGGCCCGGTGGCGGCCGCCTTCGAGGCCGGGCTCGACTTCGTGCCGCCCGTGCGCCCGAAGACGATCGCCAAGAGCCTTGCCATCGGCAACCCCGCCGACGGCGTGTTCGCCATCGAGGTGGCCCGGGCCACCGGAGGCCGCATCGACGCGGTGTCCGAGCAGGAGATCGTCGAGGGGATCGAGCTGCTCGCCCAGACGACGGGCATCTTCACCGAGACCGCCGGGGGCGTGACCGTGGCGGTGCTCATGCGCCTTGCCCAGACGGGGCAGATCGACCCCGACGAGCGTGTGGTCCTCTACATCACCGGCGACGGCCTCAAGACGCTCGACGCGGTGGCCTCGCGGGTCGAGCGCCACGACATCGAGCCCACGGTGGCCAGTTTCGAGGCCGCGGTGGGCGAGGCACGGATCGTCGCGTAGCGTCCCTGACACCCGGGAGGAGTCGAACACATGGCTGTGACCGTCCGCATCCCCGCTCCGCTGCGTCCCTCGGTGGGCGGCGCGTCCTCGATCGAGTGCGCTCCCGGCACGGTCCGGGACCTCATCGACCAGCTGGAAGCCCAGCACGCGGGGTTTCGCGACCGCGTCATGGAGGACGGCGCGCTGCGGCGCTTCGTCAACGTGTTCGTCGCTGGCCAGGACGTGCGGTTCGACGAGGGCGTCGACACCGAGGTCACCGACGGCCAGGAAGTGACCTTCTGCCCGCTGTCGCCGGGGGCTGACCCACCGGCCGCCGCCCTCGTGGCGGGCGGAAGCGGCATGGTGGGCCGGGTTCTCATCGCGGGCCTGGTCGCCGGCGGCACTCAGGTGGTGGCGCTTGCGCGCTCGCCCCGCGCGATCGAGGCGGTCCGGACGGCCGGAGCCCGTCCGATTCCCACCGACCTTCTGGGGCTGCACACCTGGGCGGCCGAGCTGTCGGGCATCGAGGTGGTCTACCACCTGGCCCAGCCGCGGCTGGGCCCACCCCTGCGCCGGCTCGGGGTGCGGCGCCGGGCCCGCGATGCGGCCGCGGGCACCGCTGCGCTCCTGGGGGCGATGCCGCGCCCGGTGCCCGTGGTGGTGGGCTCCAGCGCCCTGGTCTACGGCGACCGGACAGCGGCCCCGGCGGCCGAGGATGCGCCGCTCGCGCCCCACGGCCCCGGCGTCCCCGCGGCAGCCGCGGAGGCAGCGGCCGCGGGCCGCGACGCCCGCTTCGTGCGGTTGCCCTGGATCTACGGGAACGAGGGCCTCGCGCGCGACCTGATCGTGGGCCTCCGCACGCGCCGGTACCGCATCGTGGGGCCGGGCGACAACCGCTGGGGCCTCATCGGCGCGGAGGACGCCGCGCGAGCCCTGCGCACCGCTGCCACGGCGCCGCCCGGGCCCTACAACGCCATCGAGGCGGCGCCCACCCAGCGCGAGGTCATCGACGCGCTCTGCGCCGCCCCGGGCCTGCGCCGCCCCGACCACGCACCGCCGGCCCTGGCGGGAATCGGCCTGGGCGGCGCGCTGAGCCACGCGCTGGCGGCTTCGGTCTGGGTGAGCGACGATCGGCTGCGCTCGCTGGGGTGGAGCCCGCGCCAGACGTGGCGCAGCGAGCTGCTGGCGCTCACCGAGGTGGATCTGCCCCGGGCGACGTGAGCCTGATGTCGGTGAGCGCCTGCTGCCGGCCGGCCACCGTGAAGTGCACGTCCAGGCTGTCGCCCCGCAGGTCGCCGTAGACGCCGATCCCCGCCGCGAGCATCAGCTTCCGGCCCAGGCCCATCGGGGGCTGCGCGCGCAGCGGGCGCGCGAACCGAATGGTGGTGCCGTCCAGCGAGAAGTCCTCCCCCTCGACGAGTTGGGTTCCGTTGAGCCACACCGACACGGGCGGCTCTGCGCCCTGCGGCAGCGCCAGATCCCAGACCGCGTGGGACGCTCCGCTCACGAGGGAAACTGTACTCAAGGAGGGGTCGGGTCAGGCCGTGCGTCCAGTCGCGCGGGCGCTCGCGAGTCATATCGTGGATCGTCCAGGAGCAAGGAGGCTCACGGAATGCTTCGCACGACGCTCATCAGCATGGCTGCCCTCCTCGCAACCGCCGCCCCCTTGTCGGCCGCCGTCAAGACCGGTAGCCCGGTCGCGGACGCCATCACCGGCACCTCCCGCGCCGACGTGATCGCCACGGGCCTGGGCAACGACACGCTGGCCGGCCGCGGCGGAGGCGACCGCATGAGCGGCGGCAAGGGAGGCGATGTCCTGGTAGGCGGTGCTGGCGGCGACCGCATGCTCGGCGGCGCGGGCGCCGACCGTCTTGCCGGCGGCGCCGGGCACGACCGCCTGGTGGGCGGCACGGGCCGGGACCGCCTGGTGGGCGGCCGCGGGGGCGACGTCCTGATCGCCGGCCCCGGCAACGACCGGGTTCTGGCGCGCGACGGGCGCCGCGACCGCATCCGTTGCGGCGCCGGGCGCGACACCGTGGTGGCCGACGCCGTCGACCGCGTCGCCTCTGACTGCGAGCGGGTCCGTACCGGCAGCGGCGGGCACGCCGCTCGCCCCGAGGGCGCAGGCGACGACGCCGTGCTGAACCCAGCGCCGCCGGAGTACGCGGCCGGTCGTGCCGGGGGGGCGGTGCCGCTGGGTCGTTGGGCCACGCTGTACGACGCCTTTGCGGTGCGGGTGGACGCTCCGGGCCGGGACGCCACGGCCGAGGTGCTGGCTGCCCATCCGTTCAACGACCCGCCGGCCCCGGGGCACATCTCCTTCATGACCGAAATCACGGTCACCTTCAACGGCGAGGGCGAGGCCAGCTTCGACGCGGCGGTGCGGCTGGGCGTCTGGGATCCGGCGACCGGACGGGTCTGGCGCGCCGACGAGGACGAGTGCGGCCTGCTGCCCCGGCCCCTCGACGACAGCTTCCTGTCCTCTGGGCAGAGTGCGAGCGGCCAGGTGTGCTGGTCCATCCCGGCCGAGGCCGCCCCCCGGGTGGTGATGGTGGACGATGAGCTCACCCAGACTCCGAGCACAATGCTCGCCGTTCGGTAGGAATGGGAACCCACCGCGACACTCGAGTGGCCATACTCCCACCTGCATGGCGGTGAGCCGGCGGGTGCGCCGGGTCGCGCCGGCGGTGACTGGGCAGTCCGTTAGTCTCCTCCCGCGATGGCGCGGCGCGCGGACCCGATCACCTTTCAGACGCCCGACGGGCGCAGCTTCTGGATCCGCTTCGAGGCGGGGGGGAAGCACCTTCCGGGCGCCGCCGCCGGGTGGCCTCCGCGCGGCTGGATCTGCGCCCCGGAGGGCCAGTCGCTGCCGGTCAACGCCACGCGCCCAGACGTGCGCGACGCGATCGCCCACGCCACCCGCGTGGGGCCCGATCAGCCGTGGCTGATCCACCTGGCCGAGCGCGTCCGGCGCCAGTCGGCGTCCAGCGGGTAAACCCCCAAATTGGGGCTCTGGCCTCGGTCCTGGGGACCGCGAACCGTTGCGCCGCCCGCGCTGACGGATCAGCCTGTGCGGTGCCGGCGAGGAGGCCGCTGACAGAGCTCCGGCGTACCTCGCCTGGCGGTGCTCATTGTCCGTCGCGCCCGGGTGCTCCCCGTTGGGACCCGGGCGCGATGCGTGTGCGGGGAGTGCGAGACTAAGGCCGTGCGGCGGGTGGTCGTCACCGGGATCGGCATGCTCACGGCGGGGGGGAGCGCCGAGGGCACGTGGCAGGCGCTGCTGGACCGGCGCTCGGGCGCGTCTCCGGCCGCGATCGACGGCGTGGGCGAGGTGGTGGTGTGCCGGGCCGGTGATCCCGAGGCCGAGTTGCGGTTCGGCCGGCGCGAGGCCAGGCGCATGGACCGCGCCGGACAACTGGCCGCCGCCGCCGCCGGCGATGCGCTCGAGGACGCGGGGCCGCTCGAGCTGCCACCGGAGCGCGTCGGCGCGGCCATCGGCTGCGCTCACGGGGGGGCCGAGACGCTGGAAGCCGCCTACCGGGCCCTCGTGGAGCGCGGAGCTGACCGCGTCAGCCCGCTGTCGGTGCCGCTCGCCCTCCCCAACACGGCCGCGGCCGCCGCCCCGCGGGCACTTGGCCTCCGCGGTCCGTCGGCGGCGCTCGCCACCGCGTGCGCCGCGGGCACCGACGCAATCGGCCTGGCGTTCGGCGTGATCCGCAGCGGCAAGGCCGACGCCATGGTGGCCGGTGGGGCCGAGGCGCCGCTGGCCACGGTGGTGGTCGCGGGCTATCTCCGCGCTGGCGCCCTGGGCGGCCAGCCCAGCGCGCCCGAGGTCGCATCACGCCCCTTCGACCGCGCGCGCGACGGGTTCGTCATCGCCGAGGGCGCGGGGGTCCTGGTGCTGGAGGAGCGCGAGCGAGCCCTGGCGCGGGGGGCCACCGTCTACGCCGAGGTCCTCGGCTACGGGGCCTCGTGCGACGCCGGGCACCTGACCGACCCGGACATGTCCGGGCGGGGCCCGGCGTTGGCGATCGCCGCCGCGCTGGCCGACGCGGAGGTGGCGGCCGGGCAGGTCGGCTACGTCAACGCGCACGCCACCTCAACGCCCGCCGGTGACCTGGCCGAAGCGTGGGCGCTGGCTACGGCGGGCCTCGGTGCGGCGGCGGTGTCGTCGACCAAGTCGGTGCACGGCCACACGCTGGGCGCCGCCGGTGGGATCGAGGCGGGGTTGACCTGCCTGGCTCTTATGCGGGGAGTGCTGCCGCCCACCGCGAACCTCGACGATCCCGAGCCGGAGCCGGCCCTGGACCACCTTCGCGAGCCGCGGGAGATCGCCACCGAGTACGCCGTGTCGACCTCGTTCGGCTTCGGCGGCCACAACGCCTGCCTGGTGCTGTCGCGGGCCTGAGCGTCTCGGGTCAGCCGGTGTCCTCGAGCGCCGGCTCCGGAAGCCCGGCCTCCTCGAGCTCGACCGTGGCCCGCCGGAATGGCTCGGCGAGGGCCTCGAGGCCGTTGAGGTCCT
>JAUVPZ010000027.1 GCA_030598395.1 Miltoncostaeaceae bacterium | reverse complement strand
CGGCAGCGACGGCAGCCAGCGCTGGTGGAGTGCCCGCCGCATGACCCAGCGGCTCAACTCGGGGCAGGTCGCGTTCTCATACCAGCGCGGCTGGTCGCGCTCCATCGGCGAGATCTACGCCGAGGACTACGTGCAGCTGCACGTGCGCGACCGCTACGGCATCCCGTGGCTTCGGCCGCCGAGCGGCGCGGTGCTGCGCGCGATGCGCCTCGACATCACCGGGCGCGCATCGGGCCCTGCCCCGGAGAACACCGGGCCCAGCGACGACCCGGGGGTCGGACCGGGCTCCGGCCGCGAGTCGGTCACCGACGAGGTCGGAGGGGTCGTCCGCCCCGGGCGCACCGTCCGGATCCCCTTCGGCCTGCTGGGTCCCCGGCGGAGCGTCGATTTCGTGGTCGACGTCATTGGCAGGGGCGCGCCAGCATCGGTGCGAACAGCGCTGGTGTGCAACGGGCGCCGCATCACCGGGGCCTGGGCGGGCGACGAGGTGGACGCCGCCATCAAGCGCCGCAACCTCGGCCCCGCGGAGTGCACGATCAACCTCACCAACGTGGGCGCCTCGACGGCAGCCTACGACGGCACCCTGACGCTCGGCCGGCCGCGCCAGGTCTGACGCTCGCGGCCGCAGGCTCAGGCCGTGGCCGGGGCCGCCAGCAGCAGCACCCCCCAGTGGCCGCCGATCGCCATGTGCTGCCCGTCGGACGACCAGGCGGCGGCGATCGCGCCGCGGATCCAGCGCACGAGCGCGCCGTCGGCGGTGCGGTAGACGGCGATGGCGCCCGAGCGGCTGCCCTCGGACAGGTTGACCGCCGCCAGCGTACCGTCCGGGCTCGTGGCGATCGCCGACACTGCCCCGGCCAGGTCGGCCAGCGCGATGGGCGGCGGCAGGGTTGCGGCCGGGTCGTCGCCGGGCCGCTCCTCGCCGGACGGGCTCAACTCCGGCACCGTCCAGCCGCACCGGACCCCCGGGCTCACGCCGACCAGGGCGTCGGGGCCGTCGAAGTCCAGCCCGTGCGCCGGCTCGCGCGCAGCCGCGACCACACGCATCCGGCCGGCGCCAACCGCGGCCAGCGAGGGGTCAAGACCGATGACCAGGCGGGGGACGTCCGGCGGCTGCGCCAGCGACAGGCCGAGCGGCGGCTCGGCGTAGCGGCGGCCGGGCCGCGCACCGCGGGCACGATGGACCTGGGTCACCACGCTCCACGGACCCGGGTCGTCCGGCATGAAGGGCGGCGGGTCCAGGGGTCGTGTGGTCATGTTCCCTCCCTCTCGTCGACGTAGCGGAGCCAGGCGACGCCCCAGTCGCCGCCGATGGCCAGCCCCTCGTCGTCCGGGGCGAGCGCCAGGGCGCGGGCGCCCAGCACGTGGCGTACGACCGCGCCGTCCTCGGTCCGCAGGCATGCGGCGACGGCCGGCTCGGCGTGCGGGGTGCCGAGCGTCACCGCAGCGCCGTCGACGCTGATGCCCAGTGACATCGGCATGTCGCCCGGCGCGGGCCAGGCGGCCAGGCGGGCTCCCGCGTCGTCCCAGATCGACACCGAGCCATCGGCGTGGCGCGCGGCCGCGCGCGGCGCCGACGCCGCACCGGCCAGCGCCACCACCGGCGAGCCGTCGGCCGGCCCGGGCGACCCGATCGGGCCGACCCCGGCGCCGGATGCCGCCAGCAGGGCCTCGCCGGCGTAGCAGAGAGCGGCCGCCGCGCCATCGTGGCGGCCCGCGACGCCGCCGTCGGGCAGATCGATCTCCTCAACATGGCTGCCGTCGCGCACCACGGCGACGCGGCGTCCGTCGGCGCGCAGGGCGACGGGCCCCCCTCCCAGCCCCGCGACCAGGTCGCCCAGGCTGGGCAGCACCACCGCGCGCCAACCATCGTCGTCACGAAGCAGCGCGGCGTTCGACAGCGGCGAGCCCACCGCCGCTCTGAGGCCGGGCAGCCGGCGATTGTGAATCTGCTCAAGCCCCGGCGCCCGGTGGGTCTGGGCGACGCCGGGCGACATGGCCAGCACCAGCCTGCCCCCGGCGACCACCGACAGCTCCGTGACCGCCACCGGGACCGCCGCGGCGGCGCGCACGGAGTCGCCAGGCGCGGGGGGCAGCCCGTCGGGCGGATCCATGGCGAGAAAACCGAGACCCCGCGGCCCGGCCGCGACGCGCGCGAACGGCGCTGCCCGGCCCGCGTCCAGGCGGAGCCCAGGGGGCGCGCTCCGCCTCATCCCCGCGACCGGGACTCGGCCACCCGATGCGCCATGCGGCTCTGGAGGCTGAACAGCTCGATGAAGCCCGGAGAGCTGGACTGCGAGAACGACGCGTCGGCGTCGAACGTCGCCATGGAGCGATCGTAGATCGCGTTCGGCGAGCGGCGCCGGATCACGGTGGCGTTGCCCTTGTACAGCCGCAGGACGACCTCGCCCTCGACCCGTTCGTTCACGCGGTCCATGAAGGCGTTGAGGTCCGACAGCAGGGGCTCGTACCACAGCCCCTCGTACGCCAGCTGGGCCCACAGAGCATCGAGCTGCGGTTTCAACGCGTTCTCGCGGCCCGTGCAGACCAGCTTCTCCAGCTCGCGGTGGGCGGTGAGGATGACCTCGGCCGCGGGCACCTCGTAGATGTCGCGCACCTTGAGCCCCACCACACGATCCTCGAGGTGGTCCACGATGCCGACGCCGTTGCGCGCCCCGACCTCCGCCACGCGCCCGATGAGCTCGACCAGCGGAAGCTCCTGACCGTCGAGCGCGACAGGCAGCCCGTCTCGGAAGGCGAGCTCGATCTCCTCGGGTCGATCGGGAGCCCGTTCGGGCGGGGTCACGAGCTGGAACACGTCCTCCGGAGGGGCCACGTCGAGGTCCTCGATGACGCCGCCCTCGCTGGAGCGCCCCCACAGGTTGTCGTCGATCGAGTAGGGCCGCTCGACGGTGGACGACACCGGGATGCCGTGCTCGCGGGCGTAGGCGATCTCCTCGTCGCGACCCATCTCCCACTCGCGCACCGGGGCGATCACGCGCAGGTCGGGCGCCAGCGTGGCCACCGCGGCGTCGATGCGCACCTGGTCGTTGCCCTTGCCGGTGCAGCCGTGGGCCACCGTGTCGGCCTCGCGCTCGTGGGCCACCTGGCAGGCCAACTTCGCTAGCAGCGGCCGCCCAAGCGCGGTGAACGGCGGATAGCCGCCCTGGTAGCGCGCGTTGGCCCTGATGGCCGGAGCCACGTACTGGTGCGCGAACTCCTCGCGCGCGTCGACCACCAGGCTGGCCACGGCGCCCAGGTCGAGCGCCTTCTGGCGGATGGCGTCGAAGTCGTCCTCGGGCTGCCCGAGGTTGACGCACAGCGCCACCACCTCGGCGTCGTACTGGTCCTGCACCCACTTGAGCATCACCGAGGTGTCGAGGCCGCCACTGTAGAGCAGGACCACGCGGTGGACTTCATGGGGCCGTGCGAGGTACGCGGCGGCCGGCGCGGCGGCGGGGTCGTGCGTCGTCAACGGAACACCTCCGGAGTGAGCCGCGGAAGTCTAGTGCTCCGTTCCGGAGGCGGCTTTGTGACCCGGCGCGCGAAGGAGCCTTGCAGGACCGCAGATACGATCGCGAAGCCAGCGTCCTCCAGCCGACGAGTTCGAGCTGAGGACCACACGCGGCGGAGGGTACCGAGGCCCGGATGGCCTTCCACCAGCCCGCCGGGTCCCGGCCGGTCTGAGCGCGGGCGGCCGCGTCAGTTCAGCCGGGCGCAGCGCTGCGACTCGGCCACGCCCTCGTCGCCGCCGCTGAAGCCCTGGTCGCCGCCGTCGTCCAGCCCGCTGATCTCGCGGGCCTGGTCGTTGACCGAGAAGACCAGCCGATCGCCGTCCGGGGCCAGGCTGGCCCAGGTGGCGATCTGCTCCTCCCCGCCGTCGGCGGCGAGCACGCGGGCCGACGTGAAATACACCTCGTCGAACCCTCGCGACCTGACCGTCCAGGCGTCGTCGATCGCCGCGCCCTCTTGCAGCGACGCGGCGATGGCGTCGACCAGGGGCCCGGCCGCAGGGGCACAGCGCTCGACGCCCTCGCCGTCGGTGGCCACCGCACCGCCGGCCCCCCCGTCCCCGCCGCCGGCATCGTCGCTGCTGCGGCCCGGCACGCACCCGGCCGCCAGCACGGCGGCGACGACGAGCGCCAGCAGCACCTGGAGCGTCCGGCTCACTCTTGGGCGATGGCCCGCAGGACGTTGATCCGCGACGCGCGCCAGGCCGGGAAGACGCCGGCCAGGACGCCGGCGAGCGCCGCGAGCACAAGCAGCGCGACGAGGATGGGGATGGGGATGCTGAGCGTTTCCAGCGGGCTGCCGGCGCGCTCCACCAGCATCACGCCCAGGAAGGTGCCCACCACCAGGCCCAGGATGCCCCCGATCAACGCCACGATCACCGACTCCCACATCACCATCCGGCGCGTCTGCCGCGGGGCCATGCCGATGGCTCGCAGCAGGCCGATCTCGCGCGTGCGCTCGAACACCGACAGCGCGAGCGTGTTGACGATGCCGAAGATGGCGATGAGGATCGCGAACGCCAGCAGCACGAAGATCAGCCCCAGCACCTGGTTGCTCTGCGACTGGATCTCGTCCTTGAACTCGCGCTGGTTCTGGACCTCCAGGTTCGGGAACGGCCGGATCGCCCTCGCGATCTCCGCCTGCGCGGCGTCGGCCCCGGCCCCGGGGGCGGCGTCGGCGAAGACGACGATGTCCTGCTGGACGGCGTAGTTGCGCTCGTACTCGTCCAGCGAGACGAAGTAGTCGCCGAAGATCGACTCGTCGAAGATCGCCGCCACGCGCAGCCGCTGCTCGCCGGCGCGGGCGAAGGTCATCACAAGCTCGTCGCCCAGCCCCACACCCTGGCTGCCGGCCTGGCCCTCGCTGACCATCACCGTGCCGGCCACCAGGTCGTTCCAGCCGCCCTGGGTGAACTCAGGGTCGTGAAGCTGGCCAAACTCGTCGGCGTTGACCCCGTTGAGGCTCCGCTGAGCGCCGCCGGCGTCGCGCCAATCGCCCTCGCGCAACTGGCCGACGGCGCCCACCCTGGGCTGGCGGGCGATGGCCGCGGCGGCCTCGGGGCTGAACGGGGCCTCCTGGTCGCCCGTGGTGACGATGTAGTCGGCCGGGAACTGCTCGTCGAGGATCGTGCTGAACGAGGCGCTGAGGGACTGGGTCGCCACGGTCGACGCGCTCACCAGCGCCAGGCCGATCATCAGCGCCGCGGCCGTGATCGCCGACCGGCGAGGGTTGCGCATGGCGTTCTCCCGCCCGAGCCGCCCGGACACGCCGCGCAACGGCGCCCCGATCGCGCGGGCCATCGGGGCGATGAGCGCGGCCGCCATCGCCCCGACCCCCAGCAGCAGCAGGAGCGCACCGACGCCCAGCGCGGCCAGGATGGGGCCGGCGCCGTCCAGCGCGAACGAGAGGGCAATCAGGCCGATGGCGGCGATGGCGGCGATCCCGCCCCCGATGGCCCGCGCGCGGGGGGACCCCGCCGGCGCGACGACCTCGTCGCGCATGGCGGCGACCGGCGGCACCCGCGACGCGCGACGCGCGGGCAGGTACGACGCGATCAGCGTGATGCCGGTTCCGAGCACCATGGCCACGATCCAGGTGCGCGGCAGGAACTGCGTGGTCGTGCTGGGGATGTCGGCGCCGAACAGGCCGAACAGCGCCTTGAGTCCGCTGGCGACCAGCAACCCGGCGAACAGGCCGATGGCCGAGGCCACCAGGCCGAGGACCAGCGCCTCGATGAGCACGCTGCGGCGGACCTGGCGGCCCGACGCGCCGACCGCCCGCAGCAAGGCCATCTGGCGTGCTCGCTGCGAGACCGTGATCGAGAAGGTGTTGAAGATGATGAACGCCGACACCAGCACCGACACGAAGGCGAACCCCAGCAGGCCGTAGGTCACCGGGCGGATCTGGTCGGTGATCTCGTTGGCCTGCTCCTGCTGGGCGTCCTGTCCGGTCTGCGCCTGCACGCCGGGGGGGAGGACCGCCGCGACGCGCTGGCTGAGCTCGCCGGCCGAGACGCCGTCATCGGCGGCGAGGTTGATGCTGTCGAACTGCCCCTCAAGGCCGGCGAGGCGCTGCATCTCGGGCAGCGTGAACAGCACGGCGGTGGCGCCGGCCAGGTTCTCCTCCCCACCGCCGAACTCCACGACGCCGACCAGCTCGAACTGGCGTGCCGCGTCGGCGACCACGGTGATCCGGTCACCCACGGCGTAGCCGGCCTCCGTGAAGGTGGCAGCGTCGATGGCCACCTGGCCCTCGGTCTCGGGGGGCGCCCCCTCCGTGATGTCGAAGGGATTGAGCTGCTCGTCCTCGGTCCAGGAGAAGCCGAACTGCGGAGCTCCCGTCGTGGTGAGCGGCTCGCCGTCGGCCTTGATCGGCACCACACCGAGCAAGGATGCGCCCCCCGCCGCCGCCCCGACGCCGTCGACCGCCTCGACGGCAGGCAGCAGCGTGGCCGGAATCGGCTCGGGCTGGCCGTTGGCGCCATCGTCCTCGGAGCTGACCACCACGTCGGTGCCGGCGAACGCGTTCTCGAAGACCTCGTCGAAGGTCTTGCTGATCGTGTCGGACAGGATGAAGCTGCCCGACACGAAGGCGATCCCGAGGATCACCGAGAAGGCGGTGAGGACGAGCCGGGCCCTGCTGGCCAGGATGCCCTTCAGGGCGACGCGCAGCACGCGGGGGTCAGCCGGCTCCTGGAGCCCCGTCGCTGAGCGTCTTCATCCTGTCGAGCACGCGCTCAGCGGTGGGGTCGGCCATCTCGTCGACGATGCGTCCGTCGCCCAGGAACACCACCCGGTCGGCGAAGCCGGCTGCGCTGGGGTCGTGGGTGACCATGAGCATGGTCTGGCCGTACTCGTCGACCGCGCGGCGCATGAACCCCAGGAGCTCGGCGCCGGTGGACGAGTCGAGCGCGCCGGTGGGCTCGTCGGCGAACACGATCTTGGGCCGTGACACCATTGCCCGTGCTGCGGCGACGCGCTGCTGCTGACCGCCCGACAGCTCGGCGGGCTTGTGCTTGAGGCGGTCGCCGAGGCCGAGCGCGTCGACCACGGTGCCCATCCACTGGCGGTCGGGCTTGCGACCCGCGATGTCGAAGGGCAGCGTGATGTTCTCGGCGGCTGTCAGGGTGGGCACCAGGTTGAACGCCTGGAAGATGAACCCGACCTCGTCGCGTCGCAGCCGCGTGCGAGCCTTCTCGTCGAGCCTCGTGAGGTCGGTGTCGCCCAGGAACACCCGTCCCGCGGTCAGCGAGTCGAGCCCGGCCATGCAGTGCATCAGCGTGGACTTGCCGGACCCCGACGGGCCCATGATGGCGGTGAAGCGGCCCTCGGCGAACTCCGCGTCGACGCCATCCAGCGCGCGGACCTCGGCGTCGCCCTCGCCGTAGACTTTGACGGCGCCCTCGGCGCGCGCCGCCGAGCCGTTCGCTGCGGTGCTCATGAGCCTCCCCGGTCCGTCCCCGCTCACGATCCGGGGCAGCGTAGCCCACCTCGGGCCGCGCGCGAGACGATGCCTCTGACCTCTTCGCCGAACGCTCAGCCGAGCGGGGGAAGCACGCGACCGAGCGCCGCGACCAGGCCCTCGACGTCGTGGGCCTCGATGACCAGCGGCGGCAGGAACCGGACCGTACGCGCGGAGGTGTTGTTGGCGAGGTACCCCTCGGCCAGCAGGCCGGCCACCGCGTCCGCCGCGCGGGGGCGCGGCAGGTCGATCGCGCACATCAACCCGCGGCCGCGGGCCTCCGCCGCATGGCCCTGGGCCACCAGCGCCCGGAGGCCGGCCAGCAGCCGGGCGCCCTGGGCGCGCACGTGCTCCTGCAGCGCCGGCTCGGCAAGCGCGCGGCACGCCGCCAGCGCGGCCGCACAGACCAGCGGCCCGGCAGCGAACGTGGAGCCGTGGTCGCCGGGCGCGAAGGTGTCGGAGACCTCCGGACGGGCCACGATGGCGCCCACGGGCACGCCGCCGCCCAGGCTCTTGGCGAGACAGATCACGTCCGGCTCCACGCCCTCGGCCTGGTAGGCGAACAGCGGCCCGGTGCGCGACAGGCCAGTCTGGATCTCGTCGATCACCAGCAGCGCACCGTGGCGGTCGCACACTTCGCGCGCATGGCGGATGAACGCATTGGGCACCGGGTGCACGCCGATCTCGCCCTGCACGACCTCCAGGAACACGGCCGCGGTCGCCGGGCCCACCGCGGTCGACAGGCCCTCGAGGTCGCCCGGATCGACGTGGCGCACCGACGGGACCAGGGGGCGGAAGGCCTCCTGCTTGTCCGGTTGGCCGGTGAGCGACAGCGACCCCATGGTGCGCCCGTGGAAGCCGTCGGCCAGCGCCACGACCTCGGCCCGCTCCGGGCCGCCGCGCTTCCGGGCCAGCTTGAGCGCGGCCTCGGACGCCTCGGCGCCCGAGTTGCAGAAGAACACCCGGCCGCCCAGCGACGCGTCGCGCAGCCACTCGGCCAGCTCGATCATGGGCTCGGTGTAGTAGAGGTTGGAGGTGTTGATGAGGCGTCCGGCCTGCGCGCGGATGGCCGCCACCACGTCCGGGTGGCAGTGGCCGACGTTGCTCATGGAGATGCCGGCCATGCAGTCGACGTAGCGGCGCCCCTCGGCGTCGTAGAGCGCCGCGCCCTCGCCGCGCACGAAGGCCACCGGTTGCCGCGCATAGGTGGGCATCAGGGCCGCGGCCTCCCGCATGACAAGCGTCTCGTCGATCACGCTCGGATCCCCGCGGCGTCGAGGAAGCGCAGGACGATGTCGCGGCCCGCCGCCTCGATGCGTCGCCGCGCGCCCTCCTCCACGGTGACCCCCTCGGGCAGGTGGGCTCGCCAGTCGTCGGCCAGCCCGGCGTCCAGCTCGACGTGGAACTGCAGCCCCCAGGCACGCCCGCCGGCGCGGAAGGCCTGGTTGGCGTAGGCGTCGCTCGCCGCCAGCCGCACCGCCCCCTCCGGCGGCTCGAAGGTGTCGCCGTGCCAGTGGAAGCAGGGAAGCGGCGAGGGTGCATCGCCCAGCAGGGCGTCGTCGCGGGCCGCCGCGGTGAGGACGACGGTGCCCGCGCCGATCTCCTGCTCTGACCCCGCCCAGACCCGGGCGCCCAGCGCGCGCGCCAGCTGCTGGGCGCCCAGGCACACCCCCAGCAACGGCACGCCCTCCTCGACGGCCTGCGCCATCAGGCGCCGCTCGTCCTCCAGATAGGGGTGCTCGTCCAGGTCGTGGACGCCCATGGGCCCGCCCATCACCACCAGCGCGTGGGCGCCGTCGAGCTCGGGCAGCGCCTCGCCGCGGTCCAGGCGCACCACGTCCACCGCGGCGCCGCGGGCCCTGGCCAGCGCGCCAATCAGGCCCGGGCCCTCGTGCGGCACGTGCTGCAGCACCAGGAGCCGGGCGCCGCTCACGGCACGACCTTGGTGCCGATGCCGTCCTCGGTGAACAGCTCGATCAGCACCGAGTGCGCCACCCGGCCGTCCACGACGTGGGCCGCGCCCACGCCGCCGCGCAGCGCCTCGGCGACGGCGCCGAGCTTGGGGATCATCCCCGAGCCGGCGGAGCCATCGGCGATCATGCGCTCCACGTCGGCCAGCTGGCACTCGGAGATCAGGCTGGTGGGGTCCCCGGCGCGGGCCAGCACGCCCTCGACGTCGGTGAGGAAGATCACCTTGCGAGCCCCGAGCGCCGCGGCCAGCGCGCCGGCGACGGTGTCGGCGTTGATGTTGAAGCTCTGACCGGCCCCGTCCACGCCGACCGAGGCCACCACCGGAACGAAGTCGACGAGACCCTCGAGCACGCGCGGGCGGATCTCGGCCACCCGGCCAACGAAGCCCAGGTCGGCGTCCTCCGGGCTCCCGGCCTTCTCGGCGGCGATGAGCCCGCCGTCGTCGCCCGCGAGGCCCACGGCGCCCACGCCGGCCACCCCCAGGAGGCCGACGATCTCCTTGTTGATCTTGCCCACGAGCACCATCTTCACCAGCTCCATGGTGGGCGCGTCCGTGACCCGCAGCCCGTGCACGAAGCGCACCTCGAGGCCGAGGCGGTCGCTGTAGCGGGAGATGTCCGGCCCACCCCCGTGCACGATCACCGGGCGCATGCCGACCAGCCGCAGCAACGCGACGTCGCGCGCGAAAGAGGCCTTGAGCCCAGGGCTGGTCATGGCGGCCCCGCCGTACTTGATGACGATGGTCTGGCCCGCGAACTCGCGGATGTAGGGCAGCGCCTCCAGCAGGGTGGCGACGCGCTCGCGCATGTCCTCCCCCCCGCCGACGGCACGCAGTCGCTCGGTCACGTCGCCTCCCCGCTCATCGAAGCTGGATCGTGCCACACGCGGCCGCCGGCGCCCGGCAGGTGGCGCCCTGAGGGCATAGAATCGCGCCGGCCCCACCCGAGGACCGCATGCCACCACCCCTCGACGCGATCGACGCGCCACCCGCCGCGGCGCCGGGCGATCTCACCGAGCCGCTGATCGCCGCCGATACCTGGGCCGACAGCGACGTGGAGGCCGCGGGCATTCCCGTCAGGGACGTGCCGTTCGTGACCGTCGGCGGAGGTCTGGGCTCGTTCGCCATGGCCGACCTGCTGCGCCTCGCCGGCCTCGGCGTGGAGCAGATCGCGGTGCTCTCCGACATTCGCCGCCCGGACGAGACCTACCGCTACCTCGCCGAGAACTCGCAGATCCCCGAGAGCGAGCGGCTGCGCTCCGACGCCGGCTCGGTGATGGACAACATCTGGGCCTTCCCCAGCTACGCCATGCGCGAGGCGGCGGGCGAGCGCTCGCTGGCGCCGGTGTGGCAGGTGCTCACGGAGCCCTTGCTGGCGGAGTTCTTCACACCGCGCTCCGGCCAGGTGTACCGCTCGGTGGAGCGCGAGGCGCTGCGCATCGGCTGGGAGGACATGCGCGTGATCGGGCACGTGCGCATGGTGCGCCGCCGCCTGGGCGGCGGGTACTTCACGGTCATGACCCCGCCGGCGGGCACCGCCGCCACGCGGCGGGTCGCCTACCGCTCGTCGCACGTGCACCTGGCCGTGGGCTACCCGGGGCTCCGGTTCCTGGCCGACCTTCAGGAGTACCGCAGCACCTACGGGGACTACCAGCGGGTGGTGAACGCCTACGAGCCGCACGAGCACGTCTACCAGGAGGCGCAGCGGCGCCCGTGCACGGTGCTGGTGCGCGGCAGCGGCATCGTGGCCTCGCGTGTCTTCCAGCGCCTCATCGACGACCGCGACCAGAGCGGCGCCCAGACGACGATCATCCACCTGTTCCGCAACTACGTGGACGGTCCGCAGGGCGAGGGTGCCACGTTCCGCCGGCCCGGCGGCCACGGCTTCGCCTACCAGGCCTTCAACTACCCGAAGGCCGCCTGGGGTGGGCAGCTGCGCAACCGCCTGGCCGGCCTCGAGGGCCAGGAGCGGGCGGACCTGCTGGACCAGATGGGCGGCACGAACACCGCCCCGCGCCGGCAGTGGCGCCAGCAGCTGCTGCGGGGGGAGCGGGAGGGGTTCTACGAGCAGCGGGTGGGGACCGTGACGTCCGTAGCCCCCTCCCCTGACGGCAGCGCCGTGGTGACGTCGGTCACGTCCGAGGACGGCCAGACCATGGAGCTCTCGGCCCAGTTCATCATCGACTCCACGGGCCTGGAGGCCCGGCTCACCGACCACCGGCTGATGGCCGACCTGCTCGAGCACGGTGGCGCGGGCACGAACCCGAAGGGCCGACTTGACGTGGACCCGACCTTCGAGGTGCGGGGGACCCGCTCCGAGTCGGGACGCATGTACGCCTCCGGGTCGATCACGCTGGGCGGGTACTACGCCGGGGTCGACTCCTTCCTGGGGCTGCAGTACGCGGCGCTCCAGATCGCCGACGACCTCGCGCACCTGGGCTTCTGCAGGCACATCGGGCCCGGTCGCTCCATCGCCCAGTGGTGGCGCTGGGCCAGGAACCGCGCGCCGTGACGCCGACGTACCTCGGCCGGGTCCAGACTCGTCTCTTCCTGCTGCTGGTCGTCGCCGTGCCGTGGACCGCGCTCATCGTGCCGCTGCTGCCGGGCCCGACCGGCCCGACCTACCGTGTGGCGTACGCGGCCGTGTTCTGCGTGGGCCTGTTCGGCATCGCGTGGGAAGCCCTCTACCACGGCCTCCAGCAGTTCCGCTGGGACAAGGACTGGCCGATCCTGCTCGGGCTGCTGGTGGGGATCAATGAGGGGATCGCCGTGTACCTGGCCCTCGACGCCGGCTTTCTCGCCGTGGGGCCCATCAACACCACCGCGTTCGTGATCCACTTCGCCACCGTCTGGACGCTGCTGTGGCTGACGGCCAACGGCCCGATGCGCGTGGTCTTCATCCGCTGGCGCTTCCGCGGCGGCCGGCTCGTGTGACGGGGTCCGGGGGCCCGGACCTCGAGTCGCTGATCGCCCGCGGCCTGCGGGACCGCCAGGCCTCGCGGCGCTCGCGGGCACGGATGGCCTTGGCCGTGTCGGCGCTGGTCGTGGCCGGGTGGCTGGCCTACGTGACCGCGGCCGGCCAATGGGAGCGGGTGGCCGAGGGCTGGGCGGCCGCCGTGACCATGGCCTTCGGCAGCTTCGTCGCCGGGTCCACGCCCCAGGGTGGCGGGGCGGTCGCGTTCCCGGTGCTCACCAAGGTTCTGGAGGTGCCCACCTCGGTGGCGCGCTCGTTCTCGCTGTGCATCCAGGCGGTGGGCATGACCACGGCGGCCGCGGCCATCGTCATCAATCGCCGCGCCATCGAGTGGCGGGCCATCGGCGTCGCCATCCCCATCGCCGGGGCCGGCTTTCTCGCCGGCCTCTTCCTGCTGGGCCTTCCTGGCGAGCCGTTCTGGCCGTCGCGGCTGCCGGCGTCGTACGTCAAGGTCACCTTCACCCTGATCATCGTCGCCATGGCCCTCGTGGTGGTGCTCACCTACCGCGAGCACCTCTTGGAGCGGCTGTCGCGGCTGCCCCAGCTGGGCCGGCGCGGCTACGCGGCGCTGGCCGTCGTCGCGCTGGTGGGCGGCGTCGTGAGCTCGCTGGTGGGCTCGGGCGCCGACGTGTTCGCCTATATCTTCCTGGTGGTGCTGCTGGGGGTCAGCCCTCGTGTGGGGGTCCCGAGCAGCGTCATCGTGATGGCGGCGGTCTCTCTCTTGGGCCTGCTCGTGCTCGGCATCGTCGACGGCCAGCTGGACATCGCGCTGAACGCCTCGGGCGACGTGGTCGCCGTGGGCGGGCAGGCCGTGGTCGAGACCGCCGACGGCGGTACGGCCTACGCCGAGCCCGGGACGGCCGGCCCGCCGCTGCCCGGCGGGCAGTTCGACCTCTTCGGGCTGTGGCTGGCCGCGGTGCCGGTGGTGGCCGTGGGCGCCCCGCTCGGATCGTGGGTCGCATCGCGCATCACCGATCGCCAGCTGGTGGCGTTCGTGGGGACCCTGGCCGCCGCCGAGTTGGTGACCACCGCCATCTTCCTCGACGACCTGCGCGGCGATCCGGCGCTGCTCGCGTACGCTGTGGCGGGCCTCGCGCTGGTGGCCGCCGGCCTGTGGGCGCTGATGCGCAGCCGCAGGCGTATCCTGGGGCTCGCCGGCGTGGAGCTGGACACCTCCTTCACCCGCGGCCGGCTGGACGTGGGACCACGCTACCGCGAGCAGCTGGAGGAGCGCGGCCGCGAGGACGAGGAGCCGTGATGGAGGGGATCGCCGACTACCGCTTCGACGCCGAGCTGGGTGCGGGCAACCACGGGCGCTTCTTCCGCGCCACTACCCCCGCTCGCCTGGACATGGACGCGCCTCACGTCGCGGTCAAGGTGCTGGAGCGCCGCGCGACCGACAGCGACTTCAAGCGTGTCGCCAACGAGCTGCGCATCTTCGCCGCGGTCAGGTCGGAGCACCTGGTGGAGGTCTTCGACGCCGGCTACGACGACGGCCTGCTCTTCTACTCGATGGCCTACTACCCGGACGGCTCGCTGGAGCGGCCCGCCCGGCCGCTCTCGCCCGAGGCGGTCGCAGGCGCCGTCGCGGACGCGGCGCGGGGCGCCCATGAGCTGCACGAGGTCGGCGTGGTGCACCGCGACATCAAGCCCGCCAACGTCCTGCTGGACGGCGATCGGGGCCGCCTGTCGGATCTCGGCCTGGCCCGGCTCATGTCGCCGGGCATGACCACCACCGGCGTCGGCCCGGTAGGGTCGCTCGAGTTCATGGAGCCCGAGGTCATCTGGGGCGACCCCGGCTGCCGGATGAGCGACGTCTGGTCGCTGGGCGTCACCCTGCACCACGCCCTCACTGGCCAGGGGCTGTACGGCGAGATCCCCAACGACAGCGTGCTCGACGCCTTCACGCACGTGCTCCACTCGCGCCCCGAGATCGGCGCCACACTGCCCGACGGCTACCGCCCGATCGTCGAGCGCTGCCTGGCCGACGCCCGCGCCGAGCGCTTCGCGACCGCCGCCCAGCTGGCGAACGCCATCGAGGCGGTGCTACGACCGGAGCCGGAAGGGGACGAGGAGTGATCGGCGCCCATGTCCAGCCGTGGCCAGGCGAGGGACTGGTCGCGCGGTTCGGGGGGACCGTCCTGGTGGTGCCGGGCCCGGCGTCGCAGTCGACCGTCGAGTTGCTGCTGTCGCGCTGCGCGGCGACCAGCGGCAGCGCGCTGGTGCAGGAGCTCGCGCGCCTCGCGATGGCTGCGGCTCCCGACGACGCGACCGGCTTCGGGGTGGTCACGCCCGTGACCGACGGCGTTGCCGCCTTCCTCACCGGTTCGCTTCGCCTTCGCGGCACGGCAGGGGGCGAGCAGCACGACCTGGACGCCTCGGACGTGGTCACGTGGATCGACCAGAGGCTGGCCAACCCGGTCGAGGCGCTGGCAATCGGGCCGGCCGACGCCGAGCCGCCGGAGCCCTCGCCGTGGCTCGAGCTCCGCGAGGGCGTTGTGGCGGGCGCCGGGGCGCTGGTGCTCGCGGAGGCGCCACGCCGGAATGTCAAGGCGCTGCAGGCCCGGCCCGGGCACGCCGACGACGCGGGGCTCGACGAGGCTGCCGGCGAGTCGCGACGGCCGAGCCCGGGCATCCCCATGACCAAGGAGGTCGAGGCCTGGCTGGCCGAGCACCCGCGCTGGCAGCTGGTCTTCGCTTCGGAGCGCCAGGGCTTCAGCTCGATCTCGCTGGGCCCGGACGCCGACCTGCTGGCGGGCCGTGAACCCCTCCCGGCCATCGTGCCCGAACCCGGCACCGACGACGAACTGCAGGCCGAGCCCGGCGCCGTGAGCGTCAAGGGCTTCCGCTGCCCGCGCGATCACCACAACCGCCCCGGCGCCAACTACTGCTGCATCTGCGGCATCAGGATGGGCACCAACCGCACCCTCGTCCTGGTGGACGGCCCCCGGCCCCCGCTGGGCGTGCTGGTGTTCGACGACGGCGGCTCGGTGCCCGTGCGGCGCGACCTGGTGATCGGCCGCGAGCCTGCCAACGACCCCCTCGTGAAGGGCGACGAGGCGTGGCCCGTGCAGATCAAGGACGACACGCACTCGGTCTCCCGGGCCCATCTCCGCGTGATGCTGCGCGAATGGGACGTGCTGGTCGTGGACCGTGGCTCCTCCAACGGGACCCTCATCAGGCCCGGCGACGGCGACGCGTGGGAGCGACTGTCCACCGAAGAGCCGAGGCTGATCGCCACCGGAGCGCAGATCAGCATGGGGGAGCGCGAGCTGGTCTTCGAGCAGCTCCACGTGCGCTGAACCGGGAGCGTCCCGCTAGCGGAGGGCTTCGGTGAGCGTCGTGCGGCGGAAGTCCTCCCACACCACGACGCGAACGCGGTGATGGCCGCCGGCGCGGGGGGCACGCAGGCGCAGGGTGCTTAGGCCCGCCCGGCGCCGCTTCCCGGCGGCCGACCGCACGGTCACCCAGCGAGCCGTGCCCCTGCGCCGGGCCCGGCGTTCCACGGCGGCCTCGAGGCTGCCCCGCGAGGGCACGTCGACCCGCACGACGAGCACGGCCCCCCGGCGCCGCACCTGCATGATGGGGCGTAGCGGCGCCGCGACCCGCACCGTGCGCACCAGCCGTTTCCGCCCAGTGGCCGAGGAGAGGCGCAATTCGACGCGGTGCACGCCGGGACGGAGCCGGCCCAGGGCGATGACATGGCGCCCGGCCGCCAGGCTGCGCCGCCGCACGCCGCGGACGGTCCGGAAGCGGAAGCCCTTGCTGGCGGCGCCGGCGCGCCGCTGCCGCAGCACGCGGCGCCGCACCAGCGCGCCGACCTCGGTGACGGCCTCCAGCGTGAGCCGCAGCTCCCAGCCGCGGCCCACGCGGACCACACGGGCCCTGGCTGCCCCGGGCCCCTTCGAGGGTTCGCCCGCGCCGCCTGCGCCCTGGCCGGGCGGCGGGGCGGCAGCCGGCGGGTCAGGAGGCGTCGCGGGCGGGGGCTGGAAGCCCGGCGGCGGCGTCGCCGCGGGCTGGGGCACGATCGCCAGCGCCCCGGGTGCGTCCAGCCGCCCGCCGGTCACCGTCACCCCGGCCAACGAGGCCGTCGGGGCCGCGCCGTCCAGCACGGTGGCCTTGAGCTGGGCTGTCGAGAAGGTTGGGTTCCTGGCCAGCACCAGCGCCGCCACGCCGGCCGTGTTGGGCGAGGCGAACGACGTGCCGCTGTAGGAGCCGTGGCCTCCGCCCAGCACGGCGCCCAGCACGCCCACGCCGGGGGCGCCGAGGTCGACGCTGGTCCGTCCGTAGTTGGAGAACGACGCCATGCCGTCGCTCTGGTCGGTGGCCGCGACGCAGATCACGTTCTCGGCCGGGACCGCGCACGGCAACGAGGGCGAGGACCCGTCGTTGTTGCTGCCCTCGTTGCCGGCAGCGACCACGAACAGCGTGTTGGGGGCCGCCTCGAAGGTGGCCTTCATCACGTTGGACAGGTCTTGCCCCCCCGGGCCGCCCAGCGAGGCGTTGACGATGCGGGCCCCGTTCTGGCCGGCGTAGGCGAAGGCCGCGACCACATCGGAGAACCAGCCAGAGCCGGTCGGGCCGAGCACACGCAGCCGCATGATCTGGGCCTGCCAGACGACCCCGCTGATGCCGGTGCCGTCGTTGCCGCGGGCGGCGATGACACTGGACACGTGGGTGCCGTGCCAGTGGTCGCCAGCGACCGGGCCCGGGTTGTTGTCTTGGTCGTAGAAGTCCCAGCCGCGGACGTCGTCGACGAAGCCGTTGCCGTCGTCGTCCACCCCGTTGCTCTCACGACCGCCGCCGCTCTCGCCGGCGTTGATGACGCTCGGCACGTTGGGCGCCAGGTCCGGGTGGCCGCCGTCCACGGCCGTGTCGACCACGGCCACGCGCACCGCGGGCGAGCCGGTGGTGGTGTCCCACGCCTGCGGCGCCCTGATCGTGCTGAGGCTCCACTGGCTGCCCAGCAGCGGGTCGTTGGGCGTGAGCGCGATGTGCACCGGGCGGTCCGGCTCGGCCCACCTGACCGCCGGGTCCTCGCTGAGCCGGTCGGCCACCTGGGCGGCGGACTGCCCCGGCTCGACCTGGACTGTGGCGACGCCGTCCAGGGGCAGCTGGCGCGACAGCTGGGTGTCGTTGCGCTCGGCCACGCGCTCCTGCACGGCGGTGCG
>JAUVPZ010000178.1 GCA_030598395.1 Miltoncostaeaceae bacterium | reverse complement strand
GTCGCTGGTGTCGGGGCCCAGCCGCACGTCGGACATCGAGAGGATCAGCACGCTGGGCGCCCACGGCGCGCTGGACCTGCACGTCATCGTGGTGGAGGGAGGCGACGGCTCGGAGGGAATGAAGGGACACCCGACAAGGACGTCGCTCCATGCCCCGCTACCGCCGCCGCCCCCGCCGGCGTCACATCACCTGGCTTGCCGCCGCCCTCGCCGCGGCCGCCGTGCTCCCCGGATCCGCCGCGGCGGCGGAAGTCTGGGGCGCCAGCGTCAACGAGAAGGTCTTCCCGCACTCGGTGCGGCCCGTCGACGCCGCCCCCGAGGTGGCCCTGGCCGCGGCGCGCGACGAGTACGAGGGCGGGTTCGCCGCCGTGCGCGCCGACGCCACCGTGACGGTGCAGCCGACGATCAGCGACCTGACGGGCCCGGGGGTGATCCCGGCCTCCAGCGTGGAGCTGTTCCGGGTGGGCTACGTGAGGCTCAAGAGCCGCAGCACCGGCGTGGACGGCCACGAGGGCGATGGTCGCTATCCCGACCCCCTGCACCCGATCACCGGCCCGATCACCCTGCCGGGCGGTGAGACGACCCCGATCTACGTCCTGGTGCACGTGCCGGGGGCCGCGGCGCCGGGCGCGTACCGCGGCACCCTGGACCTCGGACCGGCCGGGTCGATCCCCGTGTCCGTGGACGTGGCGCCGGTGACGGCCAGCCGCGACCAGTACCAGATGGTGGTGCGGTTCAACCAGGTGGCGCTGTCGAAGGCCCTGGGAGTGGAGGAGCGCGACCCGCGGCTGGTGCGCGGCGTCTACGAGAGCCTGCTGCCGATGCTGCGCGCACACGGGGTGAACCCCGGCAAGGCCCCCTACAGCACGCCCAAGGTCGATGAGCGCACCTGGGAGGTCGACTACTCCAACCCGCCGCCGCACGCCACCGGCACCGTGCAGCGCGACAGCAACGTTGCCCGCTTCCTCGCCATGGGCTTCCCGCGGGTCGAGGTGCCCTTCCTGGCCAACTTCCCCCAGGCCGGCGGCGAGGACCGCCAGTACCGGGCCGAGTCCAGGCGCCGCACGGCCGCTCGTGGCTTCGCCGCGCGCTTCGCGGGGGTCGCGGGCCGGACCTTCGCGCTGCCGGTGGACGAGCCCAACCGGCGCACCTACGACGACCTGGTGCGCGCCAGCGGCCAGCTTCGCTCGGCCAACCCCCGCATCCCAGTCGTGGTCACCGAGGCCCCGCACCCGGAGGCGCTCGCCAGGCTGCGCGACGCCGTCGACATCTGGGTGCCGGCGATCTGGGACTTCTTCAAGGTGCCCGAGGGGGTGCGCCAGGTGCGCGCCAGCGGCCGCCCGCTGTGGTGGTACACCTACGGCAGCGACACCCAGCGCTACACGCCCAACGTGCTGATCGACAAGCCCAGCGCCGAGCCGCGCATGCTCGGCTGGCTGGCCGCGCGCGAGGGCGTGGACGGGTTCCTCTACTGGGGCCTCAACAACTGGGGCGGCCAGCGCTTCCACAGCCCGTGGGACGACCCGTGGTTCAAGAGCCACACCTCGTTTCGCAACACCTGCGGCGGCGGACCCCGCGTCGTGGGCGGCAACGGCGAGGCCAGCCTGATCTACCCCACCACCGACCCGCTGAACCCGGCCATCGGCTCGCAGCGCCTCGAGGCGCGGCGCGACGGCGCCGAGGACTTCAGCCTGCTGAAGCAGCTCGAGGGCGCCAACGGCGCGCTCTACCGCAAGCTCACCGCCGGCATCGCCACGCCG
>JAUVPZ010000028.1 GCA_030598395.1 Miltoncostaeaceae bacterium | reverse complement strand
ACGGGGCGCGTATGCTCGTACGTCGCATTCTTGAGGAGGAGCGCCTGTGAGCCCGCCACACCTGTTCGCCATCGGCCTGTCGCACAAGACGGCCCGCGTCGAGCAGCGCGAGAAGGCGGCCCTTGGCGACGACGAGGCGCGCGGCATGCTGCGCGGGCTGGCCGCCGACCCGCGCGTGGAGGAGGCCGTGGCGCTGTCCACCTGCAACCGCACCGAGTTGTACGCGGCCGCCCACGACGCGGGCAGCGCCGAGCGGGCGCTCACGGGAGCGCTGCTCGAGCACAGCCAGATCGGCGCACTCGAGCTCAGCTGCGCCCGCTACACACTGCGCGACGACCGCGCCGCCGGGCAGCTGTTCCGGGTGGCGTCGGGGCTCGACTCGATGGTTCTGGGCGAGAGCGAGATCCAGGGCCAGGTGCTGGCGGCCTGGGAGGTGGCGGCCGAGGAGGGTGCCACCGGCCCGCTGCTCAACCGCCTGTTCCGGCAGGCGCTCGAGGTGGGAAAGCGCGTGCGCACCGAGACCCGGGTGGGCGAGGGGCCCACCTCCGTGCCGGCGGTGGCGGTGGACCTGGCGTTCCGAACCGCCGGGCCGGACGCTTCGGTGGTGGTGATCGGCGCGGGCAGGATGGCCGCCGCGACGGCTCGCGCGCTGGTCGATCGCGGGGTGGTGGGCGTGGTGGTGGTGAATCGGACGGCCGGCACCGCGCGCGAGCTGGCCGACCAGCTGGGCGTCCGGGGCACCGGGCTCGACAGCCTTGCCGATGAGCTGGCCCAGGCCGAGGTGGTCATCTCGGCCACCGACGCCCCGCACGCCGTCCTCGACCGTCCGTACCTGGAAGGCGTGCTGGGCAGGCGCGCCGGCAGGCCGCTGGTGATGGTCGACATCTCGGTGCCGCGCGACGTGGCGCCTGACATCGCGGAGCTTGACGGCGTGTTGCTGTACGACATCGACGACCTCGAGCGGGTGGTCGAGGAGAGCTTCAGCGGCCGGCTGGCCGAGGCCGAGCGCGGGGAGGCCATCGTGGAGGAGGGCATGCGGAGCTTCCGCTACTGGCGCGCCGGCCTGGCGGCCGCGCCGACCATCCGCACCCTGCGCGAGCGCGCCGAGGAGATCCGGCTGGCCGAGCTGGCACGGGCCGACGGCCAGTGGGAGTCGCTGTCTGAGGCCGACCGTCAGCGCATCGAGGCGCTCACGCGCGGCATCGTCAACAAGCTCCTGCACGAGCCCACCGTGCGGGTTACCGAGGCGGCGCGCAACGGTGACGGCCTGGCGCAGCTGGAGACGCTGCGCCACCTGTTCGACCTCTCGGCAGCGGACCGCGAGTAGCCTCACCGTGCCGGTGGTGCTCGCCACCCGGCGCTCACCGCTGGCACGGGCCCAGGCCGCTCTGGTGGCGGCTGCCCTGCGCGCCGCGGGCCACGACGTGAGGGTGCTGGGCATGACGACCTCCGGCGACCGTGCCAGCGCTTCCGGCGCCCGGCCCGACGACAAGGGCCTGTTCGCGAAGGAGCTCGAGCTGGCGCTGCTGGACGGCACGGCCGACCTGGCTGTGCACTCGGCCAAGGACCTGCCGGCCGAGCTGCCCGACGGCCTTGCGATCGTGGCCGTGCCGCCGCGGGCCGACCCCCGCGACGTGCTGCTGGGCGCCGCGTCGCTCGCCGACCTCGCAGAGGGCGCGCGGGTCGGCACCGGCAGCCCGCGTCGGGCCATCCAGCTGCGGATGGCCCGCCCGGACGTGCGCATCGCCGAGGTGCGCGGCAACGTGGGCACCCGCCTTCGCAGGCTGGACGAGGGCGTCGTGGACGCGCTGGTGCTCGCCGCCGCGGGCCTTGCCCGGCTGGGCGTGGAGCGCGAGGACGCGTGGCCCCTGCCGCCCGAGCTCAGCACGCCGGCACCGGGCCAGGGCTTCCTGGCAATCGAGGGCCGGGCCGCGGACGCCCGGCTCGCCGCGGCCGCGGCCGCGCTGGACGACCCCTCGGCCCACGCCTGCCTGCGCGCCGAGCGCGCGGCGCTTGGGGCGCTGGGCGGCGATTGCCGAGCGCCGATCGGTGCCCTCTGTGAGCACGGTCCGGGGGGGCTCATGATGATCGGCTTTCGCAGCGACCAGCATGGCGACGGCGCCGCGCGCGCCCGGGTCCAGGGCAAGGAGGACCCGGCCGACCTCGGCCGGCGGCTCGCCGACGCGCTGCTGCACGCGGCATGAGCGAGGGCCAGGTCATCCTGGTGGGAGCCGGCCCGGGCGACCCGGGCCTCATCACGGTGCGCGGCCGCGAGGTTCTGGCCCAGGCTGACCTGGTGCTACACGATCGGCTCGGCACCGCCGAGCTGCTGCCCGTGTGCCGGTCCGGAGCCGAGCTGGTCGACGCCGGCAAGGCGCCCGGCCAGGTGGCGATGACCCAGGACCAGATCAACGCCGCGCTGGTCGAGGGCGCGCGCGCTGGCCGCGCCGTGGTGCGGCTGAAGGGCGGCGACCCGTTCGTGTTCGGCCGCGGCGGCGAGGAGGCCGAGGCCCTGGCCGCGGCCGGGGTCGACTTTGAGGTCGTGCCGGGCATCACCAGCGCGCTGGCCGCGCCCGCCTACGCCGGCATCCCCGTCACCCACCGCGGCCTCGCCGCCGCCTTCACGGTGGTCACCGGCCGCGAGGACCGCGACAAGGAGGCACATCAGACCGACTGGTCGGCGCTCGCCCGGGCACCCGGCACGCTGGTGATCCTGATGGGTATGAGCCGCATCGGCGCCATCCGCGACGCCCTACTCGCCGGGGGCCGGCCGGCCACCCAGCCAGCCGCCTGCGTGCAGCATGGCACCACCTCAGGGCAGCGCAGCGTGCGCGCCACTCTCGGCGACCTGCCCGAGCGCGTCGCCGCCGCCGGGCTGGCCGCGCCGGGCGTGATCGTGGTGGGGGACGTGGCCGGGCTCGACCCGGCCATGGGCTGGTTCGAGCGGCGACCCCTGCTGGGCCGCAGCGTGGTGGTCACGCGAGCCCGGGCGCAGGCCAGCGCCCTCTCCGAGCGGCTCCGCGGGCTGGGCGCCGACGTGGTCGAGCTGCCCGTGATCCGCATCGAGCCGCGCGCGGGGCGGCGCATCGACACGGCCTGCGATCACATCGCCGACTACGACCTGCTGGTGCTCACCAGCGTCAACGGGGTCGACTGCCTGTTCGACCGCCTGGCCGAGCGCGGCCGCGATGCCCGCGCCGTGCGCGCCGACACCACCGTGGTGGCCATCGGCCCCGCAACCGCCGAGCGGCTGGCCGAGCGCGGCGTCCGCGCCGACGTGGTGCCGAAGCGGTTCCTGGCGGAGGGCATCCTGGCCGAGCTTGCCGGCACGCCGCTTTCGGGGCGGCGCGTGCTGGTGGCCCGCGCACGCGAGGCGCGGCCCGAGCTGGTGGAGGGTCTGGTCGCCCGCGGCGCCCGCGTGGACGAGGTGGCCCTGTACGACACCCGCGTCGAGGATCCGGGGCCCGAACGCCTGCGGTCGGCGCTCGGCGCCGACTACCTCACCTTCACCGCGTCCTCCACCGTGCGGCGCCTGATCGAGCTGGTCGGCGACGGCGCCCCGTCGCGGCTGTCCGGTGCGCGCGTGGTCAGCATCGGCCCCGTCACCAGCGCCGCGGCCCGCGACGCCGGTCTCGCGGTGCATGCCGAGGCCGACCGGCACGACATCCCAGGCCTGGTCGACGCGCTGGTCGCGGACGCCGCGGCCACCGGATGAGCCGCCCGCGCATCACCCTGCTCACCGACTCCGGCGCCGGGGGTGAGCACGTGGGGGCGCTGCACGCGGTGCTGGCCGCCGGTTGCCCCGATGCCGATCGCATCGAGTTGGCCAACGACCTCGCGCCCGGCGACGTGCGCTGGGGCGCCGTGGTGCTGGCGCGGCTGGCGCCGCTGCTGCCCGACGCCGTCCATCTCGCGGTGGTCGATCCCGGCGTCGGCACCGAGCGGCTGGGTGTCGCGGTGGCCACGGCTGGCGGCGGCGCGCTGGTGGGTCCCGACAACGGCCTGCTGGGCCTCGCCGCCGACCGCATGGGCGCCCACGCCGCCGTGGCGCTGCCGGTTCCCTCTGACGCGCCGGCGACCTTCCACGGTCGCGACGTGTTCGCGCCGGCCGCGGCCCGCCTCGCAGCAGGCGTCCTGGTGTCCGACCTCGGAGAACCAATCGACCCCGCGGCCATCGTGCGCCCGGCCCTGCCGGCCGCCCGCACGGGCGCGGGCCGCGTGGAGGCCACGGCCATCGGCTCGGACCGCTTCGGCAACGTCACGTTGCTGGCGGGCGCCGATGAGCTGACCGACGCCGGCCTCGCGGCCGGCGATGGCGTCACCGTCAGCACGGCCGGCGGGGCGTTCGCCGCCGCGGTCGGCCGTACCTTCGCTGACGTCGCGCCGGGCGAGGCGCTGGTGTACCTCGATAGCCATGGCCATCTGGCCCTGGCCGTCAACGGCGGCGCGGCCTGGGACGAGCTGGGTCTCTGCCGCGACGAGCGGGTGGCGGTAGAGCGCCGGTGACGCGCCCCCTCGCCGCGGGGCTGGCGCTGGTGGCCGCCATCGCCGCCGGCGTGGCACCGGCGAGCGCCACGCCGGTCCATCCGAAGCTCCGCGGCGTCGACACGTTTGCGCTGGCCATCGGCGACGGCGTGCTCGATGGACCGCCGCCGCGGCTCGCCGGCCGGCTGGCCGGCTACGACCTGGTGGTCCTCGACGGCCAGGAGGCCACCGCCGCCGACGTGCGCGCGCTGCGCCGCCGCGGCGCGCGCGTGCTCGCCTACCTCTCGGTAGGCACCATCGAGCGGCCGCGCCCCTGGTTCCCCGCGGCCCGCCGCTACCGGCTGGAGCTGTGGCAGCAGTGGGGCGAGTGGTACGCCGACACCTCCGCGCCGGGCTTTCGCCGTCTCATCGCGCGGCGCGTGGCGCCCGCGATGCTGCGCAAGGGGTTCCATGGGCTGTTCCTCGACAACGCCGACATGGTCGAGGCCCACCCCCGCCAGGCCCGCGGCATGCGCGCGCTGGTGGCGCAGTTGGGGCGCCTGGTGCAGCGCCGCCGCGCCGTCCTCGCCGCGCAGAACGGCGACCGCTCGGTTGGCCGCATCGCCCGCCACCTGCACGCCTGGAATCGCGAGGACGCCAGCTTCACCTTCGACGGTTCAAACGAGGCGTACCGGGCAGCCACGCCGGCCGAACGCCGCGAAGCGACGACGGCGCTGCGCCGCATGGCTCGCCGGGGGATCCTGACGACGACGACCGACTACACCGTAGCCGGCGACGGCGGCGCCGCCGCAGCGGCGAGTCGCCGGGCGTGTGCGGCGGGCGCCGTGCCGTACGTCAGCGACGTCGACCTGAGACGCATCCCGCAGCCGCCACCACGCTGCGCAGAGCGGGGTCCGGCCGCCGGCGATCTGGGGTAGGGTCAGGGGCCATGCGCACCGTCATCGTCGGCAGCAGCATCGTGGGCACGTGCCTGGCCAGGCTGCTTCGGGGCAAGGGCCACGACCCGATCGTGCTCGAACGAAACCCGGCCGGCCAGCACATGCCGCGACCCTTCATGCTGGGCTTCCAGGGCTTCCCGGCGCTCGAGGAAGCCGGCGTCTACGACGAGATTCACTCCGCGGGCTGGGACATCGCGCCGGGCGACGACGGCAGCCCTGTCGCCATCTGTATCAACTTCGTGAACGTCATCGAGGTCCTGGCCCGCGACGTGCCGGTGCGCAACGACGAGCAGGTCACCGAGCTGCTGCGCGACGGCGAGCGCGTGGTGGGTGTGCGCACCGAGGGCCCGGGGGGCGAGCAGACGTTCGAGGCCGACTTGGTGGTCGCCTGCGACGGGGTGGGCAGCGTCGTGCGGCAGATGGCGGGCCTTCCGGGCGAGATCACCGACCTGGGCAGTGGCTCGCTGGGCTTCATGGGCCCCGCCATCATCGACCGCTCGTTCTCGATGGCCTATTTGAGCGACGGCAACATCATCGGGCTGCTGGGCTGGCCGGAGGGCTCGGCCGGCTGGTGGACGCTGGACCGCCTCGGCGAGGAGGCCGCCAAGGCGCCCGGGCTCGACGCCTTCAAGAAGACGTTCTCCACCCTGCTGCCCGAGGCGAGGGAGGCGGTCGAGGCCCTCACCAGCATGGACCAGGTGCGCTACGCCGAGCCCCGCGTGCTTACCTCGCCCAAGTGGTGGACGCCGGGCGTGGTGATGGTGGGCGACGCAGCGCACTTCTTCGGCCCCGAGACCGGCGTGTCCGCGGGGCTCGGCCTGGGCGACGCCCACGCGCTCGCCGAGGCCATCCACCACAACCAGGACGACCCCGACGCCGCCTGCCAGAGCTACGCCCTGTGGCGCGAGCCGGTGGTTCGCCCCTACGAGGCCACCGACCCGGCGCGCCAGCCGCGTCTCCAGGTGGCCAACGAGGACCGCCCACCCCCGGAGCGCTGGCCGCCCACCGAGTGGTGAGGCCGCGCCGCTGCCGCGCCCGGTACACCACGCCCATTCCGCCGCGACCCAGCACCGCCTCGATGCGGTGGTCGGCGAAGACCGCTCCCTCGCGGAGGTCGCTCACCGCGCCATCATCGCCGACGCGGCGTCCGCCGCGCGCGCTCCCCGGGGGTTGCCGCGCGTCCAGGAGTCCCAGCGCCCGAGGTCATCCGAAGCGTGCTCAGCGGCTCCGGTGGTACTCGACCACCGCCATGGCGAAGCCGCGCATGCTGGCGCCCTGAAGGCGCCGCCCGGCAGTGAGGCCGCCCTCATCGCGGAAGAGGTCGAGCTCGTCCTCGGTGAGCGGCCATGGGGGCCCCGCGGTCGGCGGGCCAGGCGGGCGCAGGGCCGCCACCACCAGCGCGGTTCCGCCCGGCGCCACGAGGTCGGCGATGGCCGCTACCGTCCGGCGGCGCACGTCCGGCGGGAGGGACTGCACGGTGAACACCTCCAGCACGAACGCGAAGGCCCGCCGCCATCGGTCCGGCAGCGCGAACAGGTCGGCCACCTGCCAGCGAACGGCGGCTCCGGGATGGCGCTCCTGCGCGGCCGCGATGGCGCTGGGCGACACGTCGAACGCGGTCACGTCCCATCCGCGCTGAGCGAGAGCGGCCGCGTCGTCGCCCAGGCCGGTGCCCACCGCGGCCGCCGGCCGGCCGGCGCCGTGCAGCAGGTCGTCGTCCGGGCCCGACTCGAGCCACCGTCGCACCCCCGGGTGCAGGCCGTCGTGAGCCCAGGGGAGGTGCCCGGGGTCGCCGTCGGCGGCGGCGTAGAGCGGCTCGAACCAGCCGGTCAGCGAGTCCGGGGCCCGGGGCTGCTCGTCGGCCGGCACGGCTGCATTGAACACCCACCGGCGCCGGCGCGCCGCGCTCGGCCCGTCGTCGACCGGTTCGTCGCGATAGCGTCCGGCCTCCGCGGGGCAACGCTCACAGGAGGATCCGGATGGCGGCGGCCTCATGACCCACGACCTGTCGGTGCTGGTCCTCTGCGGGCGCTTCCAGCCAGCCACCGCGATCGTGCGCGCCTTCCACGGCGCGGGCGCCAGGGTGGACGTGGCCGACTCGCTCGAGATGGCGCCCGCCATCCACTCCAACCGCGCGGACGCCACGCACCTGGTCGCCGCGCCGGCGCGCGAGCCCGAGCGGTTCGCGCACGACGTGGCGCGGATCGTCACCGACCGGAGCATCGACCTGGTGCTCCCGTCCTTCGAGGACACCTTCTTCATCGCGCGCTACGCGGATCTCGTCCCGGCGCCGATCTTCGCCCCGCCCTTCGACGTGCTGGCCCGGCTGCACGACAAGTCGCGGTTCGTGGAGCTCTGCGAGCGGCTCGGGCTGCGCACCCCCGTCACAGTCGTGGCCCGAAATCGCGCCGAACTGGTCGCCGCCGTGCAGCGGTTCCCGGCCTATGTCGCGCGCCCGGCCTTCTCGCGCGGGGGAATGGTCTATCTCACCAACCACGGGCCGCGAGCGGGGGAGAGCCGGCTGGAGGACTGCTCGCCGAGCGACCAGAACCCCTGGCTCGTCCAGGAGTTCGTGGAGGGCCGGGACGCCTGCTCCTACAGCGTGGCGCGCGACGGGCGGGTGCTGCTGCACGTGCCGTACGAGCCCACCATCGCCGGCCCGGGCGGGTGGTCGATCCAGTTCGCCACCGTGGACGACTTCGGCTCGCTGGAGGCTGCCCAGCGCGTGGCGGCCGAGCTGGGCATCACGGGGCACATCGGCTTCGACTACCGCCGAACCGACGACGGGCTGGTGATGATCGAGTGCAACCCGCGCTGCAGCGCCGGTGCCTTCTTCCCGCCGGGCGACTGGATCGTCGAGGCGATGGTGGGTCGCGGTGGGGAACAGCGAACGGTCTCGCCCGGCCTCGTCCGCCAGTACGACGCCTACCTCCTCGACCGGCACCTGCACCGTGCCTCGCCCCCGGAGCTCGTGCGCGAGCTGCTGCGCGGCCAGGACGCCCTGTTCGACGCCCACGACGTGCTGCCGGCCCTGTACTTCCTGCTGGCCCGCCGGCACTGGTCGAAGGTGGCGCGCGAGGAGCACGTCACCGTGAGCCAGGCGTTCGTCGAGGACGTGGCCTGGGACGGCACGCCGATGCCGGAGCCCAAAGGCCCCGGCATCGGGAACTCCTGAGCCCCGGCCGTCAGTGGTGGTGCGGGGCCTCACATCCGTCGTGGTGGCAGTGGCACTCGGCGGCGTCGGGGTTCGCCGAGCACCAGTCCGAGCAGTACGCGCTGCCCTCCGCCGCATCGCAGGTGCAGACCGAATGGGTGCACGTGGCCATCTCGTCCTCCGGGGTCGCCTGTGTCGATGCTACCGGTGCCGCCTCGTACAGAGGCGTCCGCCCTGCGCGGCCGCCGGCGGTGCCTCGGCTACGGCGAGAGGAGCAGCGGAATCACCGCCTGGGGCGGCGGGCTGCCCCGCCCTTCTGAGACATCCGCTTCGAACACCCTGAGCTGGGCCAGCGTGGGCTCCGTGACAGGAGCGAAGACGGTGAACTCGAACGCGGCCGAGCCGTCGACGCCGCCACCCATCGCGAAGCCCCGGGCAAGCTCGGCCCCGGCCGGTTCGCTCAGGCGCCACTGGATGCTGCTCTCGAACGTGCGCGAGCAGCCGCGAACCGTGAAGGTCTCGCCCACCACAGCTCCCACGGCGGGCTCGGTGGGGATCACGTGCGGCACCTCCAGGACGGCAGCGTCCGCGGCGCAGGCGTCCGCCTCCTCGTCATCGCCACAGCCGGCAACGGCGGCGACCGCCACCAGCGCCAGCACGGCGAGGGCGAGGGTGCGCCGGGGCGGGCGCAAGCGTCGCGGGGCCGCCCGAGTCAATCGCCCCTCTTCTTCAACCCGCGCTCGAACGCCGACCTCGCTCCACCCGCTCGCGCTGTAGCTCCGGGTCGGCGGCCCCCGACGAGTGCGAGCTCGCGCCACTTCCAGTGGCAGTCGGCGTCTACGAAGCCGAGTTCCGACAGCCACCGCACCTGGGCCCAGGCCGGCACAAGGCGGTCGGAGGGATCCTCGTCCTCCGGCTGCTCTCCGATCGCGGCGAGAAAGTCCCGGTGCAGTTGCTCCGAGGCTGACGCCACGTGCTCCAGGTTCAGGAACTGACCGCCTGGGCGAAGCAGTCCGAGCACCTCGGCGTAGAGGGAGCGCTTGCGCTCGTCATCGAGATGATGGATCGCGAACGCCGACACGACCAGATCGAACGACGGCAGAGGTGGCAGGTGCTCGCCGAGATCGTGCTCGACCAGCTCCACCTCGCGAGCGGCGGCAAGGCGCGCGGTGGCCGCGGCGAGCATCGGCTGAGAGAAATCGAGCCCGACCGCTGCCGCACCGGGACGCGCTCGCCGAACGAGATCGATCAACCGCCCGTCCCCCGTCCCGAGGTCCAGGAACCGGTTCACGCGGTCGGGAAGATGCTCCACGAGCGCTCGCTCGCTCTCCTGCCACCAGGGAAGCGAGCACGCCTGGGACCGGTAGCGCTCCACGCGCGCCTCGTCACGCCACTCGTGGCCTCCCTGGACGGGATGGCCCGGGCCAGGCTCGTCCGGGCCAAGGGCTCTGGCGACCATCAGGCCCAGCGTAAGGCTGGTGCCAGGAGGAGTCCAGATGCCGCGAGGTGTGGCTGAGGCGGGCGCCCTTCGCAATCTCGGACGCACCGCCTGGCGATGAGCTCCTCGATGACTGTCTGCAGCGCGTGGTCGCTTCGAAGAAGGAGCGCTGGGCCGTCGACTGGGGCCGCGGCGCTTGTGGACCGTGGCGACCTCCGGGCCGAGAGCCGTCGGGCCTTCCCATCCGGCCGGCGGTCGGTGTATCTGCGAAGGACCCGAGCGCGGAGGCCCTCGTCGAGCGACTCCGCGACGCGATCTTCGAGGACGCGGGCGAGCCCGATGAGCGCACGAGCGTCCTCGCGGCCATGATCCACTGCACGCACAACCTGGACGCGTGTACGGGAAGAACGAGGTGCGGGAGCGCCAGGCAGCGCGGCGGAGAGTGGCGAACGTTTCCTGACGGGGGTACTAGCTTAGGAGGTGACCCCACCCTGCTCGCCCGCCGCTCTCCAGGCTCCGTTGAGGGCGTACTGCAGGTACACGATGTGCGTGGAGAAGACGAAGATGGCGAGCGCCAGTGTGATCCACGGATTGACCTTGCTGGCCCTGGTCCCCGAGATCTCCTGGGCCGTGGCGACCCTTTCCGTTGTGGTCCAGTCCGTCCAGAGGGCCGGAATCACGATGATCCCACCCGGAAACAGGGCGAGTAGGGACAGGGTCGGGTCGTTGCCCAAGGGGCGGCCCGCGCCCTCCGAGTAGTCCCGCAGCTCCCGGTTGATCTTGTACCACCACACCAGGCCGTAGATTCCGAGAGTGATCAGGCTGAGCGCCCAAGCCCCCCAGGGGTGCCGAATCTTGACGGCCGCGCCGGCCACCGTGAGCTCTTCCGCCATCGGTCCTCCTTCGCCATGGGCGACGTGCCGGTGGACGATATCCCAACGGGTAGGCCACCGCGTCACCCGGGCCGAGCACCCAGCAGACCCGAGGCTCGACCCCGGCGTGCCATCCGAGAACCTCGCCCCGGGTTGACGATGCTCGTGACGACTGAGGGAGGTCGGTTTCGTTCTCAACGATCTGGCCGTCAGGCCGGACGGCGCGGCGGCGTACGTAGCCACGGCCGATTACGGAACGGTGGAGTGTTGAGCGACCAGCCAGCAAGCTTCGGCCCCTCGCGGGGCGACTCGGGGACCGCTCGCGCAGCATCCGCGCAGCAACTTGGACGTACCTCAAGAGAAAACCCCTGCACGACAACGCCCATCGCGGCGCCGGACGCGAGGGACGCAGCGTCGCTCAGAACCGCTTGAGCGAGCGGGACTCAGAGAGTGGCGGGACCCAGACTCGAACTGGGGACACCACGATTTTCAGTCGTGTGCTCTACCACCTGAGCTATCCCGCCCCTGCCCGCCGCGGCGGGCCAGGAGAACCGTAGGCTCGCCCCCTGAGCGATGCAAGCCCGCCGCTCCGGGCGGCCAGGCCGACCCCGTATCATCGGCGCCGTGCGACGGAGCGCCGCCCTTCTTGGTCTCATCGGCGCCGCGGCGGCCGCGATTGCGCTGGTGGGCGAGCCCAACCCCGCCCGAGGGCAGGCAGAAGGCGACCTGCGCATCAGCCAGAACGGGGCGTTCCTGTTCATTCCGTTCGACGACGACGACCCCAACGCCGACCGGGTGAAGGTCTACGCGGCCCGGCAGGGCCGGAGCTACCGTTTCCAGATCGACTACGCGGTGGCCGGCCCCGGCCTCATCACCACGGGCCACACCTTCACAATCGAGAACGCCGTCACCGGTGAGCGACAGGAAAGGAAGACGAGCACCTTCGACCCCGAGCCGGCGGGCAGCTACAACGAGTCGGAGACCGTTCCGGTCGCTGACGGCTGGGACCCCGGCGTCTACCGCCTCGAGTACCGCGTCTTCGCCCGCGCTCCCGGGCAGCCCGAGGCCGCCATCGAGGGGACCCGCACGTTCCTGGTCTTCGGCTGACGCGACCGACCTGAACCTGGGGCGAACTCGGGCGCTGCAATCATTCGGGCGATGAGCAGGCGCGGCCACATGCCGCCGAGGCGCCGGACGGCGGCGTGGCGCCGCCGACCGCCGGGGCCCGTGCCGAGGAGGGCTGCGGCGGTGGCACTGCTTGTGCTGGCGGGCACGTTAGCGCTCGACGGTCTGGGCGCCGACCCCGCGGCGGCGTCGGCTGGGGCGCGCATCGTGGCCTTCCAGGTGCAGGAGCCCAGCGGAGCGCCGGCCGTGCGGCCGCTGCGCACTGGCCGCTCGTACCGCTACCGGGTGCGCTACCGCGTCGGGGGCGCACCGCTGCTGCGCGTGGGTCGCTCGCTCACCCTCCGGAGGCCGGGCGGGCGGGTGGTGCTTCGGGTCCGCGCGCCCGGCGCCACCGACGAGCCCGGGACCTTCACCGCCCGAGGGCGCTTCGGCCTGCTGCGCGGCGACCCCACCGGCCGCTACGCCCTGCGCTACACCATCGTGGTTCGCGACGCGGCCAGCGGCCAGAGGGCGCGCCGCCAGCGCACGCTGGTGATGCGCTTCCGCGACCCTACGCGCGCCTAGTATTCGGGGGCGCGAGGACGAGCATCGTGGTCGCGCCCGCCTGGAACTCGTAGGGCACGCCCCGCACCTCGGAGTCCACGCCCGCCGCGCCCAGCCGCGCGCGCAGCCGGTCGAGGCGCGGGTACGGCACCGCGCGGATGTCGAGCAGCGGGTACGCGCGCACCTCCCGGCGTGCGACGCGCGCCATCTCGCGGAGCGCCCGCAGATGAAAGTCGTCATCGAGGCGGTCGGCGTAGGTGAACAGTAGGTACGAGGAGAGCACCAGATCGAATGCGTCGTCCGCGAACGGCAGGTCGGGCAGTTCGGCGGGGATGTACCGCTCTGGGTCGAGCGCATAGTGCTCCGCAAAGCGGCGGGCTCCCTCGCGGCGCAACTCGCGGTGGTGGCCGGCGTCGCGGAAGAAGGTCCACACGTACAGGTCGGGGTTGTCGATCACGTAACGGTTGCCACGGTCCACCTCCTCGAGCACCAGCGGTGCCAGCTCCGCGGCCGACCGACTGTAGGCCGGGTCCACGGCGATGGCGTCCACCCCTCGCGCCGTGGCCTCGGCCACGAACGACGCGCCGCCGCCGGGACAGTCGAGGATCCGCCCCGCCAGGTCGGCGTCGCGCAGGTCGAACATGCCCCGGTACTCGGCAAGCGGCCGTGCGCTGATGAGCGTGGCGCCGTGGTCGGGACCGGGCGCGCGCGAGTCGGCGCTCACCCGTCGCGGTCCGAACCGCCGCCGTCCTGGCCCCCGCCCTCCTCCGCCAGGGCGCGTTGGGCCACCCGTCTCTGGCTGGCGCGAACGCCGAAGAGGATCAGCAGCCCGATGAGCAGGTAGGGAATGCCGAACAGCAGCCGGTTGTCGTCCAGGCCGATGAGAAACACGATGCCGCCGACGGTGAAGATCAGGCCGATCGCATACGAGAACAGGATCGCGGACGGGCTCACTGCGACGTCAGTCCTCGAAGTGCGCCTGCAGCTCGACGACCACCTGTGGCCCCAGGGTGTCCCACTCGACCTCGGGCTCCTTGGTGACGCTGACGAAATCGGCTGTCAGGAACACGTTGGTCACGCCGCCCAGCGCGAAGATCCGCGCCCCCAGCGGAGACTCGGCCGGATCGGAGCCGTCGCGGAAGGTCTCGGTGGGCTTGTCGGTCGCCGGGCGATCCAGCGTGAACTTGAGCGCGTTGGGGTTCGGGGTGGGCTCAGGAGTGACGCTAACCATCAAGAAGTTGCTCCGTGAGTTGGGGCGAATACCTCTTCTGAGCGATGGCGGCCGCTCGCGTTCTGTGCCGCGGCGCCGATGAATCGGTACAGGGCCCCAGGAATGGTTGGGCCCCAACCGAAAGGTAGCGATATGTCGCCTCCAACAGACCCCTCTCTCTGGGCCTCCGCGAAGACGACTCGTCACACGGTTTCAGAGCCGTGCCCCTGGTGCATGGGTGCCGGCAAGTACTTCGAGCGCCTCGACGTGGACGTGGGCAACTCGTATCTGCCCGTGGTCTGCCAGGGCTGCATGGGCTCCGGCCGCCGAGCCGCCTAGGCCAAGAGACAGGCGCCCCGCCGTCCCACCTGCGCGCTGGGGGCGAGACCTCCGGCAGCGCGGGTTTCGCCGCGGCAGGAGGTGCCCCTGTCGTTAGGCTTGCGCGGTTGGCACCGGCGGATCCCGACGACCGCAGCCGCCTCGCGGCGCTGCTCCGCGAGCGCGCGCTCATGCGCGAGTCGGTACGCCTCTCCTCGGGCCGCCGCTCGTCGTACTACTTCGACGCCCGCCAGGTGCTGCTCGATCCCGAAGGCGCGGCCCTGGCAGGGCGGCTGGCCGCCCACCTGCTCGCGCCCGCGGGGCCCCAGGCCGTGGGCGGCCTGACCCTGGGCGCCGACCCGCTGGTGTGCGCGATCACCTCCGAGGCGTGGCGCGCGGGCCATCGGTGGACCGGCTTCTTCGTGCGCAAGGAGGCCAAGAAGCACGGCCTGCAGCAGTGGATCGAGGGCCCGTTCATCGAGGAGGGGATGCCGGTGGCCGTGGTGGACGACGTGCTGACCTCCGGCGGGTCGATGGCGACCGCGCTCGAGCGGGCACGGCAGGCCGGGGCCGTGGTAACCGCAGCGCTGGTGGTAATCGACCGCGGCGAGGGCGGGCGCGCCGCGGTGGAGGCCGAGCTCGACGGCGCCCCCCTGCACGCGCTGTTCTCGGCGTCCGAGTTGGGGGCGCCCGACGCATGAGCCGGGGCGCGCGCGTCATCCGGGTCAGCGGGCCGACGGCCACGCTCCGGATCGACGGGCGCGAGCTCGAGGCGCATCTGGCGCCCCGGCTTCCGGGGGGGCCGCCGGTGGCCGGCGACCTCGTCGACAGCAGGATCGACGGGGACGACGTCGTGGTGACGGCGGTGCGCGAGCGCGCCACGCGCCTCGATCGCGCCGACGGCAGCGGCCGGCGACCGCGGGCCGTGGTCGCGAACGCCGAGCTGCTCGTGGTGGTGGCGTCGGTCGTGGAGCCGCCGCTGCGCGCCCGGTTGGTGGACCGCTACCTGGTGGCCGCCGGCGCCGGGGGCCTGGATGCGGCCATCGCGGTGACCAAGACCGACCTGCCGCACGACGACGCCGAGTTGGGCGCGACGGTCGCCCTTTATCGCGGCATCGGGTATCCCGTGTGCTCCGGAGTGGCCTGGGACGCGGCGTTCGCCGACGATGTGCGCGCGCTCATCGACGGTCGCATCGCCGCCCTGGTGGGCCACTCGGGCGTCGGCAAGTCCACCCTTACCACCGCGCTCACCGGCGTCGAGCGCGCCACGAGGGAGGTCAGCCGGGTGCGCAAGGGTCGTCACGCCACCACCGATCCCCGGCTGGTGCCGCTGCCCGGCGGCGGCGCGGTGATCGACACCGCTGGTGTTCGCAGCTTCCACCTGCCGCGGATGGAGCGGAAGCAGATCGCGGACTGCTTTCCGGAGATCGCCGCCCGGGCCGGGGAATGCCGCTTTCGCGGCTGCGGGCACGTGGGCGAGGACGGCTGCGCCGTCGAGCCCGTGGTGAGCCCCGGGCGGATCGACTCGTACCGGCGGCTTGTTTCGGCCCAAGATGACGTCTGAAGCGCGCCGAAGGCCTTGACCCCGCTATTGCCGGCCGCGTAAGTTCGAGTGCGCATTTTTCCAAGCTCGACCCGATTGTCGCGTTCGATCCAGATTCGGAGGAGTTCATGAGTCGCAGTCGCTTCCTTCCACCCGCCGCCGGGGGTGCCCAGAAGACCGGCTGGGAGGCGCTCGAAAAGCACGTGGCCTCCGGCGACGCCGCTCCGGCGGGCGGCCCGTCCGGCAAGACCGGCTGGGAGGCGCTCGAAAAGCACGTCTCGTCCGAGCCGGGCGGCGGCTCTCCCACCCAGAAGGCCCCCTCGGCCAGCGGTGGCGGCTTCATGGGCTGGCTCAAGCGCGTCTTCGGCGGCGGCTGAGCCCAGCCGCGCATGCGGCGGCGGCTCCCGCTCCCGGTGAGCCGCTCCGCCGCCAGCCACTCCACCTGAAGCGCCGCGCCGGCCCGATGGCCGGCACCGTGCGCCACCTGCCGGCGCGCCGGCAGGTGCCCCGCGGCATGTGGCGAACCAGTGGGCGGGCGTGCCCCCCCGGCGCCCCCTCTCCGCATGTACGCGCTCAACTTCTACTCGCCGCTCTTTGTCGACCAGCTGCGCAAGGGTCGGAAGACCGCCACGATCCGCCTCGGCGACAAGGCACACCAGTACCGCAAGGGCCAGCTGTGCTGGGTGACCGTGGGCCACCGCCATGGGCCGCGTCAGAAGATCTTCACCGCCATCATCGACCTGGTGGACGTGAAGCCCATTCGCGAGCTCACCCAGCGCGACATCGAGCGCGACAACCCCGAGTTTCGTCTGATCGAGGACACGATGCACTTCCTGTCGCAGATCTACTCGCGCGAGATCACCCTGGACGACGTGGTCTCGGTGGTGCACTTCAGCGAGGTCGTGGAGTTCCCCTCGCTGAAGTGACTCGGCCGGAGCGCGGCCCTCCGCCCCGGCCCCCTGGGCCGCCGCTTGCCGCGGGGCGCGCGGCTGGCTAGTCTCTGGCACTCTGCACGAGAGAGTGCCAACCGCACACAGGGGGAACTGAGCGCATGAACCTAACTCCCTTGGGAGACCGGCTTGTGGTCCGGTCGATCGAGGCCGAACAGGTGACCGCCAGCGGCCTAGTCATCCCCGACACCGCCCAGGAGCGGCCCCAGCGGGGCCTCGTCCTGGCCGTGGGGTCCGGACGCCTCGAGGACGGAAAGCGAATTCCGCCCGAGGTCTCCGAGGGGGACGAGGTCGTGTACAGCAAGTACGGCGGCACCGAGATCACTGTGGATGGCGAGGATCTACTGATCCTGCGCGAGTCGGACGTTCTGGCAAAGGCGGTCTGAGAAGTGGCGAAGGAGCTGAAGTTCAACGAGGACGCGCGCCGGTCACTCGAGCGCGGGGTCAACGTGGTGGCCGACGCGGTCAAGGTGACCCTGGGCCCCAAGGGCCGCTACGTGGTGCTGGACAGGCACTT
>JAUVPZ010000182.1 GCA_030598395.1 Miltoncostaeaceae bacterium | reverse complement strand
GTGGAGTTGGCCATCGGCCGCCCGCCGGCGACGCCCGGGCCTCCGGGGGAGGGGGCGTGAGCATCGGCTTCCTCGGCCCCGCCGGGACCTTCGCGGAGGAGGCGCTCATCGAGCTCGTCGGTCCGGCCGGCGACCTTGATGCCGTGCCGCTCACGACGGTGGTCGACTGCTTCGAGGCGGTCCGCCGTCACGACGTCCCGGAGGCGCTCGTGCCGATCGAGAACTCGATGGAGGGCTCGGTCACCCAGACCCTCGACCAGCTGGCGTTCGGGCCGGCGCCCACCATGATCCGCGCCCAGATCGTGCACCCCGTGCGCCACCACCTGGTCACGGGCGGCGACGAGGAGATGGCGGGCGTGCGGCGCGTGCTGTCGCATCCGCACGCCATCGCGCAGTGCCAGCGCTTCCTGCGCGAGCACCTGCCCGAGGCCGAGACGGTGGCGGCCCACTCCACCGCCGAGGCCGTGCGCACGGTCAGCGGCACCGACGAGCCGTGGGCGGCCATTGGGACGCTGCGGGCCGCCGACCTCTACGGCGCGCGGATGATTGCCCACGACATCGCCGACGGCGCGGACAACACCACCCGTTTCGTGCTGGTGGGCACCGAGGCCGTTCCGGCCGGCGGCCCGGGCGTGTTCCGGAGCTCGATCGTCTGCGCGCCCAGGCGCGACCGCCCCGGCGCGCTGCTGGCCATCCTGCAGGAGTTCGCCATGCGGGCCGTCAACCTCACCCGCCTCGAGAGCCGGCCGGCCAGGACCGGCCTGGGCCGCTACGTCTTCTTCATCGACATCGAGGGCAGCCGCGAGCGCGACATCGCGGTCGACGCGGCCATCACGGCCATCGAGCAGCAGGGCGTGGCGGCGGTCACCTGGCTGGGCTCGTACCCGACCACGGGCCCCACTGGCAGCTAAGTCCCGATAACGCCCGGCGGCCCGAAACAGCCCACTTTGCGGGCCTTCGTCTACACTGCCGCAGGTCTTCGCTCGGACCGGGTGGGAATGTTGCAGCAGGTCCTCGTCCTCAACGCCAGCTACGAGCCGATCAACGTCTGCTCGCTGCAGCGCGCGGTCGTGCTGGTGCTGAAGCGCAAGGCCGAGGTGCTGGAGCGGGCGGCGCGGGCCCTTCGGAGCGCCGCGGGCGCCCTGCTCGACCATCCGATCGTGATCCGGCTGGTCTACTACGTGCGGGTGCCGCGCAACGGGGCCCGCAAGATCTCGCGCCGCGCCGTCTTCGCGCGCGCCGGCTACAGGTGCCAGTACTGCGGGGCCAGCTCGCACCTCACGCTCGACCATGTCACCCCCCGCAGCCGCGGCGGGCGTTCCAGCTGGGAGAACGTGGTCACCTGCTGCTCGCCGTGCAACCTGCGCAAGGGCAGCCGGCTGCCCGAGGAGGTCGGCATGCGCACGCAGCGACCGCGCACGCCCCGCCCCGATGTCTTCATCTCGGTGGCCGCGCCGCGCCGTCCGTCGACCTGGGAGCCCTACCTCAGGCCCTGACGGCGCCGGCCGGGGCTCTAGTCTGGCGGAAGCGCCCTCGTTGCTCTGTGGTTATAGCGCTGGTTTCCTAACCCCGGTGTCGGTGGTTCGATTCCTCCCGGGGGCATCTCCGTGAATACGCGGGATCAGGCTTGCGTTGAGGGCTTTCGTCAATTCGAGGTGCCGGCAAGCGCTCCG
>JAUVPZ010000034.1 GCA_030598395.1 Miltoncostaeaceae bacterium | reverse complement strand
GAGGCGCCCCGGCGATGGTACCCGCCACCGCCAGGGGGCCGAACGCGGCCGGCCCACACATCTTGTGGGCCTTCTTAGAGGCCCATAACAAAGGGTTGGCACAGTGACCGCCGATGGCTACCACTCTTCCACGTCAGCTTCCCCGGACGACGCTCCCCATCACCGGCAACGCCGGTGGCTCGCGCGTGGGCCTCGCCCGGATGGACCTCTTCGCCGGCCTCCCCGAGCGCGACCTTGCGCTGCTCGACAGCCGGCTGCCCGTCGTGCGCTGGCCTCGCGGCGCCGAGATGCCGGAGCCGCTGTCGCGACCCGAGCACGTCTACGTCGTGCGCGAGGGCCGGCTCGCCATGTTCGAGAAAACCGCGCCCGGGCACGAGATCATGATCACGCTGCTCGAGGCCGGCGCCATCTACTCGACGCTCGGCGCGGCGCCTCCGGCAAGCGTCGCCTCCCTCGAGGACGCGGCCATCTCGCCGCTGTCGGCCCGGGGCGTCGAGGGTCTCATCACCCGCTACCCCCGGCTTGGCCGCAACCTGGCCGAGCTGCTCTCGGATCGCGTGGCCATGCTGCGCGAGACCGTCGCCCTCGTCAGCGAGATGCGCGTCGAAGATCGCCTGCGGGCGCGCCTCCACCAGCTCTCCGAGCGCTTCGGCGTGGCGACCCCCGAAGGCATTAGGTTGCGTCTCGACCTCACGCATGCCCAGTGGGCCTCCCTCGTGGGCGCGTCCCGCGAGGCGGTCACCACCGCGTTCGGCAAGCTGCGCGGCAGCGGCGCGGTCGAGATGAACGGCCGCTCCATCACGATCCCGTGGGAGGTCGTGCGCGCCCGTCAGGAGGCGGTCGAGGCGGCCCAGGACAACGCCGCCTGACGGTCCGACCCGAGCCCGTGGCCCTGCCGGCCACGGGCTCTTTTCTTGCGAGCCGCACCCCCACCCATGGCTGGGCTGGCCGCCCCTGGCGGTGTTAGCCGCTGGATTCAGAGCCAGCGAGACGCTCGCGCAGGCTCGTGATGGCCGCAGCCAGGCGTTCGCGCGCCATCACCACGCCGTCCGGGTTGCCAGCCTGCGCCCCCGCCACCATCTGATCCACGGCCGCCAGCACCAGCGCCAGCGCGCGCACGGCGTCCTCGCGCTGCACTTCCAGGCGCTGGTCGGCGAGCTGGGCCGCGCTCAGGCGGTCGGCGGCGGCGCGCGCGGCGTCCCGTTGGGCGGCGAGGGCGGGCGCGGCAGAACGCAGCTCCGCGGGGGTGGGCGCAGGCCCCAGTTGCGACGCCAGCGTCCAGAACGACTGGACCGCCCCGGCGGCGGCCACGGTGTCGGCAAGGTAGCGCTGGGGTGAGACCTCGGCGCCATCGGTGAGCGGGGTGGTGGTCGGCTCGAGCGAGCCGCCACCGCAGCCGGCTGCGAGGGCGATCAGGGCGAGGGCTGCGACGAAACGGCGAATGACAGCTCCCTGATGGAGCGGAACAGGTCGAACGCGGCCCGACGCGTGGAGGCCCGTCGCCCACCTGCGAGCGGGTCGACGAGCGGGCGCATGCGGGCCACGACATGCTCGTAGCGCGCCACCACGCGCGCTTGCTGTGCGCGGAGCGGGCGGCTGGCCAGGCGCACCGCCCGCATGCGTGCCAGCGCGTCCTCGGCACGCCCGACGAGCGACTCGATCTCGGCCCGCGCCGGCGCGGGCGGCGGGTCGGGGCGGCTGTGGGCCGAGGCGATCTGCGCCAGCTCGACCGGAGGCCGGAGCGCCTCCTCGACAGCCTCGATGTAGGCGGCGGGCCCCGCCACGGCCGGCTCTATGCCGGCGCTTCGGGTCGGCTCGGACTGCACGGACGGGCCTGAGGCGCATCCCGCGAGGCCGGCGCACGCGATGGCGCCCACAGCGAGCGCGAGGGCGGACGGCCAGGGCATTCGGAGGGCGATGCTAGCGGCCACGGCGGCGGCGCGGTCATCGGAGCGGTGTGCAATGCTCGGCGGCGTGAGCGCGCCGCACGACATCCCGCTGGCGCTGTCCTACGACGACGTCCTCCTGGCGCCCCGCCGCAGCTCGGTGGGCTCGCGCGCCGACGTGGACGTGGCCAGCCGGCTCACGCGCAGCCTCGGGCTCTCGGTGCCCGTGGTGAGCGCCAACATGGACACGGTCACGGAGTCGGAGATGGCGATCGCCATGGCGAGGCTGGGCGGCCTGGGCATCATCCACCGCTTCCTGACCATCGAGCAGCAGGTGGAGGAGGTGACGCGGGTCAAGCGTGCCGAGGCGCTCGTCATCGAGGACCCCCACACCATCGACCCGCACGCCGCCGCCGAGGATGCCGCCGAGCTGATGGTGGAGCTGGGGGTCAGCGGGCTGGTGGTGGTCGACGGCGAGCGACGTGTGGTCGGCATGCTGGCGACGCGCGACCTGGCGTTGCGCGGCGATGGGCGGATGCGGGTGGACCAGCTCATGACGCCGCGGGCGCGGCTGGTCACCGGCGGACCCGACACCTCCTCGAAGCAGGCCGCCGAGCTGCTGCACACAGGAAGGGTCGAGAAGCTGCCGCTACTGGACGAGGGCGACCGGCTCGTGGGCCTCATCACCGCGCGCGACCTCACCCAGCGAGCCGAGCGACCCGGCGCCACGACCGGGGCGAAAGGACGCCTGGCCGTCGGCGCCGCCATCGGCGTGCGCGGCGATGTGCTCCCGCGCGCCCGGGCGCTGGCGGAGGCCGGTGCGGACGTGCTGGTGCTGGACGTGGCGCACGGGCACAGCGATGCGGCGCTGCGTTCGCTGGACGCTGTGCGCGAGGCTGTGGGCGACGAGCCCCAGCTGGTGGCCGGAAACGTCGCCACGGCGGCCGGCGCGCGCGACCTGGCTCAGGCTGGCGCCGACGCGGTCAAGGTAGGCGTGGGTCCGGGCTCGGTGTGCACCACCCGCGTGGTTGCGGGCGTGGGCGTGCCGCAGCTGTCAGCCGTGATGGAGTGCGCCGAGGCGCTGGCCGAGCGCGACGTGCCGGTGATCGCCGACGGCGGCATCCGCTCGGGCGGAGACGTGGCGAAGGCCATCGCCGCGGGCGCGTCGTCGGTCATGGTGGGCAACCTCCTGGCGGGCACGCCGGAGAGCCCCGGGGTCGTGGTACAGCGCAACGGGCACCGGGTGAAGGTGTTCCGCGGCATGGCCAGCGCGCCCGCGGCGGCCGCGCGCCGCGCCGTGGACGAGAGCGACGAGACCGACTTCGAGCGCGTCGTGACCGAGGGAGTCGAGGCCGTGGTGCCGCTGCGCGACGCCGCCTCGCGGGTGGTCCACCAGCTGGTGGGCGGCCTGCGCTCGGCGATGAGCTACAGCGACGCGAGGACGGTGCCGGAGCTGCATCGCAAGGCGGCCTTTGTGCGGATCACCCCCGGCGGCCTGCGCGAGAGCTACCCGCACGACGTCGATCTCTAGGGACACTGGCTCGGAACGCCGCCGAGCGGGGGTCGTCACCCGGTGGCCTCGTCGAGCGCGGCATCCCTGCCGCCGGCCGCGCTCGTGCCTAGACTCACCGCGTTCTCCTCCCCCCGCACCCCGGAGGTCACCGTGCCCGCCACACTCGCCCCCCCGGAGCTCTGCGTCACAACGGTCCGCACGCTGTCCATCGACGCGGTCCAGCAGGCCAACAGCGGCCATCCGGGCGCGCCGATGGGGCTGGCGCCGGCGGCCTGGCTGATGTTCACGCGGCACCTGCGGCACGCGCCGGCACGCCCCCAGTGGCCCAACCGCGACCGCTTCGTGCTGTCGGCGGGTCACGCCTCGGCCATGCTCTACGCCCTGCTCAACCTGACCGGCTATGACCTGCCCATGGACGAGCTCGAGCGTTTCCGGCAGCTGGGCTCCCAGACCCCCGGGCACCCGGAGCGCGGCGACACCGCGGGGGTCGAGATCACCACGGGGCCGCTGGGCCAGGGCCTGGCCAACGCCGTGGGCTTCGCGCTGGCCGAGCGCATGATGGCCGCGCGGTTCAACCGCTCCGACCACGCAATCGTGGACCACCACTCGTGGTTCATCTGCTCCGACGGCGACCTCATGGAGGGCATCTCGCACGAAGCCGCCTCGCTGGCGGGCTTCCTCGGCCTCGAGCGACTCACGGGGGTCTACGACGACAACCACATCAGCCTGGACGGCCCCACCAGCCTCTCTTTCGGCGAGGACGTCCCCAAGCGCTTCGAGGCCTACGGCTGGCGCGTGCTCCACGTGGACGACGGCAACGACCTCGACGCCATCGACGAGGCCCTCACCGAGGGCGGGCGTCCCGACGGCCGGCCCACACTGATCCGGCTTCGCACACACATCGGCTACGGCTCGCCCCACAAGCAGGACACCCACAAGGCGCACGGGTCGCCGCTGGGCGTGGAAGAGGTAGCCGAGACCAAGCACTTCTACGGCTGGCCCATCGAGCCCACCTTCCTGGTGCCCGACGAGGTGGCGGCGTGGCGCACCGCGATGGTTCAGCGGGGCGCCGATCTGGCCGGGGAGTGGGAGGAGGCCTTCGCGGCCTACGCCGCCGATCACCCGCAGGACGCCGACGAGTTCACCCGGGTCACCGCGGGCCGGCTGCCGGAGGACTGGCAGCAGTCGCTGCCCACGTTCGGCCCGGACGAGTCGCCGTCCACCCGCAAGGCCTCGGGCCACGTCATGAACGCCATCGCCGGCGTGCTCCCCGAACTGGTCCAGGGCGCCGCCGACCTCTCGGGCTCCACCAACACCAACCTGAACGACTCGGGCAAGGTCACGCCGGGCTCGTTCGGCGGGCGCAACATCTACTACGGCGTGCGCGAGCACGCCATGGGCGGCATCACCAACGGCCTGGCGGTCCACGGCGGGCTCCGCCCGGTGTGCTCCACGTTCTTCATGTTCAGCGACTACATGAAGAACACCATCCGGCTGGCTGCGCTGATGTCGATCCCCTCGATCTTCGTGTTCACGCACGACTCCATCGGGCTCGGGGAGGACGGGCCCACCCATCAGCCCATCGAGCACCTGGCGGCGCTGCGGGCCATCCCGCACCTGGTCACGCTCCGCCCGGGCGACGCCAACGAGACGGCGCAGGCGTGGCGCATCGCGCTCGAGCGCACGCATGGCCCCACCGCGCTCGTGCTCACACGCCAGGGGCTCCCCCCGATCGGCGGCTCCAACGACGTGGAGCGTGGGGCCTACGTGGTGCGCGAGGGGGGCGACTGCGTGCTGGTGGGCACCGGCTCCGAGGTGCAGGTGGCGCTGGGCGCGGCCGACCTGCTGGCCGCCGACGGCGTGGCCGCCCAGGTGGTCAGCATGCCCTCGTTCGAGCTGTTCCGCGCGCAGGACGCCGCTTACCGCGACAGGGTTCTGCCGCCGGCCGTTGAGGCCCGCGTCGCCGTCGAGGCCGCCAGCCCGTTCGGCTGGCACGAGATCGTCGGCCTGCGCGGCGCCGTGGTCGGGCTGAACCGGTTCGGGGCGTCGGCGCCCGGGCCCGAGGTGATGGAGGCCCTGGGCATCTCGCCGCCGGCCGTCGCCGCCGCGGCCCGCGCGCTCATGCGCTGACCGCCCGGGCAGTATTCTCACCCTCGACTTGAGGGATATGCCTGCCGCTCGGCGACCGCCGAAGCTCTCACCCGGGGTGAGGTGTCGAGTAGCTTTCTTGCAGGGGATCCCGGGCGTGTGGCGTAGGGCCCCCGCGAGGAGATGGTGACCCCATGAGCGCGACCACGGGCACCGCCGAACTGGACCTCGGCAACCGGCTGATACAGGTGCCGTCAACGGCCGTCGTCGTGATCTTCGGTGCGTCGGGCGACCTGGCGCGCCGCAAGCTGGTGCCCGCGCTGTTCAGCCTGGCCTCCAAGCAGCTGCTGCCGCCCGAGACGGCCGTCATCGGCGTGTCCCGCCAGGAGTTCAGCAAGGACGAGTACCGCGAGCGGATGCGGACGGACCTCCACGAGCTGGGCGGCGTGACCGACGTCGACGCCGAGGTGTGGGAGAGCTTCGCCAGCCGGCTGCACTACCTGACGGCCGACTTCGGCGACCCCGACGCCTTCCGCCGGCTGCGAGCAGTCATCGAGGACCTCGACCGCGAGCGCGGCACCGGGGGCAACCGGCTCTTCTACCTGGCCACGGCGCCCGCGTTCTTCCCCGTGATCGCGGAGGGCCTCGGAGGGGTTGGCCTCGCGCAACAGGACCGCGAGGGTGAACAGTTCGCCCGGCTGGTGGTCGAGAAGCCGTTCGGCCACGACCTGGAGTCCGCGCGGGCCCTCAACGACCACCTCTCGGGGGTCTTCCGCGAGCGGCAGATCTACCGGATCGACCACTACCTGGGCAAGGAGACGGTGCAGAACCTCCTGGTGCTGCGCTTCGGCAACGCAATCTTCGAGCCGATCTGGAACCGCCGCTACGTGGACCACGTGCAGATCACGGTCGCCGAGTCGCTGGGCGTGGGCGCGAGGGGCGGCTACTACGACACGAGCGGCGCGCTGCGGGACATCGTGCAGAACCACGTCATGCAGGTACTGTCGATGGTCGCGATGGAGCCACCGGCGCGGTTCGAGGCCCGCGAGGTGCGCGACGAGAAGGTCAAGGTGCTGCGCGAGATCCCGGCCTTCGACGCCGCGCGCGTCGCCGCGGACGCCGTGAGGGGCCAGTACGGGCCCGGATGGATCGCGGGCGAGCAGGTTCCGCGCTACCGCGACGAGAAGCGCGTGGATCCGGCCTCCAACACCGAGACGTTCGCCGCGATGCGCGTGTTCATCGACAGCTGGCGATGGGCGGGGACCCCGTTCTACCTGCGCGCCGGCAAGCGCCTGCCGAAGCGGGCGACCGAGATCGCGATCCAGTTCAAGTGCGCGCCGCTGCTGCCGTTCGCCCGGTCGGGGATCGAGGCCGTGGAGCCCAACCTGCTGGTCATCCGGATCCAGCCCGACGAGGGCATCTCCCTGCAGTTCCAGGCCAAGGCGCCCGGCATGGCAATCGATCCGCACTCGGTGAGCATGGACTTCGCCTACGGCACGTCCTTCCTGCGCGTCTCTCCGGATGCCTACGAGCGCCTGCTGCTGGACTGCATGCTGGGCGACGCCACGCTGTTCGCTCGCTGGGACGAGGTGGAGCGGGCCTGGGAGATCTTCCAGGGCCTGCTCGACGTCTGGGAGGCCGAGACCGCGCACTTCCCGAACTACGACGCCGGATCGTGGGGTCCGGCGGCCGCCCACGAGCTGATGGCGCGGGACGGCCGGGCCTGGCACGCGCTGTGACCGGCGGTCCGGCGTGGGCCGAGTGGGATGGCCACGGCGTGACGGTGGCCGAGGTGCTGACCCAGCTTGCCGAGCTACGGGCCCCGACCGAGGGGGGCGCGCCCCTCGCCCTGGCCAGCGTGCTGAACCTCGTGGCGGTGGCGCCGGGCGACCACGAGGACGCCGCCGAGGTCAGCGAGGTCATCGAGCGCCTGGCCGGCCACCAGCCCTCGCGGGCCATCCTCGTGCAGGTCGATGACGACGGCGAGGGGATCGACGCGCAGGTGTCGTCCAGCTGCAATCTGGCGGCGGGTTCGAGCGTCTGCTTCGAGAGGGTCGTGCTGACGCTGCGGGGGCAGACGCGGGAGGGCGCGGCCAGCGCCGTGATGCCGCTGCTGCGGCCCGAGCTGCCATGCTTCCTCTGGTGGCCGGCCACCCCCACCCGGGACGACCCGTTGCTGAACGCCCTCGCGGGCCTTGCCGGACGCCTGGTGACCGAGGCCGGACGCGATGATGACGGCAAGGCCGGCGTGCGGGCCCTGGGCGCCGTAGCCGAGGGCGACGGGCCGGCGGTGACCGATCTGGGGTGGGCGGCGGTCACGCCGTGGCGCCAGCTGATGGCGCAGATCACCCGGCCAGGCGACCTGGAAACGCTGCGGCGCGGCGCGGCGATGGCCGCGGTGTCCTACGGCTCGCCCGAGCCCTCGGTCAAGGCGCTGCTGCTGGCGGGCTGGCTGCGCGAAGTCGTGGGCCCCGGGCTGTGGGTGGAGCTGCACTCGCGGCCGGGCGACACCGGGCGGATCGAGGGCGTCAACATCGACTCCACCAGCGGGCTCTCGCTCGCCATGGAGCGCCTCGGAGACCGGCCGGCCGTGGCGCTCACCCTGTCGCGGGCGGGACGCGCCGCCGGCCGCCGCGTGCTGCCGCTTCGTGCGCCCGTGCGCTCCGTGCTGCTTGCCGGTGAGCTGGAGCTGCAGCGATCCGACCCGTCCTTCGAGGGGGCGGTGCGGAGCGCAGCGGGGCTGGCCGCGGCGTGAGGAGGGCACCAGGATGAGCGAGCCGCAGGTCGTCGTGGTCGACGACATCACGGCGCTCGCCAACGAGGCCGCGGCCCGCGTTGAGCGCGTGGCGCTGGAGGCCCCGGAGGACGCCATCACCAGCATCGCGCTGTCGGGCGGGCACACGCCCCGCGGCGCCTACCAGCACCTGGCGGGACGCTGTCCTCCCTGGAACCGCCTGCAGTTCTTCTTCGGCGACGAGCGACTGGTGCCCCCCGACGACCCGGGGAGCAACTACCGCATGGTCTCCGAGGCGCTGCTGGCTCGGGCCCCGCTGGCGCCCGAGCAGGTCCACCGCGTTCGGGGCGAGTTGCCGCCGGAGGAGGCGGCCCGCGAGGCCGAGCGCGAGCTGTACGCCCAGGTTCCGGGCCAGCCGTGGCCGCGGCTGGACCTGTTGCTTCTGGGCATGGGCCCCGACGGCCACACCGCGTCGCTGTTTCCGGGCGCGGAGGAGCTTGGGGAGGAGCACCGGGCCATGGTGCCGGTGCATCGACCCGAGCTTCCGCAGCCGTGGCGCGTCTCCATGACGCTGCCCGTGCTGAACGCCGCCCGCAGGGTCATGTTCCTCGTCGCCGGCGAGGACAAGGCGGGGGTCGCGGCCCGGGCCATCGGCGGCGACTCGGCGCTTCCCGCAGGCCTGGTGCGCCCCGCCGACGGCGAGCTGACCTGGCTCCTCACCCGGGATGCGGCGACGCAGCTCTAGTGTCCTGTTTCAGGAATACGTGGGCAGTTTCGCGGCTGCATCCCATCGCGATGCGATGTCCTCGGTCGGGATTCGCGCCCGAAACATGCGACGAACCTCTGAGACAGGACACTAGTGTCCGGACCGGCGCGCCCAGCGCGGCTCAACGCAGCAGCAGCAGCGCCTGCTCGACGACCTGATGACCCTCGGCGTCGGCCCGCGCGCGGTCCTCGGCCGGCACGACGGACTCCACGTCATCCAGCAGCCGCGGGCTGAGCTGTCGCCCCAGGCGCGCGTTGGCGGTCTCGAGCCAGTCGGCCGGCAGGGCGGGGTCGAGCTCGGCGCCAATCATCTCCGAGAACAGCAGGGTCCAGGCGCGCGGGACCGTGTCGAAGTTGTACCCGCCCCCGCCCAGCGCCAGCCAGCGGCCGTCGGCTGCGTCGCGGGCGATGTCGTGAAGGGCCCGGTACAGGCGGGGGAACGCCGCCATCGACACCGTCAGGTGCGCCAGCGGGTCGGCGTGATGGGGGTCGGCGCCGTCCTGGGTCACGATCACGTCGGGGTGGAACGAGCGCACCGCGGGGGCGATGACGTCCTCCACGGCCCGGAGGTACGGCCCGTCGCCCGCGTACGGCGGCAGCGGGACGTTGATGGCCGTGCCCGCGGCGTCGCCCACCCCGCGCTCGGCGAGCCCGCCCGTTCCTGGAAAGAGATAACGGCCGCTCTCGTGGACCGAGCAGGTGAGGACGCGCGGCTCCTCGTAGAAGATCCACTGGGTGCCGTCGCCGTGGTGGACATCCACGTCGATGTAGGCGACGCGTTCGGCTCCCGCGTCCAGCAGATCCTGGATCGCGACCGCGGGATCATTGTAGATGCAGAAGCCAGCGGCACGGTTGGCCATGGCGTGGTGCAAGCCCGAGCCGCAGACGAAGATCTGGTCCACGTCGCCGCGCCAGAGCGCGCGTGCCGCGGCCAGCGAGTCGCCGCACACGGCCGCCGCGGCCTCGTGCATGCCCGCGAACGCCGGCGTGTCGCCGCCGGCCGCGAGGCCCCATTGCGCGGCCTCCCAGCCGGCGGCGAGCGCGGGGTCGGCGCTGAGCCGCCGCACGGCGGCGACGTAGGCCGGATGGTGCACCCGCTGGATCTCCGCGTCGGTCGCAGGCTCGGTGGCGATGGCCACCACGTCGGGCCGGTCGAGCAGGCCGTAGGCCCCGATCAGCCGCTCGGACAGCTCCCGCCGGAGCGGGGTGAGCGGATGGTCGTCGCCGAGGTCGTAGCGCGCGCCGGAGGCCGTTCCGATGAACCCGGTGCGGGGCACGGCCCGGCAGGGTAGACGCCACCTCGGGTCACCGGAAGGAGAAGCGCGCGCCGTGAAGGATTGATGAGGTCGACGTGAACGGACGTCAGGAAACCCTCAACGGGGGTTGAGCGAGGTGACGGCGCGACACGCGCGCCGTGGATCCGCCGCCAGGAGGCCGATACTGCAACGCGTGCCACCCCCCCGCCCCGCAACCCTGGCCGTGCTGGCAGCCGCCGCCGCGCTGGCCGCCGCCGGACCGGCCGCGGCCCGCACCACCATCCTCTACGAGTCGGCGGGCAATCACCGCACGCTGACGCGCGGGCTCCCGGACGGCACGCCCGGCCTCGGTGCGGCGGACGGCGTGTTTCAGCAGCAGCCCGCGCCGCGTCACCTGGGCGCCTCGCGCCAGGCCTGGAAGGTGTCGGGCGCGAGCGGCTCGGCCGCCACCCCCTCCCTCATCGGCGCCGGGCCCGCCGGGATGGCGGCCTTGCTTGCCGAGCGGGTGCGGCGCTCCGGCGCGCACCTGGTGTTCGTGGACGAGCTTGGCTCGCGGTTCCGCGGCGCCCAGGGCGACCATCTCGGGGAGGCGATGGTCACGCTCGCCGCGCGGCCGTCGGACCACGGCGGGCTGGTCGCCGACCGTGTGCACATCTACGTCCCTGGCCCCAGGGCCATGCTGGCCCAGCCCGACCTCTGGTCGGGCGCCTGGAGCGCCCTCATGCGCGCGGGCGGCGTCTGGATCGAGGCCTACCGGGGCTCGCGGCCCTGGAGCGCCGAGGAGTGGCTGGCATGGCCGGGAGCCTTTCGCGAGGAGTTCGTCCGGCGCGGCGGCGATCCGCGGCGGCTGCACCTGGTGCTGACGGCCGGCGACCAGCGCGAGCAGTGGCGCCGCGCCCGGATGGGAGCCAGCTGCGAGCTGCTGGCCAACGGGCCCGGCGCCTACCGGCTTGGCCGCGACGCCGATGACTACCTGCGCGAGTTCAGGGCGGCGTTCGGCGTCGGCAGCGCCGCGGCCGGCCGGGCGCCGGGCTGCCTGCCAACCCCGGGCCTCGGTCCGGAGCGGGCTCGTGGCCTCGCGATCGCGCTGGGCGCTGTGGACCGCGGCCTCCGGCTGGGTGGCCCGCGCCTGGAGGCCGATCCGCTGTGGGTCGGCGCGACGTCGACGGTGCGCGTGAACCTCGGCAGCGACCCCATGGGCCTCGCTCGCCGGCTGGGCCGCACACCCCGGCGCTTCTGGGACCGCGCGGGCGCAGTGGTACGGGCCCGAGGCGCCGGCGTGCGCACGTCCGCGCCGCTCGAGGCCAACGGCACGGCCGAGCTCACCGTGGCGCCCACGGAGGCCGGGCAGGTGTGGCTGGATCTGATCGTGCCGGGCCGGGCGGTGCGTCGCGCCCTCGGGCCGCCGCGCGACCTCCCGGGCTCGCTGCGACCTCACGCCGCCTGGATCGGCAGCGCCTACCGCCGGCTGGTCCTGAACCCGCGCGGTTTCCGGCTCCCCGTGCCGCTGGCGCTGCCCGGCCGGGCGCCCGGTACGCCCGCCATGGGGGTGCTGGTGCCGCCCGAGCCAATCGAGATCGCCGAGCTGCGGCTCACCCGCCTGGGCTCCGGCCGTGTGCGACGCGCCGGCGGACGGCCCGGAGACGTGCTCGTGCTGGCGGCGGCCCGCACCGCGGCGGGGGTGGCGGTTCCGGGAGCGACGCTGGCGGCGCGGCGACAGGACGGTCGCGGGCGCCTGGTGCGCACCGACGCCTACGGCCGGGCGCGCATCTGGCTGCCCCGGCGCTCGGGGCTGTTGCGCATGGTCGTACGCGACGGCATGGCCCGCGCGGAGCTCCGGATCACCACTCCGCGGCCACGACCACGTTCCAGGGCTCGATCCTCCAGCCGGTGACGAGGCCGGCCACGACGTAGGGGTCGGCGGCGGCGAAGCGCTCGACCTCGTCGCGGTCCACGCCGGTGAACACGAACGCCGCGCCGTGCACCGGGTCGCCCAGGGCGCCCGCCATCAGCACCTCTCCCCGCTCGGATCGCTCGCGCACCGCGGCCAGGTGGTCGGCGCGGTACGGCTCGCGCCGCTTCCGGATGTCGGCGACGTAGTCGTAGGTGAGGATGAGGTGGCGGCCGAGCGCGGCCACGACCCTACGTGACGCGGACGCGCAGCGTGTAGCGGTCCTGGCCGGCGCGCGCGAACGGGTTGAGGTAGTGCCGGCCCGTGCGCTTGGCGACGTAGGTGATGACCTCCCGGCGGCCGTTCCCGCCGCTGAACTCGACGGCGTTGACGACGAGGTTGCCGGGGTGATCGGTACTGACGGTGCGCGTGCCAGGCTGCCAGAGGTACAGATCGATCTGGCCCCGGCGGTGGGTCAGCTGGGCTCGCAGACGCTCGCCCTTCCGCAGCACGACCGCGTAGACGTCCTCGCTGTCGTCGTGCTCGTCGATGAGGGCCTGCAGCACCAGCGGGCGGCCGCGCGCCGGCCGGTGGTGGTCGTCAAGATACTTGATGTCGTCGTTGACCTCGTCCAGGTCATCGGCAGGCGCCCGCAGCGTGACCGCGGCCCGCGGGTTGACCGCGCCGTGACCGGCCCGATCGTCGCGACCGCGCACCCCGAGGTCGGTCGCCGTGTTCTCGAGGTGCCGGCGGAGCTGGTCGGCGCTGAGCCTCCCGCCGTTGCCGGCCTGCGCCAGTGCCGCGACCCCGGCGGCGTAGGGGGCGGCCATTGAGGTGCCGTCCTTCAGCCCGTAGCCGGGCGCGACCACGCGCTCGCTCACCCTGCGCGGCAGCGACGAGATGACGTTGACGCCGGGCGCGACCACGTCGACCGACTCGTTCTGGTTCGAGAAGCGCGCCACGCCGAACCGCCGGGGGCAGTCCGCGTTGATCTCGGCATCGCACTGCGCGCCCACGCCGAGCACGCGCTGGTAGGCGGCGGGGTAGTTGAGGCCGTTCTCGAGGTCGCCCTCGTTGCCCACCGAGGAGACGATCAGGACGCCCCGGTCGGCGGCCCACAGCACCACGGCCTCGAAGGCCTTCGAAAACCCCGGACCGCCGGCCGAGATGTTGATCACCTTCGCGCCGCGGCGCACTGCCCAGCGGATGCCGCGGATCATGGTCTCGTCGGTGCTGCGGCCGGCGGCGTCGGCGATCTGGACGGGCATCACGGCGGCGGTCGCACCGCTGGCCGGCGCCACCCCCACCACGCCCACGCCGTTGGCCGGCGCGGCGGCGATGCCGGCCACGTGGGTGCCGTGACCCGAGCGCCCCCAGTCGCCGGCGTTGGCATTGCGGCGGATCGTGCTGCGCGGCGCCACGAGAGGGCTGCCGGGTCCGCGCCACTCCTCGTGGCTCGAGTCGACGCCGCTGTCGAGGATGGCGATCGTCGGCCGCGCGGCCTGCCCCGTGATCTCGGGGCCCCAGAGCCCCGTCTGGAACAGCCCCCACTGCCGCTCAGGCGTGAACAGCGGGTCGGTGAACGGCGGCACCGGCCCGGGGGCCGCCGGTGTCGCCGGGCGCTGGAGGAGGGCCGGCTGGCGGCGCAGCGACCACTCGGCGCCCACGACGCCCCCGAGGGCCAGGGCGCCGGCGCGGGCCGTGCGGCGCTCGCGCGGCGCGACGCTCCACACGCCGGCCTCGGGGAGCAGTGGGGCCACGGTCCCGACGCCGCCGAGCCGGCGCCGGGCGACCGGCGCGGTCGGTCGGTCGACGAAGGTCACCATCAGCCTCGACGGCGCCAGCGCCGCGGCGCGGCCGGCGCCATCCTCGGCGAGGGAGGCGGGCGGCCGGACGCCGAGCGGCACCGGGTCCGCCGGCTTGGGGGGAATCGGCGCAGCCCCCGCTGTGGCGGCGACAGCAGTTCCTACTGCGGCGGCGCCGGCGAGCGCGACCACGACGCGGCGGCGGGCCATGCTACCCATACCAGTTAGTTATCGGCATGCGGCGGTCCCTGCCGAATGCGCGCGGCGTGATCTTGATGCCCACGGGCCCCTGGCGGCGCTTGTACTCGGCCCGGTCCACCATCCGCACAACTCGGTCGACCTCCTCCGCGGGCAGGCCCGCCGCCGCCATCTCCTCGGCGTCCAGGCCCTCCTCCACGTATCCCTCGATCACGCGGTCCAGCACGTCATAGGGGGGGAGGCTGTCGGTGTCGAGTTGTCCGGGCCGAAGCTCCGCGGTGGGCGGCCGGTCGATGACCGCCTGCGGCACCACCTCGCGCCCCTCATCGGCGTTGTGCCACCGCGCCAGGCGGTAGACCCAGGTCTTCGCCACGTCGCGCAGCGGCGCGAAGCCGCCGACCATGTCGCCGTACAGCGTGCTGTAGCCGACCGACATCTCGCTCTTGTTCCCCGGCGCCAGCACGAGCAGGCCCAGCTTGTTGGACAGGGCCATGAGCAGCGTGCCGCGAGCGCGCGCCTGGAGGTTCTCCTCGGTGACGTCCCGCGGCCGGCCGTCGAACTCCGGCCGGAGGGCCTGCTCGAAGGCGCCCACCACCGGCGCGATGGGCACCTCGATCAGCCGCGTGCCCAGCGAGGTGGCCAGCGCCTGCGCGCCCTCGAGGCTGAGCGGGCTCGATACGGCCGACGGCATGGCGACGCCGGTCACGCGGGCCGGTCCCAGCGCCGCGACTGCAAGCGCTGCCGTGAGCGAGGAGTCGATGCCGCCCGACAATCCGATCAGCACGCCTGGAAAGCCATTCTTGTCGACGTAGTCCTCGATGCCCGTGACGAGCGCCCGCCACACCTCCTCCTCCGGCGGGTACGGCGGCGCCAGGCGGGCCGGCGCGGGCCCCTCGGGGTCGCGCGGCAGCCGGGCCTCCACTCGGACCTCCTCGGCGCCGCTGGGGGGCAGCCGGCGGACCAGGGGCTCGGTGAGCCGCCGCCGGCCGGTGTGGTCGGAGTGCAGGTCGACGACCAGCAGCTCCTCCTGGAATTGGCGCGCGCGCGCCACCACGCGGCCCGCGGCGTCGAAGGCGGCCGATCGCCCGTCGAACACCAGCTCGTCCTGCCCGCCCACCTGGTTGCAGAACAGGACCGGCGCGGCGGCGTCGGAGGCGCGCGTGGCAAGCATGGCCTCGCGGGCGTCGCCCTTGTCGCGGTGGTATGGCGACGCCGAGATGCAGCACACCGCGTCGAGACCGGCCGACGCGAGGTCGTTGGCGACGGGACCTGGGTACCAGAGGTCCTCGCAGACGACGACCCCCAGGCGTAGGTCGCCGGCGCACACCACCATGCCCCGCTCGCCGGCCCGGAAGTAGCGAGCCTCGTCGAAGACGCCGTAGTTGGGCAGGAAGCGCTTGCGATAGATGGCCTGAACCCGGCCGTCGGCCAGCACGGCGGCGGAGTTGTGACAGTCTCGATCCCACTCCGGGAACCCGACAATGGCCACTCCGGACCGCACGCCTGTGGCGATCTCGTCCACTGCCGCGCGGGCGTCGGTGGCAAACCCCGGCCGCAGCAGAAGGTCCTCCGGCGGATAGCCGGTGACCGCGAGCTCGGGGGTCAGCACGACCGACGCGCCAGCCTCGGAGGCGCGCGCGATGGCCTCGCCGACCCGCAGGGCGTTGCCCGCGATGTCGCCCACCACCGTGTTCAGCTGTGCCAGCGCGACCCTCAGCCGGCCTCCCGAGCGCGGCCCGACTGCATTCAGCCGGGCACGCGATAGGCTTACGTGTCGGGTTCAACGATACGCCTTCGAGGGTGAGCGGCCCCCGCTCGCCGTCGCGGCGGGAGGACGCGCCATGAGCAGCCGGGGTCCGCACCAGCGCCGCCGAGCCGAGCCGGGGGGCGGCCCGGGGATGAGCCCCGCCGTCGGCGCCAAGCAGGCCGAGGCGCGCATCGGAAAGCCCTGCTTCTACGGAGGCCAGAAGGTGCAGGGCCTGTTCG
>JAUVPZ010000147.1 GCA_030598395.1 Miltoncostaeaceae bacterium | reverse complement strand
GCGCTGGCACTCACCGAGTGCGTCACCCTGGTCGCGGCGGAGTCGATCCCCGAGCCGGTCGTGGCCGAGGCGGCGCGGCACTTCCCCGGAACCCAGCTCACCGAGCTGGTCGTGGCGATCGCGGCGACCAACGGCTGGAACCGGCTCGCGATCGCCGGCGCGAGGCGGGCACCGGGCTAGCCGAAGTGCGTCTTCGGGCGGGGCTGCAGCTCGCCGTCGATCCGAAGGTCCACGCGCTCGTTCAGGAAGCACACGTGGTGGGCGATCCGCGCCACCTCGGGCACCGGCGCTTCGTACTCCCACGCCAGGTCCGGGTGCGCCCGACCGGCGGCCTCAACCGCCCAGTAGCTCGCCTTGCCCTTGTAGGGGCACGTGGTGACCCTGTCGGTTGGGGTCAGCAGCTCCATGCGCACGTCCAGCTTGGGCAGGTACCAGCGCGCCGGCAGGTTCGTCTCGAACAGCGCGAGAGGCCGCTGCGAGCTGGCCACCACCTCGCCCTCCACCGCCACCTCGACGTGCCGCCCGCTGGCCAGCACGTCCACGCGGACGAACGGGTCACGTGGGTGCGTGAACACCTGCTCGTCCTCCTCGAACCAGGCGTCCATGGCGGCCCAGTCGATCAACGCCATCTGGGACAGCGCCCTCGGGGATTGGATCTCGTGATGGCTCCACACCGCGTTCGGCGCCTCCCGCCCGCCGGCGCGAGGTGTCCAGTGCCTGGCCGGTCCGCGGACCTCATCGGTGTGAACGTGCTCGCTGTCGACCAGCAGCTCGGCGTTGAGGTCGTCCAGCGGAAACGCATAGGCCGGAACGGGCCTCCCTCCCTGGTACACGAGCACCGCTCTGACGGTGTCCACGACGACCGCCCCGGCGAAGATCGCTCGGACCCGTTTGTGCACCGGATACAGCCGGGTCTCGCCTCCACGAAGTTGCATCGTTGCCTCCCGCTCGTCCGGTCCGGGTCGCGGCGCCGACCTCGAGGGCGCCACCTTCTTCAACACGATCATGCCCGGCGGCGAGGTGCGCGCGCCGTTGAGGGGGCTCTGCCCCGACCAGCCCGGGGGGTAGTCCGCGCGCTACCCGGCGAGCGTTGCGCTCCCGCGTCAGGCGGCCGAGCGCGCCCCGACGTCGACTGTAACGGGGCGATCGGGTGCGGCCAGCGCCGCCCGCGCGGCGGCCACGAGCGCCTCATGGTCCAGGTGGTATCGCTCGGCAGCAGCCTTGAGGCTGCCGAGGCCCTCTTCGGGGTCGAGCGACTCGACGTCGACGGCTCGGCCCCGGTCATCGACCGCGACGACGCACCCGGGCCCCACCTCGTCCCCGTACTGCGCCCGTGGCTCAGCGTTGTCGACCACGGTGATCCCGAGCGCCCTGGCTCTGCTGTCGTACTCGGCTTGCATCATTCCCCCTCGGGAAACGCGGTGACGACGAGGTCGGGGTCGTCGGCCGCAAGGACGACGCGGACCGTCCGCCCGTCAACCGTAGCCCAGAGCCGGCGCCGTCCGCTCTGGGGGTCGACGTCGCTTCGCTCCGGGCCGGCACCAACCAGGTATCCAGGAACGTAAAGCGCGCCGCGCCGCCGTCGCCCTCCGACTGCCCTGACATGCGCGAGTGTACGCCGGGGTCGCGTTCCGGCGATACGATCGCCGGCCATGTGGTCGAACATCGCCCTCTTTGCCATGGGCCTCCTGGCGGTGGCGTTCGGCGTCTACGGGCTGATCGAGTTGGCCTCCGGCGAGACCTCACGCGTCGCCGTGCTGGCCGCCGTGGTCGGCGTGGCCGGCCTGCTGGCCCTGATCGCCGTCGCGTACTCGGCCATCCAGGCTCGCGGCGAGCGCCGGGCGGCCCGGGGGCAGCGCGGCTGAGCGCGGACGGGGCATACCGCTTCGACCCCTACCTGCTCACCAGGTTCCGCCCGGAGCTCCGCTACGACCGCCAGTACGACGAGCGGGTGCTGGCCGCCGAGACGGCCGTCGAGAACCCCGGCAACGTGCTGCGACGCAGAAGCGGCGAGGTCATCGCGCGGGCGGGCCGGGGGCTGTCGCTCGGGCTGCTCGACGCCTATCCGGACGGCTTCGAGCCCCACCGCCACGACACCCTCAGCTTCGCGCCCGACCGCCAGGGCGACGCGGTGCGCCTGGCCGGCCAGCCCCGCTACGGGGCGCGGGTCTACGGCCGTGCCATCGAGCGGCCCGGAGGCCTCACCTGGCTGCAGTACTGGCTCTGGTACTACGACAACCCCAAGCACCTGCTCGGCTTCGGAAAGCACGAGGGCGACTGGGAGCTGGTGCAGGTCGGCGTCGCAGCCGACGGCGTCCCGCAGGTGATGACCTACGCGCAGCACAACTCCGGCGAGGCGCGACGGCTCGGCGACGCCACCCGCCGCGCCATCGCCGCCGGCGAGGCCTGGCACCCGGTGGTGTACGTGGCGCCGCTGTCGCACGCCTCCTACTTCACGGCCCGCACGCACCTGTACCTCGGCGGCAGCGACCACCCACGCGGCGACGGGCCGCGCGAGCGCCCGCCGGTGCACCGCTTCGGCGGGTGGGCCCAGTGGCCCGGGCACTGGGGCAACACCGAGCGCAGCATCACGGTCCCGGTGGTTCTCCGGCGGGTGGGCGACGGGCCGCGCAGCCCGGCCTTGCAGGAGCCGAAATGGAGCCGCCCGGAGCAGTTCCACGCGCGCACGCGCCGGCGACGGCTCCGGGTGCTCCTGGGGCGGCTCGCCCACCGGCTGGGAGCGCTGTCGTTCCCCCGTGAGCTTCGCATCGGTGCCGCCGCGATCGACTCCGGCGGCAACCTGGACGTCACCGTCGAGCTCGGCGGCGCGGGGCCCCGCCGGGCGCGCCACCTGCTGATCACCGTGCACGAGGGCGATCGCATCGTGGCCCGGCGCGTGGTCGAGAATCCCGGCCCCGCAACGACAGAGCGCATCCCGGTGCCCGGCGCCGGGGCCCGCCTCCAGGTGGACGTCAGCGCCATCAACCGGCTGCGCCAGCGCTCCGACCCGGTCTCGGCACCGGTGCGTCCAGCTGCCGGTCCCACCTCATCATCATTGGGAGGTCCGACGTGAACCTTGCGGTGTACCTGGACGGCACATGGCAGGACCCAGCCGACAACACCAACATCTTCCAGCTCTACAGGCGCACGGCCGTGTACGACACCTACGGCTGCCGCCAGCTGCGCTACTACGACGAGGGCGTCGGCGCGAGCAGGTGGGAGCGCATTCGCGGCGGCGTCCTCGGCTGGGGCATCGACGGCAACCTGGTCG